>JAHEMY010000014.1 GCA_024643425.1 Flavobacteriaceae bacterium
TTCCGTTGGAAGATGAGACATGGTCTTTTTCCGCTTCAATAAAAGGCAGCAAATAGGCTACCACTTTTTTCATCACACGGGCGCTTTTTACTACTTGTGGTAGGAACATTTTACCACTTCCGAAAAGATCCCCCACTACATTCATACCAATCATGAGATGACCTTCAATCACTTCAATAGGGCGCACCACACTCTGGCGTGCTTCTTCCATGTCGGTTTCGATATAGGCATCGATTCCTTTCACCAGCGATCGAGTGATGCGATCTTGAAGCGGTTCTTCTCGCCACGATAAATCTTGTTGCTTTTCTTCTTTGGTACCCTTCACCGTTTGTGCTAATTCCAACAAACGCTCTGTGGCATCTTCACGCCGATCTAGAATGACGTCTTCAACATGTTCCAACAAATCCTTCGGAATATTGTCGTATACTTCTAACATCGCAGGATTCACAATACCTATGTTCATTCCTGCTTGGATGGCATGGTATAAAAATACCGAATGCATTGCTTCTCTTACCACATCGTTTCCTCTGAAGCTAAACGACACATTACTCACACCGCCACTTACATTAGCATGAGGTAAATTATCACGAACCCATCGGGTACCTTCAATAAAGTCGAGTGCATTTCTTCGGTGTTCGTCCATGCCTGTTGCCACAGGAAAAATATTCAAATCGAAAATGATGTCCTCAGGAGGAAATTGAAGCTTGTCGACCAGCAATCGGTAAGAACGTTCGGCAATTTCTATCCGACGTTCATAAGTATCAGCTTGACCCACTTCATCAAAGGCCATTATTATCACAGCCGCTCCATAACGCTTAATCTTTTTGGCTTGCTCTAGAAACTGGGCTTCCCCTTCCTTTAAACTAATGGAATTCACCACACACTTCCCTTGAACTACTTGCAGCCCTGCTTCAATGATTTCCCACTTCGAACTGTCGATCATGATGGGAACTCTGGAAATATCGGGTTCGGCGACAATTAGGTTAAGAAACTTCACCATGGCTTCTTTTCCATCAATAAGGCCATCGTCCATATTCACGTCGATAATCTGCGCACCCCCTTCAACTTGGTGCCTTGCAATCGCCAATGCTTCGTCAAACCTATCCTCCTTGATCAGGCGAAGGAACTTTCGTGAACCCGCCACATTGGTTCGTTCACCAACATTGATAAAATTACTTTCGGGCGTAATGATCAATGGCTCAAGACCGGATAATTTTAAATACCTCTTCGTTGATTCCATAGGGCTAAAAAGGTAAATTTTGAAGGTCGACATTTCCCCCTGAAATGAGGATGCCCACCTTTTTATTTTTAAACATTTCTTTTTCTTTTAGTACTGCTGCTAAGGCGACTGCGCTGGAGGCTTCTACCACAATTTTCATACGTTCCCAAATAAGTTGCATAGCCGCAACAATCTCCTCTTCCTCCACACAAATAATACGATCGACCAATTCTTTGATAATTGGAAAATTCTGATCACCTAACTGCGTTCGGAGACCGTCGGCCACTGTAGCAGTGGTCTCATTATTCTCTATCACTCCCGATTTTAGGGATCTAAAAGCATCGTTCACTTCCTGAGGTTCGGCACCCATAGTACTGCAATGGTTACCAAAATAATGGGCGGCTAAGGAGGTTCCTGCCAAAAGCCCACCACCTCCAACGGGAGATAGGATCACATTCAAATCGGGATGTTCTTGTAAAAACTCTACTGTGGCAGTAGCATTTCCAAGAATTACATTTAGATCGTTTGAAGGATGTAAAAAAGTCGCACCTTCCGTATTTATAATTTGCTGAGCAGTTTTTTCTCGAGCACTGATGGTCGATTCACACATAATTACAATGCCGCCATAATGCTCAACTGCCGCTACTTTTACCTTTGGTGCATTTTCAGGCATGACAATAAATGCCTTTATTCCAAGATTTTTTGCAGCCAAAGCAACCGCTTGTCCAAAATTTCCCGAGGAATGGGTAACAACTCCTTTTCTCTTTTGATCTTCATCCAAACATTGAATGGCATTAAGAGCACCTCTCATTTTAAAGGCTCCCATCTTTTGAAAGTTCTCGCACTTGAAATAAAGCGCAGCTCCCGTGAGATTATTTAGGTACTCTGAAGTAAGCACCGGCGTTCTATGCACCATTGGCCTTACACGTGAATGCGAATCCAATAAATCTTGTCTTGATGGAATCATAATGCCACAGTATTTGATGGTAATGTACGCGGAGAATATTTTGAAGCTAAGTTTGCAATCGCTTTGATATGTTCGGGGGTTGTTCCGCAGCAACCACCAATGATGTTTACCAAATTCTTTTCAAGGTATTCCTCAATTTGCTGTGCCATCTGATTCGGTGTCTCATCATAGGCTCCAAAGGCATTTGGCAGACCCGCATTCGGATAGGCTGAAATGGCAAGTTCGGTGCGATGTGCGACCACTTCCAAATGTGGCGCTAATTGTTTTGCTCCTAATGCGCAGTTAAAACCTACACTTAGTAAAGGAACATGTGCAACGGAAATAAGAAAAGCCTCTGCCGTTTGACCGGAAAGCGTTCTACCCGAGGCGTCGGTAATGGTGCCGCTAATCATGACTGGGATATCAAGGTTGCGTTCTTCTTTTAGTTCTTCGATGGCAAAGAGTGCTGCTTTTGCATTAAGAGTATCGAACACGGTTTCTACCAAAAGTAGATCGGCTCCCCCATCGATCAGTGCTTCTGCTTGTTGTTTATAAGCAATTCGAAGTTGATTGAAGGAAATGGCACGGTATCCAGGGTTATTCACATCGGGGGAAAGACTTGCCGTTTTGTTGGTAGGTCCAATGGCGCCTGCCACAAATCGAGGTTTGTTCGGTTCTGCCAATGTAAATTCTTGAGCCACTTTTTTTGCAATTCTGGCCGATTCGAAGTTAAGTTCGTATACCAAATCTTCCATGTCGTAGTCGGCCATGGCAATGGTGGTTCCGGAAAAAGTGTTTGTTTCAACAATATCGGCCCCGGCAGCAAAGTATTTGCGATGTACTTCGGCAATAGCGTCGGGTTGGGTTAACGATAATAAGTCGTTATTCCCTTGCACGGGTTTATGAAAGTCTTTAAAACGTTCCCCGCGAAAATCGGTTTCCGTAAATTTATATCGCTGAAGCATGGTCCCCATAGCGCCATCCAGCACTAAAATTCGCTCCCGAAGTATTTTTTCAATTTGATGCATACGTATGTTGGTCTAGGTTAATAGACATTCAAAAGTGTTACCAAAAATAGGAGGAAGTTAATGGGTTGTTATCTATTCCGGTTTTACGGATAGAATGTAGCACCTTCTTTGTTGAACAAAGGGTTGCTAAGGCTTCAAAGGGTCTAATCCCTCCACCTTTCTTGATAACGCTTTCAAAAAGTTAATGAACTGATGCAAAGAAAAGGCATAAAAATGTCTTTACCAATTTCTTGCTTTATAATTTTAATGTTTTAAATGAATTCCACATTCGCGATGTTCCAAGGCCTTCACCGGGTCAAAATAATCTGCTTCTAACGGCAACTGATGTTTTTTCAAATACGATTCAATCGCTTCATTGTTGAAGTAATAGAACGGACTCACCTTCAAAATTCCTTCTTTACTTAAACTAAATACATCCAGACTATTTCTTAAGGTTGTTTGATGGTTTCTAACATTGGTAAACCACACATCGGGTTGGTATTTTTCCAAAGCACGATCAAACGGATCCAATTTTACAATTTTAGAAAATAACGAATGTCTGGGGTCGCCCAGTCTTGGATGCCCAAGGGTGCTATCGATAAAAGCAGTGGTATATTCCGGTGTGAAAATTTCAATGTTGAGTTGAAATCGATTCATCAAATAATAGGCATGTCGATAGGTAGCTTCCGTATTGTACCCTGTATCGCACCAGATTACTTGAATATCGGGCATGACCTGCGTACAGGCATGCAATAGCGCAGCAGAATAGGGACCAAAACTTGTGGAAACGATTGGGTTTGCAGCACCCTCCAGCGCAAAGGATATAATTTCAGCGGGGTCTTCAAAGCGAACATTCTCATTAAAAAGCGCTAATTTTTCTGAAGAAATCTTACTCATTATATTTATCCTATCGGATTAATAGACTTTGCAAATGTAAGCACAATAAAATTGTTATGAAACCCTAAGAAGGATTTTGAACAAATTCTTCCAAAGTGGTTTTTTCTAAAATGGATAGCGTATTATCTCGTACTTGAATCATAAGGCTATGTACATCACAGGTACTTTCATCCGGACAATCATTACACCGTTCATAAAAGTTTAAACTCACACAGGGAACCATAGCAATGGGACCTTCTAAGATTCTATAAAAGGCAGCAATGGGAGTGCTTCTTGTACGTTCCAGTAAATAGTAGCCACCTCCTTTGCCTTTTTTTGAACCTAGGTAGCCCGCTTTTCTTAGCGACAATAAGATGCTCTCGAGAAATTTTTGGGATATGTTTTCCGCTTCAGATATTGTAGAAATTTGAACAGGCTCGTCATTTTCACGACGCGCCAAATAGCTCAAAGCCTTTAAACCGTATTTTGTTTTTCTTGAAAGCATAGTTTAAAGTTAGTTAAATTCTTGTTCCGTTTAGCAGAATCTCATAAGTAATCTTTACAGATTTCTCCAAGGTAATGGACACAGAACAATATTTTTCAAAACTCAAAGAGGCTGCTCGTAATGCTTTTTCAGGGGCAATGGGCCCTTCCAAGAATACTTTTACATGTATGGATTCGAAAGGTTTTGCTTGCCTAACTTCCGCCCTAGTTCCTTCTACCTCTACTCGATACCCCTCGACAACTTGTCGTTGTTTTTTCAAAACATAGATAATATCAATGGCATTACATCCACCAACGGCCATGAGCAATAATTCCATCGGACTAGCTCCCTTTACCGTTTCTTCCGATTTATTGTCAATCAGGACAGTTACGTTATTTGGACCTTTTCCTTCGAAAAGGAAATCATCGTTTATTCGGTCTAAGGTCACTTTCATAGGCTAATTTATTTTATCACTTAATCGTAAAATATCTCCAAAAACTCCTCTGGCAGTTACCGAGGCTCCCGCTCCGGCTCCTTGTATTACAATGGGGTTTGAACCATAACTCTCGGTATAAATCTCAAACAAGGAGTCACTTCCCTTTAGCTGGCCTAACACACTGTTTTTTGAAACTCGCTCTAATCGAACTGATAACAACCCCCCGTCTTCCTTCATCAAATCTCCTTTTAAATCCGCTACATAGCGCAACACTTCATTAGGCCCTAAATTTTTCTTTTTAATTTGAAAAGGAATATCCAACGCTGAAACTCTTTCTAAAAATTCCACCTGATTTACTTTTCGTAATTCCTTTGGAATTAAATTCTCGATTGAAACATCTTCCAACTCATTTGTAAGGTCCAATTCTCTTGCTAAGATAAGTAGTTTTCTCGCGACATCCTTACCTCCCAAATCTTCTCTTGGATCAGGCTCGGTATAGCCAAGCTCTTTTGCTTTTAAAACCACCTCACTAAAGGCGGTAGGTTGTTCCGAAAAAGTGTTAAAGATATAACTCAATGAGCCGGAGAACACCCCTCGAATACGCGTGATATTTTCTCCTGAAAGATGTAATAACTTAATGGTATCAATTAACGGAAGTCCCGCACCTACATTGGTTTCATAAAGGTATTCCTTTTTATTTTGACTCAATACGTGTCGCAATTCTGAATAAAAATCCAAATCCTTTGTGTTGGCTATCTTATTTGATGAAATTAAATGAAAACCATTTTTCACCAATTCTGGATAATACTCCACAAATTGGGAAGAAGCCGTATTGTCGATCGCAATCAAGTTTTGTAGGTTTTGAGCCTTGGCGAATGCAATTACCTTTTCTACTTGATAACTTTCGCCTCCATTGAGGAATTGGTCTCTCCAATTGGTATGAAGTCCGTTTCCTAAATACACTTTTTTAGAATCGGCAATGCTAAAAATTTGTATATCCAAATCCCTGCGTTGCGCGATTTCTGCTTTTCTACTTAACACCTGATCAATTAGAACGGAACCTACGTTCCCTTTTCCAAATAATGCAATGTTAATTTTCTTTCGTTTCAGTGTTCCCAAATTAATAAGGGATACTTCCTGTTCTGCTATTGCTGTGCTCATTAAACTAACGATTAAATGGCGTTTACAAATTCCCCTTGTTGAACTTTCTCGAAGGCATTGGCTAAATCGTTGATCAAGTCTTGGTATTCCTCAATCCCGCATGACAAGCGAATGAGCGAATCTTTAATCCCCGCCTGCAATCTTTTCTCTCTTGGAATCGAAGCATGAGTCATTTGAGCCGGATGGCAAAGCAAACTTTTTACTCCTCCTAAACTTTCGGCCAACTTAAAATATTCTGTACTTGTCACAAACTCGTTGGCCGCGTCTTGGGTATCGGTTTTCAAACTAAATGAAACTACGCCTCCAAACAATCCGTTTTGTTGTTTTTTGGCAATCTCATGGTTCTTATGACCTTCCAATCCAGGATAGAATACTTCGCTTACAGCTTCGTGTTGCTCTAAGAACAAAGCTACCTTCAATGCATTCTCGCACTGTTTGCGGTATCTTAAATCGAGCGTTTCAATTCCTCGAATGGTCAGAAAGCAATCCCATGGTCCTAATACACCTCCTGAAGCGTTTTGAATGAATTTAATTTTTTCGGATAACTCCTGATTTTTGGTTACCACAAGTCCGGCAACCAAATCTGAATGCCCACCAATGTACTTGGTTCCACTGTGGATCACAAAATCGGCGCCCAAATCGATTGGGTTTTGTGCTATGGGAGAAGCGAAAGTATTGTCAACTACCAAATAGGCTCCAATGCTCTTCGCTATTTTGGAAATCCCTTCGATATCCGACACTTTTAAGGTTGGATTTGTAGGCGATTCAATCCAAATCAATTTAGTTTTAGAGGTTACCGCCTGCGCTACATTGTCAATATCAGTGGTATCGACATAATTTACCGAAATCCCTAATTTTTCATAGACATGGGTAAACAATCGATAAGCACCCCCGTAGATATCGTCCACGGCCAGAATCTCATCGCCGGAAGACAACTGTTTTAAAACTGCATCGATGGCTGCGAGTCCGGTTGAAAATGCAAATCCTGCATGTCCGTTTTCTAATTTTGCAACCAGATCCTCTAGGACCTTTCGCGTTGGGTTGTTGGATCGTGCATAATCGAACCCTTTGTTCACTCCGGGGGCATCTTGGATGAAGGTGGAGGTTTGATACACGGGTACTGAAATTGCACCGGTTAATGGATCACTTGGTACTGAATGGATAATTTTTGTTGCACTCATTTTTCTTGTTTTTTTGAGTTAATAAATGGATTAAAACAAAAAATTCAAATGCGTCTCGCGACGTATTTACAGAAAAATGTTATTAAGAAATTGTAACTACCAATTCCTGAATGAAATTGGTTCGTTGTTATCTATCATCCACAAAACTGTGGTGTAGAATGTAGCACCTTCTTAACTGGAGTTAAGGGTTGCTAAGGCTTCAAAGGGTCTAATCCCTCCACCTTTCTTGATAACATTTCAGTAAGTTTTTGAACTTTGTGAGTGCAAATATTTGAAAACAAAATTTAATATTCCTAATGTTTTTTTAAAATTTCTTTTTTAGCCCCAGCCTTAACTTGAATTATTTCAGGGATGGAACGACCTTCAATATTGCTCTCCAACCAGGTGAGAATGTCAAGGTACAGGAAGCTTCGTCGTTCATAAGGGTCACTCTCCAATTCCTTCAATTTAGCATGTAACTTTTTAAATTCATTTTTAATTTCATGAGGAAATATATCCCCTAAATTTTTCAAGAATTTGATCATTTCTTTTTGCACTTGATACAAATCTTCCATTTTGAGAAGGAACTTGTAGGTGCTTTTTATTAAGCGTTCCAAATGATAATCTTCCCCCGCTTCATAATGAGCTACTAAATTGAGAATACGCGAGTAGCAGAGCAAGTCCTCACGCATCTCTAACGATTTATTTGAAATAATTTTATCGAGATATGCGATGCACTGTTTGTTATCGCCCATCCCAAAATACAAACACGCAATTTTGTAATAAAAGATCATGATGTGATGCTCATCAATCTTATTTTCATAAGTCTTGATCCCTTTAATTACTTCTGGAACTAAGTGAGTTCCTTCTTCAAAGGTCCCCTCCATAAAATGTAAATTCAATTTATGGGAATAACGGTATAAAAATGCCAAACTCTGAACATTCTCCCGAACCGGGAAATCGTTTCTGTTTACTATAGCCTCTAACTTTGAAAGCGACTCACGAAATCGCTGAATATCACCAATAAAGAACAGGGCCTCCAATAAATATTGCTCTCCTCGCAAGAAGAAAATTGGATTCAATACAATCATGTTTGGATTGTTATGAAACAAATCGGTCCACTTAAGAGCATAACGATAACAGGATAAAAAATCCTGCACTAAGAAACTATACCACAAATGCGCATTGTACCACCAAAGCTTTTCCCTAAAACCTATTTCTCCTATTTTAATTTTAGGCAATCTAGCTTTAAAATATTTTGTAATTACCTGGTATTCCTCATCATTTTTAACATAGCCTTTTTTAAGAAAGATCCCATACAATTGCAATGACAAATTAGAGAGTTTACTCGCTATGACATTTAACTTACTTATATTTTTTGCTTCTATAGTGAGTTCATCGGCACGATTGCTAATGCTCCGAGTAATGTATTGCGATTCGATTACTTTTTCCAACTCAATAATTTCGTAGGCCATGTTCTTTTCTTCATTGAGTAAAGCCAAAGCTTTAACCTTATCCAAAATCTTTAAACTTTGGTTATAAAGCCCTTTATGATATAAAATGGTTGCAAAATCTAATTGCTCACGAATTTGCAAGCGAACATTCTGGTGAATTGGATTTAAACGAAGGCTAATTAATATTTGCTTGTACAAATGGGCTTTTAAGTTGGAGAGCTGTTTTTTCTTAATTCCCTTAAACTTTAATATTTCATCTTCATCATAGTCAGACAGTTTCTCCAAAATATCAAAAAGAGCCATAAATTTAGCTTCCTCATTCACTCCAAGCCTTCCTGCGTACAATCGAAATTGTCGCTTTTCTGATTTAGATAAGGATTTCACCAAATCGAATACATTATCTTTTTGAACCTTGGGCATCAGACAAGAAACTTATTTAAGTATTTGATTATTAATATTTTAAAAATACAACCTGCAATTTCAACACCGTAATAACCTCCTAATAATTGAGGCATTTCAACTGTCCAAAGTATACATTCGTCCTGCAATATTCAAACTTTATTCTGAAGAAATGTCAAATTCCCAAATTCAAATTTTCGATACGACCTTACGTGACGGTGAGCAAGTTCCCGGATGCAAATTAAACACCGAACAAAAACTCATAATCGCCAGGCAACTGGAAAAATTGGGGGTCGATGTGATTGAAGCAGGATTTCCGATATCCAGCCCCGGTGATTTCAAATCGGTAAAGGCCATTTCAGAAACAGTAAAACACGTCACCGTTTGTGGTTTGACAAGAGCTGTGCAAAAAGATATTGAAGTTGCGGCAGAGGCGCTGAAGGGAGCTAAAAGACCTAGGATTCATACCGGAATTGGCACTTCAGATTCACATATCAAATACAAATTCAATAGTACGCGAGAAGAAATTCTCGTTCGTGCTTACGATGCTGTTCGCTATGCGAAATCCTTTGTAGAAGATGTGGAGTTTTATGCTGAAGATGCCGGAAGAACGGATAACGAATACCTAGCAAGAGTTTGTGAAGCCGCCATTAAAGCAGGAGCCACGGTTCTGAACATTCCAGATACTACCGGATATTGTCTACCAAGTGAATATGGCGCCAAAATAAAATATTTAATGGAACATGTGAAAGGGATTGAAAAAGCGATCCTTTCGTGCCATTGTCATAACGACTTAGGGTTGGCCACGGCAAATTCAATCGAAGGGGTGATCAATGGCGCGAGACAAATAGAGTGCACAATCAATGGAGTTGGTGAACGCGCTGGAAATACCGCCTTGGAGGAGGTTGTGATGATTTTAAAACAACATCCTTATCTAAACCTTGATACGCACATCAATTCAAAAGAAATCTATAAAACGAGTCAACTGGTTTCAAACCACATGGGGGTTTATACACAACCAAACAAGGCCATTGTGGGTTCGAATGCCTTTGCTCACAGTTCAGGAATTCACCAAGATGGTATGATTAAAAACCGTGAAACCTACGAAATTATTGATCCTAAAGAAGTAGGCGTGACCGATTCTGCCATTATCCTTACAGCGCGTAGCGGAAGAGCAGCGTTGGCTTATCGAGCCAAAAACATAGGCTACGAATTAACGAAACTTCAATTGGATGAAGTTTATGCGAGTTTCCTCCTATTTGCCGACACGAAAAAAGAAGTGGACGACAACGATATCCACGAGATTATTGTAACGAGTGCCGTATACCCACAAATTATTTCTGCTTAATGGGAAAAACCTTATTCGACAAGGTCTGGGACGCTCATGTCGTAGACACCATAGACAACGGACCTCAAGTATTATACATCGACCAACATCTTATTCATGAAGTTACGAGTCCTCAAGCTTTTAAAGAACTTGAAGATCGCTCCATTCCGATTTTTCGCCCGAAACAAATTGTTGCCACGGCCGACCATAATACGCCAACACTCAATCAACACCTTCCGGTCAAGGATGCCCTCTCTCGAAATCAGTTGCAACAGCTTTCCGAGAATTGCTCTAAAAACGGAATCACTTTATATGAATTGGGACACAAGTACAACGGAATTGTCCATGTGATGGCCCCGGAATTAGGCATCACCCAGCCCGGAATGACCATTGTTTGTGGTGATAGTCATACCTCCACACATGGAGCCTTTGGCGCCATTGCTTTTGGTATTGGAACAAGTCAGGTAGCCCAAGTATTTGCAAGTCAGTGTTTATTACTCTCAAAACCAAAATCCCTGCGAGTCACAGTCAATGGAACACTCAAAAAAGGGGTCTTACCGAAAGACGTTATTCTGTATATTATTTCAGAAATAGGCACCAACGCAGGTACGGGTTATTTCTGTGAATATGCCGGAGATGTCTTCAAAAACATGAGCATGGAAGGTCGTATGACGGTATGTAACATGAGTATAGAAATGGGTGCTCGAGGCGGTATGATTGCTCCGGATGAAACCACTTTTTCCTATGTTAAAGCCAAAGAATTTGCCCCAAAAGGTGAAGATTTTGAGAAAAAAGCAGCCTATTGGAAAACCCTTCCAACAGATAAAGATGCCGTTTTTGATAAGGAATATGTTTTTGATGCTGCCAACATCGAACCCATGATCACCTATGGAACAAACCCGGGAATGGGCGTGAAAATCACACAGAATATCCCCAATCTTGAGGATGCCTCGTTTAAAAAATCATTAGCGTATATGGGACTTGAAGGAGGCCAGAGCATGCTCGACCAGCCTATTAATTATGTTTTTATTGGAAGTTGTACCAATTCTCGTATTGAAGATTTTCGAGTGGCTGCTGAATATGTAAAAGGAAAACAAAAAGCGAGCAATGTTACCGCATGGTTGGTTCCCGGAAGCAAACAAGTGGAGGCACAAATAGAAAACGAAGGATTGAAGGCCATCTTTGAAGAAGCCGGTTTTCAACTTCGACAGCCAGGGTGTTCAGCGTGCCTTGCCATGAACGACGATAAAATTCCGCAAGGTGCCTATTGTGTATCGACCTCAAATAGAAACTTTGAAGGACGTCAAGGTCAAGGAGCTAGAACCCTTTTGGCGAGTCCGTTAGTCGCTGCCGCCACAGCCATTGAAGGAAAAATTATCGACATCACTCAACACCTCAACTAACATGGAAAAGTTCGTAACACTTCGCTCAACGGCCATTCCGTTAAATATTGAGAATGTAGATACCGATCAAATTATTCCGGCACGTTTCCTGAAGGCCACAGATAAACAAGGGTTTGGCGATAATGTATTTAGGGATTGGCGGTATCAAAAAGACAACAGTTTGAATAACGAGTTTATTTTGAACAACCCAAACTATTCGGGCAAGATCCTAGTTGCAGGAGATAATTTTGGATGCGGCTCCAGTCGTGAACACGCTGCTTGGGCATTAACGGGCTTTGGGTTCAAGGTAATTGTATCCAGTTTTTTTGCAGATATCTTTAAAGGAAACGCACTAAATAATGGCCTATTACCGGTACAGGTTTCTAAGGAATTTCTCATGGAGTTATTTAAACAACTGGAAAAGAACCCCGCTACCTTGCTTACCGTTAATTTAAAAGATCAAACAATTTCAGTTTATGAAAGTTCGCTTTCTGAAAACTTTGAAATTGATCCCTATAAAAAAACATGCATGATCAATGGATACGACGACATTGACTTTCTATTGAGTAAAAAAGAACAAATTGAAGCCTTTGAGGCACAAAAAAATTATTAATATGAAATTAAAAATCGCGGTACTTCCAGGGGACGGCATAGGTCCTGAAGTTACCAAACAATCTATAAAAGTCTTGAACGCCATTGCGGTAGAATTCAATCATCAATTTCAATTTAAATACGCCGTGGTGGGTGCTACAGCTATTGATACGACAGGGGATCCACTCCCCGAAGAGACTCTTAAACTCTGTGAAAATTCCGATGCCATTTTATTTGGCGCCATTGGAGATCCTAAGTATGACAATGATCCATCGGCAAAGGTTCGGCCGGAGCAAGGATTATTAAAATTGAGGAAGTCTCTTGGCCTTTATGCGAATATACGCCCGGTTAAGGCGTATGATTCACTCTTGGACAAGTCTCCCCTAAAAATCGAGAATATTATTGGAACCGATATCAGCATCTATCGAGAATTAACAGGAGGTATCTATTTTGGTGAAAAGCACCTTAATGAAGCAGGCTCCGAAGCTTCGGACCTTTGTTTTTATTCGCGAGAAGAAATAGAACGTATAACGCATCTTGCGTTTAAAGCGGCACAATCCAGAAATAAGAAAGTGACCTTAGTCGACAAGGCAAATGTTCTGGAAACATCCCGTTTATGGCGCAAAGTGGTCACCGAATTAGCTTCACAATACCCTGATGTCACTTTAGATTTCCTTTTCGTGGACAATGCAGCCATGCAATTAATTTTGAATCCAAGACAATTCGACGTCATTCTTACCGAAAATATGTTTGGGGATATTATTAGTGACGAAGCAAGTGTTATTGGTGGTTCAATCGGGTTATTAGCTTCTGCTTCAGTGGGTGAAAAGTATGCCTTATTTGAGCCTATTCATGGGTCCTATCCTCAAGCCAAAGGAAAAGGTATTGCAAATCCAATTGCCTCCATCCTTTCGGCAGCCATGCTCTTGGAACATTTTTGTCTATTTGAAGAAGCTAAATTGATTCATAGAGCGGTAGAGAAATCGTTGGAATTGAATATTACTACGCCCGATCTAAATAGCAATAACACAGCAGTGAGCACCGATCGAGTAGGCGAATTTATTCAAGATTTCATTGCGAATCCGGAAGATTCTAACCGCAATTTTGCAAACATTCATTTGGGTCAATCGACCATTATTTAAAAGGCGAGAAAAACAGATTTACACTAAAAATTGAAACAGCTCGGGTTTATTATTCAGATATTCCCCATAAAAGTTGAAATGTTTCATCTTATTAATTAATGGTTCCAAATCGTCTGGAGATTTTAATTCCAATCCTACTACGGCACTCCCATTTTCGCGATTGGTCTTTTTGGTGTATTCAAAATGGGTAATATCGTCGTTTGGTCCCAACACCTCACCCACAAATTGTCGCAAAGCTCCTGCTCTTTGTGGAAAGTTGAGAATAAAGTAGTGTTTCAAGTTTCCATAGAGCAAGGCTCTTTCTTTAATTTCAGCAGTACGTGTGATATCATTATTACTCCCACTTACCACGCAAACCACATTTTTACCTTTTATTTCTTCTGCATAAAGATCTAAAGCAGAAATACTCAAAGCCCCTGCAGGCTCAATGATAATGGCATCCTTATTATACAAATCGAGCATGGTTTGACAAATTTTACCTTCAGGTACCGTGATCACAGCATCCAGATGCTCACGACAAATGGAAAATGTGAGTTCTCCCACTCGTTTTACGGCCGCACCATCTACAAATTTTTCAATCTTATGCAAGGTGGTGTTCTCACCTCGTTCGATGGACTTCTTCATGGCTGGAGCCCCTTCAGGCTCTACCCCTATGATTTTTGTGTAAGGAGAAAGTTGTCTAAAGACACTGCTTAACCCGGAAGCTAATCCGCCGCCGCCAATGGGCACAAAAATATAATCGATGCATTGTTTGGACTGCTCAAAGATCTCCAGTCCCACTGTGCCTTGACCTTCAATTACTTTCTCATCATCAAAGGGATGGACAAAGGTTTTACCAGAAATCGCCGATTCTGTGTAAGCCAGTTCTTGAGAATCGTCAAAAGTGTCCCCTTCAAGCTTTACTTCCACATAAGCTTCACCAAACATCTTAACCTGCTCAATCTTCTGGATGGGGGTAGTTACCGGCATGTAAATGACTCCTTTTACTTGAAGCAACTTACAGGATAATGCAACCCCTTGAGCATGATTTCCTGCACTGGCGCAGATTACCCCTTTTTCCTTTTCGGATTCAGAAAGTGACGACATCTTATTAAAGGCTCCTCTAATTTTATACGACCGCACCAATTGTAGATCTTCTCGTTTAAAAAATACACTAGCTTGAAAAATATTGGAAAAACGAAGACTTTTGGAAAGTGGAGTTTGCTGAACAACTCCTTCCAATTTCGCCGCAGCGATTCTTACTTTTTCAATAGAAGGTGTATAGGAAACCTTTGTATTCATAAATTATGCCTCTGCAAGTGTTGATTGCTCGGTATTAATAACTTTCATTTGGATCATGGCACTTCGTAAATATTTTCCAACCTCCTCTATGGGGTGTGATGCAATTTCTTCGTTTACCGCAATTAATTCCAAATTATCCACCCCTTTAGTAGGTATAGACTTTCCTATGTCTGTGGGTTGTACGGTCTTCATGAAATTGGTTAACAATGGTTTTGCTGAATGATCGAATAAGTAACAGCCGTATTCTGCCGTATCTGAAATTATACGATTCATTTCAAAGAGTTTCTTTCGTGCAATGGTATTTGCAATGAGCGGTAACTCGTGAAGGGATTCGTAATAAGCCGATTCCTCGATAATCCCTGAAGCGACCATAGTTTCATAAGCTAGTTCAACGCCGGCTTTGATAAAAGCAGCCATTAATGTTCCATGATCGAAATACTGTTGTTCCGGTATATGATTGGGAGTAGGTTCTGTCTTTTCAAAAGCAGTTTCACCGGTGGCGGCCCTCCATTTTAAAAGATTGGAATCATCATTGGCCCAATCGGCCATCATTCCTGAAGAAAATTCCCCACTCATAATATCGTCCATGTGTTTTTGGAACAGCGGTGCTAAAATATCCTTCAATTGTTCTGATAGTTCATAGGCACGAAGCTTGGCCGGATTGGAGAGCCTGTCCATCATATTGGTAATCCCTCCATGTTTTAAGGCTTCCGTTAAGGTTTCCCAACCGTACTGAATAAGTTTAGAAGCATAATTTGCATCGATTCCGTGTTCAACCATTTTGTCAAAGCAGAGAATTGATCCCGTTTGCAAGACTCCACAAAGGATGGTCTGCTCGCCCATCAAATCACTTTTTACCTCTGCCACAAAGGAAGATTCCAAAACTCCTGCACGGTGTCCACCGGTCGCAAAAGCATAGGCCTTGGCTTGTTCCCAACCTTTTTGTTCAGGATCGTTTTGCGGATGCACAGCAATGAGCGTTGGTACTCCAAAACCCCTTTTGTATTCTTCCCGAACTTCGGAGCCGGGACATTTTGGAGCCACCATAATTACTGTGATGTCCTTTCTAATTTCCATGCCTTCTTCAACGATGTTGAAACCATGTGAATACGACAAGGTCGCTCCTTTTTTCATGAGAGGTACTACTTTGTTGATTACCGGACGGTGTTGTTTATCCGGCGTAAGGTTGCACACCAGTTCTGCGGTGGGGATTAATTCCTCAAAAGTTCCAACTTCAAATCCATTGGAGGTAGCATTTACATAAGAGGCTCGTTTAAGCCTAATGGCTTCTTCACGCAATGCATAAGAAACGTCCAATCCTGAATCACGCATATTCATTCCTTGATTCAAACCTTGCGCACCGCATCCTAGGATAACTACCTTTTTTCCTTCCAAAGCTTTAATGCCTTGGTCAAATTCAGTGGCTTCCATAAACCGGCATTGCCCCAATTGTTCCAGTTTTTCTCGTAACGATAATGTATTGAAATAATTTTTCATGATTCTCTTGTTATACACCGGCAAAAGCTTCCAGCATTTTTGTTATTTTCATTTCATCTTTTGTGACCGCAATACGTCCTGAACGAACAAACTGCATAATACCGAAGGGTTTTAACTCTCGATACAACAACTCGACTTCACTTTTCCGCCCCGATTTTTCCAGGACAAAAAACTCCCGGTTTACAGTCACGATGCGCGCATTGCTTTCTTTAATTATATTTTGAATTTGTCGCTCCTCAAAAAGCAGATCGCTTTTAATTTTGAATAGACAAGATTCCTGGTAAATAGTATCTTCATCGGTGTGGTAATAGGCCTTAATGACTTCCACTTGCTTTTCTATCTGACCGATTACTTTGCGCATTTGATCTTCCGAAACTTCTACCAAGATGGTAAAGCGTGAAACTCCGTCGATTTCAGAAATTGAGGAGTTAATGCTCTCAATATTGATGTGCCGACGCTGAAAGATGGCCGAAATACGATTAAGCAACCCTACATTGTTTTCCGTATAAATGGAAACGGTGAATAATTCTGTTTTTTGTACCATAACTAACTTAATCTTATGTCTGAAACCGAAGCCCCTGTTGGGATCATCGGAAATACATTATCCTCTTTTTCTACACACACCTCCAAAAAGTAAGGTCCATCATGGGCAATCATGGTTTGTACCGCTTCCCCCAATTCCGCTCTTTGTGTCACTTTTTGCGCTTCGATAAAATACCCCTTGGCAATCTGCACAAAGTCGGGATTTACCAATTCTGTGGAAGCGTAGCGCTTATCAAAAAACAACTGTTGCCACTGACGTACCATTCCTAAGAAATTGTTATTTAGCACCACGATTTTGACTGGGACCTTGGTCTGAAAAATGGTTCCTAATTCCTGGATGGTCATTTGATAGCCTCCATCGCCAATAATAGCAACCACTTCCCTATCAGGAGCCGCCATTTTTGCACCAATCGCAGCAGGAAGCGCAAAGCCCATGGTTCCAAGACCCCCTGAAGTAATATTGCTTTTAGTATTGTTGAATTCGGCATAACGACAAGCGACCATTTGATGCTGACCCACATCGGAAACAATGGCTGCATCTCCTTTGGTCTGGAGGTTGATTTCCTTAAGAACCTCGCCCATAGTGAGTCCGTCTTTTGATGGATACAAATCGTTTTGAATAATCTGTTTGTATTCTATATCGTAATAGTTTTTAAACTCCTGATGCCATTCTTCATGGGTATTCTTGCCAATAAATGGAAGTAACATTCGCAAACTTTCCTTGGCATTTCCTAGAACGGCTACATCCGTTTTTACATTTTTATCCACCTCGGCAGGGTCTATTTCAAAATGAATGATTTTGGCTTGTTTGGCATAAGTATTCAAATTTCCGGTTACCCGATCGTCGAAGCGCATTCCAATGGCAATGAGGACATCACATTCGTTAGTAAGTTTATTAGGCGCATAATTTCCATGCATGCCTACCATACCTACATTCAATGGATGGGCAGTAGGAATCGCAGATGCTCCCAAAATGGTCCAAGCGGCAGGAATCCCTGCTTTCTCGATGAGTTGTTTTAATTCATTTTCAGCTTCCCCCAAAATAACTCCCTGGCCCCAAACAATCATAGGCTTTTTGGCTAAATTGATTAAAGATGCAGCTTGTTCAATGGCAGAAATCTCCACTTTAGGAGTGGGTTTATAACTGCGAATTCCGGTACATTTTTCATAACTAAAATCGAACTCTTCAAATTGAGCATCCTTAGTGATATCAATGAGTACCGGTCCTGGACGTCCGCTCTTTGCGATGTAAAATGCCTTGGCAAGTACCTCCGGAATTTCAGAAGCCTTTGTAATTTGATGGTTCCATTTTGTCACGGGCGTAGAGATACCTACAATATCGGTCTCTTGAAAGGCATCGCTTCCCAAAAGATGCGATCCTACTTGTCCGGTAATACAAACAATGGGAGTCGAGTCGATCTGTGCATCTGCGATTCCGGTTATTAAATTAGTTGCTCCCGGTCCTGAAGTTGCGATTGCCACCCCTACTTTTCCTGAAATTCGGGCATAGCCTTGGGCTGCGTGGGTAGCGCCTTGTTCATGTCGTGTAAGCACATGATGAAGTCGGTCTTGGTATTTGTACAATTCATCATAAACAGGCATAATTGCTCCCCCCGGATATCCGTATAAAATATCCACTCCTTCAGCCAATAAACAGCGAACAACTGCTTCACTCCCAGAGATCCGTTCTGTTTTAGCTGTAGTTACCTTTTGGTTTTGTATTGTTTGTGTGTCCATATTCGGATTTTAAAATTCGTCCGTAACGCATCCTTTGGACGCCGATGAAACGGTTTTGGCATATTTATATAAGACTCCCTTACTAAATTTCAATGGAGGGGCCTTCCAATTATTTCTTCTGTTTGCTAATTCTTCCTCGGAAACTTGAAGCGTAATCGACTTATTTTCTGCATCGATGGTAATGATATCCCCATTTTTCACCAACGCGATTGTTCCACCTTCCTGAGCTTCCGGAGTAATATGTCCTACCACAAAACCATGTGTTCCACCGGAAAATCGTCCGTCTGTGATAAGAGCTACATCCTTCCCAAGGCCTGCTCCGATAATCGCCGCCGTTGGTTTCAACATTTCAGGCATTCCCGGCCCCCCTTTCGGACCTTCATACCTTATCACTACTACATCACCTTTCAATACTTTTCCGTCCCTTATTCCGTCGTTGGCATCATACTCTCCATTAAATACTCGTGCAGTTCCTTGGAATCGAAGTCCTTCTTTTCCGGTAATTTTCGCAACACTTCCCTCAGGAGCTAAATTCCCATAAAGCATTTGCAAATGACCCGTCCTTTTTATGGGTTGTTCTACAGGTTTGATTACATCCTGATTCTCGGCTAGATCTTTAGCCTCCAATAGATTTTCAGCCAAGGTCTTTCCGGTGACCGTAAGACAATCCCCATGTAGCAAGCCCTTTTTCAATAAATATTTTAACACCGAAGGAATTCCACCAATCGCGTGAACATCCTCCATTAAATATTGACCACTTGGTTTTAGATCGGCCAAAAACGGAGTGGTGTCACTAATTCTTTGAAAGTCTTCTAGTGTAAATGAAATCTCTGCAGCTCTTGCAATTGCCAAGAAATGCAATACAGCATTGGTCGAACCTCCTAGTACCGTAACTAATCGAACCGCATTTTCCAACGATTTTTTAGTGATGATATCACTAGGTTTAATATCTTTTTCCAATAATAAACGAAGGGCTCTACCTGCTTCGATCGACTCCTCTTTCTTTTCCTTACTTAATGCCGGATTGGATGAATTATACGGAAGGGCCATTCCCAATGCTTCAATCGCTGAAGCCATAGTGTTAGCGGTATACATTCCACCACAAGCTCCTGCACCGGGGCATGCTTTTTCAACGACCTGCTGAAAGTCGGTTTCGGTCATAGTTCCCGCCATCTTACTTCCCCAAGCTTCAAAGGCAGAAACTACATCCAACTTCTTACCTTTATGACAACCTGAATCGATGGTGCCACCATACACTAAAATTGAGGGGCGATCCAACCGAATCATAGCCATTAGTGCACCCGGCATATTCTTATCACAACCTACTACAGTAATCAAACCATCATAGCTCATCGCCTGCACCACCGTTTCCATAGAATCGGCAATAATATCTCTAGACGGCAATGAATAGCGCATCCCCGGTGTTCCCATCGAAATACCATCGCTTACTCCAATCGTATTGAATATAAGACCAACAACATCCTCTTCTTTAGTGCCTTGTTTAGCCAACAGAGCCAAATCGTTCAAGTGCATATTGCAAGGATTTCCTTCATATCCGGTGCTGGCAATTCCTACGATGGGTTTGTAAAAGTCCTCCTTGGTCAATCCTATGGCATGAAGCATTGCCTGTGCTGCAGGTTGGGTTGGATCCTGTGTTACCGTTTTACTGTATTTGTTTAATTGGGCCATTTAATTCTAAAGTCCTTTATTTATTGGAGTTTCGAAGGTATTGGAAATCTAATCCTTGAAATCTTATGTTTCGAACCTGAGCATAAACTCAATGAAGTGTTTTTTACTCTATTTTATTCATTTTCAATATTTTATATTTTTATTTTTACGACAGTCATTTGATTGAAAAAGAGCATAAAAAAAGCTTTCAAATATTAATCTCCTTTCCTAAAATTGCTTTTGTAGTTCTGCATAAAAGTGTACCTTTGCCTCGTTAATGAGGAAAGATTTGACTGATTGCAACCTCTGTAAAAAATGCTAAAGGCAGTAGTTACTCCCTTCCTAGCGTTCGCTCAGATCTTTCTTAAAAGAAATTTTTACTTATGGCATATTTGTTCACTTCCGAAAGTGTATCAGAAGGACATCCAGACAAAGTCGCTGATCAAATTAGTGATGCATTAATTGACAACTTTTTAGCATTCGATCCGGATTCAAAGGTGGCATGTGAAACCTTGGTAACTACAGGTCAGGTAGTTCTTGCTGGAGAAGTGAAATCGAATATCTATTTAGACGTTCAGAAAATTGCACGTGATGTAATTAACAAGATTGGATACACCAAAGGAGCCTATCAGTTTGATGGTAATTCCTGCGGAGTATTATCTGCCATTCACGAACAAAGTGACGATATCAATCGCGGGGTCGATCGCGCTTCTAAAGAAGAACAAGGAGCCGGAGACCAAGGAATGATGTTTGGCTATGCCACACGTGAGACAGAAACCTACATGCCATTAGCCTTAAACATTTCACATAAAATCTTAATCGAATTAGCTGCATTGCGTCGGGAAAGCACCCAAATAGATTATCTACGCCCGGATTCAAAGAGTCAGGTGACCATTGAATACAGCGACGACAATAAACCAATTCGCATCGATTCCATTGTGATTTCAACGCAACACGACGACTTCGACGAAGACGAGCGACGTATGTTGGATAAAATAAAGAGTGACCTTATCACGATCTTAATTCCTCGTGTAAAAGCACAACTTAGCCCTGAAATTCAAGCGCTATTCAACGATAAAATTAAATACCATATTAATCCTACCGGAAAGTTTGTGATTGGTGGTCCGCATGGAGATACCGGTCTAACCGGAAGAAAGATCATAGTAGACACGTATGGTGGTAAAGGAGCACACGGTGGAGGTGCATTTAGTGGAAAAGACCCAAGTAAAGTAGATCGTTCTGCCGCCTATGCCACACGTCATATTGCGAAGAATCTAGTTGCTGCAGGGGTTTGTGATGAAATTTTAGTTCAGGTAAGTTATGCGATTGGTGTCGCACAACCTATGGGAATCTTTGTGGATACTTATGGAACTGCTAAAGTGAATCTTGCCGATGGGGCTATTGCGCAAAAAATATCCGAACTCTTCGACATGCGCCCTGCCGCTATTGAAGAACGATTAAAACTTAGACAACCTATTTATTCTGAAACAGCAGCCTACGGCCATATGGGACGAACGAACGAAGTGGTGACAAAGACCTTTACCACTCCCGATCGACAAACTAAAACCATGGAGGTAGAATTGTTCACCTGGGAGAAATTGGATTATGTAGAAAAGGTAAAAAAAGCCTTTAACCTCTAAAGCCTGAACTTTCCTCCTTTCTTACTTACTATTTGCTAACCGCCTTTAAGGCCTAGGAGTCCTTTTTACAGGTATTAATTCCTAAAGGAACATAAAGCGGACAGAAACTAATGAAACTGGTGAGCACAAAAATTGCTGCCAAAAGTAAGAGTACTATGCCTAAAGTTCCCGAAATCGTGCCGGTAAAATAGAGAATAACCACTACCGCAGCTATAAGCACTCGAATGGTTTTGTCTTTGGTTCCCATGTTTTTTTTCATGATTCTAGTTTTTAGTTACTTAAAGAAACTAAGTTATGAATAAATTCGATGGAAAGACTATGACCTAAGTCATAAATGTGATGTGCTGGAATTGCTCCTTTAAACGCAGCATACGTTCTTCTAATTTTGCTTCAAACTGTTTATGGGATTCACTGTCAGGATGAAAGGGCCGGTGTTGTAAGCCTCTTTGAATCGAAGCAATTTCATGTTGAAGTGGAAGGGTGGCTTCAGAAATCCAAACCAATTTAAAACGTTCCCAGATATATTGAATGGCCGTTTCATTTGGGTGGATCATGTCTTCAGTATAAAACCGGTAATCCCGCAACTCGTCCATCATCAATTCGTAAGACGGAAAATAATGCGTGCGTTCCGTTGATGCAAGTGCATTATGAATTCCAGAAATAAGTACTGACTTGCTGTGAGTATTCTCTACAAAACCATCCTTTAAATGTCTTACAGGAGAAACCGTGAAAATAAGGGTCGTGTTTTTATTAATTTGCTGAATTGCAGCGGCAATTCTCCTCAAACATTCAGAAATCGTTTGTCCTGAAAGCAGTTCTTTTGAAAATGCCGATTGAGGTATTTTATGGCAATTGGCCACTATTTCATTAGAGGTTTTCAAACGATATACCCACGCCGAACCTAAGGTTATTATCATGTGTGAACTATTATAGATATAGAAATGTAGGCCTTCCAATGCGGCATTAAGCTTGGAAATTACTTCTGTTTTGTTCGATGTTGAAAATCTTGAATGGACGTCATAACAGTGCCACAGTCCGTTATGTTCAAACAGATCATCTTCTGTGAAGTACTTTTGACGGATAGCGCGATCTATCAGCTTTTCAATCGAAATTGGATTGAAAATTACCCCAAAAGGGTTTTGTTTATTCTGAAACTTTACATACTCCAACTTCGCCCCAATGTTCTCTGAAAAACAGGAACCCACCAGCAATACCTTCGAATCGTAATCAATGGACGGTTCTTCAGGTTTTAATGGGATGTGCGTTTGCAGTTGCATGGTTTATTCCAAATAAGCTTCGGCTGCTTTAAGAGCTTCAGAAATTCCCTCTGGATTCTTCCCTCCTGCTGTTGCAAAAAATGGTTGTCCGCCACCGCCGCCTTGAATGTATTTGCCTAATTCACGCACAATGGTTCCGGCATTGAGTGATTTTGAGGCAACCACATCTTTAGCGATGTAGCAAGTAAGCATGGCTTTGCCGTCGTTTTCGCTTCCAAATAGTAAAAACAAATTATCTACTTCATTACCCAATTCGAAAGCCAAATCTTTTTGTGCCGCAGCATCCAAAGAAATTTCTGAGGCTAGAAAGTTTACGCCATTCATGTTTTGAACTTCCGACTTCAACGTACCTTTTAAATGCTGTGCTTTTTCTTTAAGTAGTTGTTGAATTTGTTTTTGAAAGTCATTGTTCTCCTGCTGAAGTTTTTCGATAGACTGGATAGGATCCGGAGTATTATTCAATAACTTCTGAACTGTTTTAAATGTTTCAGAACGCGTTTCAAAATACTGCTTTGCGGTATCTCCTGTGATGGCTTCAATCCTCCTAATTCCAGATGCTACTGCGGTTTCACCAGTAATAATAAAATGCCAAACATCGGAAGTATTAGGCACATGTGTTCCCCCACAAAGTTCCATCGACTTTCCAAATTTAATAGCGCGCACCGAGTCGCCATATTTTTCTCCAAACAAGGCAATGGCTCCTTCATCAATGGCTTGCTGATAGGGAATATTGCGTCGTTCTTCCAAGGCCAATCCTTGGCGGATTCGGGCATTTACAAACTCTTCTACCATTCTCAATTCGTCATCGGTAACCTTACTGAAATGTGAAAAGTCAAAACGCAAACCTTTGCTATTCACCATAGAACCTTTTTGCCCCACATGTTCTCCCAAGATGTTTCGCAAGGCTTGGTGTAACAAGTGCGTAGCTGTATGATTGGATGCAGTTCGCGTACGTTGTTTAAGATCTACAACTCCTTTGAATCGCTCTTCAGGGTTTCTAGGTAAGTTCTTTGTAAAATGAACAATAAGATTATTCTCCTTCTTGGTATCAATAATGTAAACCACTTCTCCATTTGCCGCCTCCAAATATCCTTTGTCACCAACTTGTCCACCGCCTTCAGGATAAAATGGGGTGAGGTTGAACACCAATTGGTACATTTCACCGTCTTTCTTGTTCTCCACTTTGCGGTAGCGCGTTATTCGAATGGAAGCCTCTAAGGTGTCGTAACCCACAAACTCTTCTTCTTGGTCGTCGGTTAGTACTACCCAATCACCGGTCTCTACCTTAGTAGCTGCGCGAGAACGTTCCTTTTGTTTTTGTAATTGTTCTTCAAATCCTTTAGAATCTAAATCGTAACCGCGCTCTCTAAGTATAAGAGCGGTAAGATCGATTGGAAATCCATAGGTATCATATAATTCAAAGGCCTTGGTGCCCGAAACTACTTTTTCGCTCTGATTGGAAATTACGTTTTCCAACAAAATCAATCCTTGATCCAGCGTTCGTAGGAACGACACCTCTTCTTCCCGAATCACATTGGCGATAAGGTCTCGTTCCGAAACCAATTCAGGAAAGGCATTCCCCATCATTCGGGAAAGGGTTGGCACTAATTTATAAATGAAAGGTTCTTTTGTGTCAAGAAAGGTGAATCCGTAGCGAATCGCCCGACGTAGAATTCTTCGAATCACATAACCGGCTCCCGAATTGCTTGGTAGTTGTCCATCGGCAATAGAAAAAGCAACGGCTCGAATATGGTCTGCGATTACACGAATGGCAACATCTTTTTTATCGTCCTTCCCATATTTTGCATCGGTCACCGCTTCGATTTCTCTAATAATAGGGGTGAAAACATCGGTGTCGTAATTGCTCTTTTTATGCTGAAGTACCATACAAAGGCGCTCAAATCCCATCCCGGTATCGACGTGTTGCGCCGGAAGTTTTTCCAAGCTCCCATCCATCTTTCTATTGAATTGCATGAACACCAAGTTCCAAATCTCCACCACCAATGGGTGATCATGATTTACTAATTGGGCCCCCGGAAGTTTTGCTTTCTCTTCTGCCGAACGCAAATCGACATGAATTTCACTACAAGGTCCACAGGGTCCCTGCTCTCCCATTTCCCAAAAGTTGTCTTTTTTATTTCCGTTCAAGATGCGATCTTCGGCCACAAATTGCTTCCAAAAATCGTAGGCTTCGTTGTCACGCTCCAATCCTTCGGATGCATCTCCTTCAAAAATAGTGACGTATAAAATGTCCTTGTCTATTTTGAATACTTCAGTGAGTAATTCCCACGCCCATTCAATCGCTTCTTTCTTAAAGTAATCGCCAAAACTCCAATTGCCTAGCATTTCAAACATGGTGTGGTGGTAGGTATCCATCCCTACTTCTTCCAAATCGTTGTGTTTTCCGCTTACCCGCAAACACTTTTGTGTATCGGCCACCCGCACATTCTTGGCGGGGGTGTTTCCTAAGAAAAACTCTTTAAATTGGTTCATCCCGGCATTGGTAAACATAAGGGTGGGATCCCCTTTAACTACCATAGGTGCCGAAGGAACGATGGCATGGGATTTCGATTTGAAAAAATCTAAAAATTGCTGACGAATTTCTACCGAAGTCATAAATGTTTATTAATTGTAATTGGCCATTTTCTGGCAATAACAAACAATTTCTATATTTGTTATGCGTTACATCTAAGGTTTTCCCCTTAAATTACCGCAAAAATAGGACTTTTTAAATTATGTCGAAGGTAAAATATTACTACGATAGCGAGACGCTCTCTTACCGCAAGATTGAACCCAAAAAAGGTCGGAAACTAAGCATTTTCCTCCTCTCTTTGCTTGGTAGCCTCTTAAGTGGTTTCCTATTATTATTGATTTATTTAAATCTTCCAAACGTTGAAACACCAAAAGAACGGGAATTGCGCCGGGAATTGGCCCAAATGGAATTGCAGTTTGAGTTGATTAACAAAAAAATGAATCAAGCCGAAACGGTCCTCTATCAATTGGCCGATCGAGACAACAACCTATATCGAGTATACTTTGAAGCCAACCCCATTCCGGATGAACAACGAAAAGCCGGTTTTGGTGGGGTAAATCGCTATAAAGACCTTGAAGGTTTCGACAATTCGAAACTCATTATCAATACTAGTAAGCGTTTAGACATTTTAACTAAACAAATTGTCGTACAATCCAAATCTCTTGATGAAATTGCGCAATTGGCAGCCGACAAAGAAAAATTGTTAGAGGCGATTCCTGCTATTCAACCTGTGAACAATGAAGATCTAACACGCATGGCCTCCGGTTTTGGGTATCGAACCGATCCTTTTACTAAGGCTCGTAAATTCCATTGGGGAATGGATTTTACTTCGCCGCGAGGCACACCGGTCTATGCCTCAGGCAATGGGGTGGTATCTCGTGCAGATAATACGGCTAGCGGCTATGGAAATCACATTCGAATCGACCATGGTTTTGGTTATGAAAGTCTGTATGCGCACTTGTACAAATTCAATGTTCGTCGTGGGCAACGCATAAAAAGAGGAGATCTTATCGGCTATGTTGGAAGTACAGGACGAAGTGAAGCGCCGCACTTGCATTATGAAATATTCAAGGACGGCAACCGAATTAACCCAATAAATTTCTACTACGGCAACCTTACTCCGGAAGAATTCTCTAAATTGCTGTTAAAATCGCAACAAGAGAACCAATCTTTAGACTAATGCATATAGACCTTCCTGAAAAAAGATATTACGGCATCGGCGAAGTAGCCAAAGCCTTTGATGTGAATACCTCACTCATTCGATTTTGGGAAAAGGAATTTGACGTGTTACAACCCAAGAAGAATGCTAAAGGAAATCGAAAATTCACACCGGAAGACATCAAAAACCTAGAATTGATCTATCATTTGGTGAAAGAACGCGGTTTTACACTAGATGGAGCAAAGATTCATTTAAAGGAAAACAAACATAAAACACTCAATAAATTTGAGATTATTCGAAAGTTAGAAACTGTAAAATCTGAACTTTTAAAAATAAAAGACAACCTATAAATACCACCCATAATGAAAAAAGGACTTCTACTTATAATCGGAATCGTAGCTTTCATAGCAATTATTGGCTTTATCATCGGCCCCGGTTTTTACAATAAAGCAATTACCTTGAAAGAAGGGGCTACGGCCCAATGGGGAAATGTGGAAAGTGCATATCAGCGCCGTGCCGACCTGATTCCAAACATCGTGAATACAGCCAAAGGATATGCTGAATTTGAGCAAGAAACGCTCACCAAGGTAATCGAAGCACGTAGCAAAGCGACTTCCGTGACCATCGACCCAACCAACATCACGCCTCAGCAATTGGAGCAATTTCAGGAAGTGCAAAGCGGACTTAGTTCTGCGCTAGCTCGGTTATTAGCCGTTTTTGAACGCTATCCAGATTTGAAAGCGAACGAGAATTTCAAAGAGTTGATTAACGAATTGGAGCGTACCGAAAACCGCATCAATGTAGAACGTAACCGATTTAACG
Organism: Flavobacteriaceae bacterium; assembly: GCA_024643425.1. Taxonomy (GTDB): domain Bacteria; phylum Bacteroidota; class Bacteroidia; order Flavobacteriales; family Flavobacteriaceae; genus JAHEMY01. The sequence goes on from JAHEMY010000014.1 coordinate 27,742, forward strand.
AAACGGTGCGTCCTTTGAACGAACACATCAAGAAATTCCCAAACAACATTGTGAACAATTTCATCGGGAAGTTTGAACCGATGGAATACTTCAAAGCAAAAGAAGGAACCGACGAGGCTCCTGAAGTAGAATTCGATTTTGGCAATTAAGATGAAACAGTCCAAAGTTGAAGAATTTCTTACTGCCCAAGAAGAAGCAGAAATTATTGAAGCTATTTGCACCGCCGAAAACCATACCAGCGGTGAGATTCGGGTACATCTAGAACCGCATTCGAAAATGGATGCTTTCGATAGAGCTGCCGAAGTGTTTGATATGCTGGGCATGGATAAAACCAAAGCTCGGAACGGAGTATTGATTTATGTTGCCGTTGAAGACCGCACCCTTGTAATCTTAGGAGATCAAGGCATCAACGACAAAGTTCCACCGCATTTCTGGGAAAGCACCAAAGACATTATTATCCATCATTTCAAAGAAGGTGCCATGAAACAAGGGCTGGTCGAGGGAATCCTTATGGCCGGACAACAATTAAAGGCTCATTTTCCTTATGAAGACGGGGACACCAACGAGTTGCCCAACGAAATAAGTACCCATTAAACCATGGGAAACCTTCGATTGAAATATGCACCCTTCCTTTTCCTTTTCTTTAGCATGTTTTGGATGGGTGCTGTTGCTCAATTCGATATTCCACCAAAACCGTCTAAGACCAATCAAAAGGGACTCTACGACTACGCAAATTTGCTTAATACGTCCCAGCAAAATGCTTTAAACCAAAAATTAATAGGCTATGCCGATTCTACGTCGACCCAAATCGTCGTGGCCATTATCGCTGATGCTCAAGGAGAGGACCTCTCCTTATTAGGCGCCAAATGGGGACAACAATGGGGCATCGGACAAGCCAATGAAGACAATGGGGTTCTTATACTCCTATCCAGAGACGATCGAAAAATAGACATCAATACCGGATATGGTATTGAAACCATACTTACAGATCGTATGGCCGAACAAATCATCAACCGCATCATGATACCCGAATTCAAACAAGGGAAGTATTATGAAGGTTTGGAACTAGGAACCGATGCGCTGATCGCAGTGCTAAGTGGATCTTACAAGGAAGATCGCGTCTTTAAACAAAAGCAATTTCCGGTAGGCCTTATTATTCTAATTGTTTTCATCATCTTTCTCATCATTCTTCGCAATCGCAATAACGACGGGAATAACCGTGGAAATAACGGAGGTGGCAGCTTACTCGACGTGATTATTTTGAGTCATATGGGTCGCACCGGTAGTTTTGGTAGTGGTTCCGGCAGCGGCTGGGGCAGTGGTGGCTTCGGTGGAGGCGGCGGTTTTGGCGGTGGATTCGGCGGCGGCGGCTTCGGTGGTGGTGGTGCCTCCGGAGGATGGTAAGAGCGTTTTCGTTTTGGGTTATGAGTTATGAGTTGCGGTTCATTTGGATGCCCCACAACACATATCAATAACTAAGAAAATAATACTTATTTCTTTCGAATGTAAACCGTAATGGGCACTCCCGTAAAATCGAAGTTATCTCGCAATTTATTCTCTAAAAAACGCTTGTACGGTTCTTTTACATACTGTGGTAAGTTAGCAAAGAACGCAAAACTAGGATAGGGTGTTGGCAATTGCGTACAAAACTTAATTTTTACGTACTTCCCTTTCACTGCCGGGGGCGGATATGCCTGGATAATTGGCAACATCACTTCATTCAATACACTGGTCTTTACTTTTTTACTACGGTTTTTGAATACCTCAACGGCTGTTTCAATAGCTTTGAAGATACGTTGCTTGGTGAGCACACTTACGAAAACCACAGGGACATCTACAAAGGGTTCACACTGCTTATGAATATAGGCTTCAACTTCCTTGGTGGTCTTATTATCTTTTTCTACCAGGTCCCATTTGTTCGCTATGATGACCACTCCTTTGTTGTTTCTTTGGGCCAACCAGAAGATATTTTGAACCTGTCCGTCGAATCCACGCGTGGCATCGAAAACTAAAATCACCACATCGCAATGTTCAATAGCACGCACACTGCGCATCACACTGTAAAATTCAAGGTCTTCCTTCACCTTACTCTTTCTGCGGATTCCTGCAGTATCTACCAAGTTGAAATCAAATCCAAAACTGTTGTAACGCGTATCGATACTATCGCGGGTTGTTCCGGCAATATCGGTCACCACAAAGCGATCTTTCCCAATTAATGCATTAATAAACGATGATTTTCCTGCGTTTGGACGTCCCACGACAGCAAATCTTGGAAGTAATTCTTCCTCACGTTCCACTTCATCAGGAAGTGCCTTTACCAGATCATCCAATAATTCTCCGGTCCCACTTCCATTGATGCTGGAAAGCGTATAGTATTTTTCAACGCCCAACGCATAAAATTCGACCGCATCATTTTCACGATTGGCACTGTCTACTTTATTTACCGCCAGGAAATATGGTTTTTTACTTTTGCGAAGCAATTGTGCGACCTCTTCATCCATCCCTGTGATTCCGCTTTCTACATCCACCATAAAAATAATGGCATCGGCCTCTTCAATAGCAATTTCTACTTGCTTATCAATTTCAGCTTCAAAAATATCATCACTCCCAACTACATATCCTCCCGTATCAATTAGGGAAAAAGGTTTTCCGTTCCAATCACTTTTCCCATAATGACGGTCACGAGTAACCCCACTTACAGCATCGGTAATGGCTTCACGCCTTTGAATCAATCGGTTAAACAAGGTAGATTTTCCTACATTCGGTCTCCCTACAATCGCAACTATACTCATACTTTAAAAATCGATTGCAAAGGTAGTTGTTTAATTTGAAGAAAAAACGCTAATTTTCATCTACTTAAAAGCATGCCTTGTGGAATTTGGAGATGAAATAGTATTACGCCCTCGATTTAGCCTCACACTTCAACAAAGTGTGGAAGAAGCGCTGAAGGCATTTGAATTGGTTAAAAAAAACGAAAGCGATGTTGTGGTGACTTGCGTGGAACAACATGTGTTTCTTAAAATTCCGGTGCACAAACAACACTTCTGGTCGCCCCAATTGGATTTGGAAATCACTTCCTTTGAAGAAGGGAAAACAGAATTATCTGGACTTTTTGGACCAAAACCAGCAGTTTGGACCCTGTTCATGTTTCTGCATTTTGTCGTGGCATCGTTATTTATTGCCTTTGGAATATGGGCTTATACAAACAACTCATTGGACGAACCTTATGGTTTGCCCATAGCCTTGATGCTACTCACTATTTTATGCTGGTTTGTGCTTTATTTCGCAGGAAGAATGGGAAAAAGTGCAGGACAACAAGAAATGCGTAAACTATACCAATTCATGCAGCAAACGCTCAAGCTTTAGTTTTGGTAGCCGAAGCGGCGAAGCTGTTTGGCATCGTTTCTCCAGTTCTTATTTACTTTCACTACTAGTTCGATATGTACTTGCTTTCCAAAGAATTTTTCCATGTCTTTTCGCGCTTCAATCCCCACCCATTTAAGCGGAGTACCCTTATGACCAATAATAATACCCTTTTGAGAGTCGCGTTCGACCATAATGATGGAACGAATACGGATGATCTTTTCCTCTTCGAAGAATTCTTCCGTTTCAATTTCTACGGAATAAGGAATCTCCTTTTTGTATTGCATTAGAATTTTCTCGCGAATAATTTCATTCACAAAGAAACGCTCCGGCTTATCAGTAAGCTGATCTTTTGGGTAAAAGGCCGGTGATTCGGGCAGGAGTTCAACAATCCGACTGAAAACTTCTTTCACCCCAAAATTTTGCAAGGCCGATATTCCGAAGATCTCTGCATTAGGGACCTTCTCTTGCCAAAATTGCACGCCTTCAATTAACAGGTCTTCATTGCCATTATCGATTTTATTCAGCAGTAATAATACTGGAATCTCTGCATTTTTAATACGGTTGAAAAAGTCTTCATCCTTCAACTCCTTCTCTCCTAATTCTACCATATAGACAAGGATATCGGCATCATCGAAGGCCGACTTCACAAATTCCATCATGTTCGACTGCAATTCGTAAGCAGGCTTGATAATTCCGGGAGTATCGCTAAAAAGGATTTGAAAATCTTCACCATTCACGATGCCCAAAATGCGGTGCCGTGTAGTTTGTGCTTTACTAGTAATAATAGAAAGACGCTCTCCCACGAAGGCATTCATGAGGGTACTTTTCCCCACGTTGGGGTTCCCGATAATATTTACAAATCCTGCTTTATGTCCCATGGGGCAAAGATAATGGCATTTGAGGAGATATTTCACTGAATTAATGGAAAGTTAGTCGGCTCCCTAGGCAAGGCTTTCTTACATAATGGCTACTGCATACTTACATTATGCTTACATTATGCTTACTGTATGGATAGTGTATGGAAAGTGTATGGAATTGAAATTTAGGTTTAGTCTGGTTTGAAAGATTAATTGTAATCAAAAAAATAGCAAGGGGATTGTGGGTAAGTCAGAAACTAACTAGCCAAAAAAGTAGTACCTTAGAATCTCTGGCTCGCTTTGTTTAACAATGCTCAGGCTCGTTTGACAATGTTAGCCATCTTTGATTTAACCACTAGCCCATGATCAAATTTTTTAGAAGCATCCGACAAAACCTTCTTAACGAAGGTAAAACCAGTAAATACCTGAAGTATGCCATTGGGGAAATCGTCCTTGTGGTGATTGGTATTTTAATTGCTTTACAACTGAACCATTGGAAAGAGGCTAACGCAGATCGAGCCCTAGAAAAAGAGTACATTGTCTCCTTAATTGAAGATTTACAAAAAGATACCCAGCATTTTACAACGGCGATTGGTTTTAATGAAGAACGTATTAAAAACCTTGATTCGTTGGCCGCATTATGCTTTGATTACGAAAAAGCAAATGACTATATAGTTTATTACCGCTACATGGTTGCCCTTCGGCACCCGGATTTTGTGAGTCAGACCGACCGAACGCTTTCACAATTAAAGAACGCCGGTGGCATGCGCTTGATAACAAAAAAAACAACGGCAGATTCATTAATTATGTACGAAGACTATTTCAAAAAAATCACCAACCAACAAACTTGGTGTGAGGGAATGCTCAAGGATTTGGTCGATGCTGGAATCCCCATCTTTAATTTCAAATATTTGCCGGAATACCAAGGCGAACGTATAGAACAAAGTCTGGATGAATTTAATAATACAACCCAAATAGATGCCTCCTCTGAAAAATTAATCCTCGGATTGGGAAATCTAGCGAGTGCTTATAGTGCGATCACTACGTATTATTTAATTCTTATAAAAGAAGGAAAAGAAAAGGCCATCGAACTTATAAAAGTCCTTGAAAAGGATTACGAACTTTAAAGAAAGATTATTTATCCAATCGCCATAAGAAATCATTGAAAAACTTGGAAAAATGAATTTGAGAACCCTATCCATCATCGCTGGAGTGAGCTACATCATTATCTTCTTTTCTGCAATCTATGCCAACTTTTTTGTTTTAGAAGCCCTCATAGAAGCGCCCCTTGATACGGTCCAAGAAAACAGCAAGCATATAAGATTTGGTGTTCTTGCTTTTCTCATTGCGGCTGTTTTTGACGTGGTTGTGGGATGGGCTTTATTGGAAATCTATAAAGAGCACCCTTTATCAAAACTAAGTACATTTTTTAGAATGATTCATGCTGTGCTTATGGCCATTGCCTTATTTGCTTTGCTACAGACCTTACCCATGACAAACAGTCAATCGATTCTCGATCAAGTAGCCATTTTTAACAATATCTGGCTTATTGGTCTATTCTTTTTCGGAATTCATTTAATCCTACTGTTTAGCATACTAAGGAAACCCAAAATGATAGCGCTCTTTCTTTTGCTGGCCGGTATGATGTACATAATCGACACAACAGCGCATTTCTTGCTTCCAAATTACGAGGACTACGGAACAATATTTTTAGCTATGGTGGCAGTACCTAGCGTGATTGGTGAAATGTCTCTTGCTATTTGGTTGCTGGTTAAAGGAGGGAAAAATGAAATCAATACCAATTTCGAATGATTAAAATTCTCTCAACAGAATAGTTACGAACACATTGGTCAAATTAAGTTTTCATCAAAATAATCAAAACACCGACGGTATATTGGAAGAGGCATTGAAATGGCTCAATGGGAATTAGTGTTCCATAAAACATATAATTAAATTGACTAACTTTAATGTTCATTACCCCATTTATAAATCTAAATACAATACTGTGAACAACAAAATCCTTAAACTCTTTTTACGACTTTCATTGGCTGGCGGATTTTTATCGGCGGTGGCCGATAGGTTTGGATTCTGGGGCAAAGAAGTCTCGGTTTGGGGGAATTGGAATAGTTTTTTAGAATATACTGAATTAATAAATCCCTGGTTTCCACATTCGTTCATTTCAATCCTTGGAATGATGGCCACTATTGCCGAGGTTGTTTTTGCAGCTTGTTTGCTGATAGGATTTAAAACCGAATTGTTTGCAAAATTGAGTGGACTGCTTCTCCTAGTTTTTGGGTTATCTATGACTTTTTCTTTAGGTATCAAAGGGGCATTAGATTACTCTGTTTTTATCGCTTCAGCTGGCGCATTTGCCTTGAGTGCTATGAAACTTAAATATTTAGAATTGGATCAATTCATTTCAAAATAATTCTATGAAACTTACCACGCATATTTATATTATATTATTGTCTTCTTTACTAGTTTGTTCTTGTATGAATGAAGCACAAAAAATTGATACACCTGAATTCGAACAACTTATGATTCGGTTGTCGGAAATTGAAATTGAACCCGCATTCCTCGATGAATACCTAGAGATTCTCGCAGAAGAATCGAAGGCATCGGTCGAATTAGAACCGGGTGTGATCTCCATATACCCCATGTTTCAAAAGGAACAACCCAATGAAATTAGGATCTTGGAAATCTATGCCAATCGTGAAGCTTATGAAGCTCATTTGAAAACTCCCCATTTCCAACATTATAAAACCTCTACGTTGAAAATGGTAAAGTCGTTGAAGTTGATCGACATGAGTGCGATCGATGGACCTACCATGCCTCTTATTTTTAAAAAGCTACCATAACGGTAAAAATTACTCCACATATTCTTCCATAAAAAAACTCCTCAATAATATTGAGGAGTTTGCTAGTAGCGGGAACTGGATTCATTTTCCACCACCTTCGTGGCGAAAAATGGGCCTAGGGATTGCTTCACAAAGAAAACCAAACCGTTTATAACGGTTCTAGTTCTCCATACCTCTGAAGCTCAAGTTCACTTGGCTTCAGGGTATAAAAAAACCAGTTACAATGTAACTGGTTTTCTTTGTAGCGGGAACTGGACTCGAACCAGTGACCTTCGGGTTATGAGCCCGACGAGCTACCTACTGCTCTATCCCGCGATGTGGACGGCAAATATACGAACATAAAGTGATTCTCGCCAAATAATTTAATAGGAATCCAAAAAAATAACTTCCCGTTAACGGTCCTTCATTTTAAAATGGAAAGTACTGCCCTCATGAAGTTGAGCCAATGCATTGATACTCCCATGCGTAAGCTGTAACACCCTCGGGTATCCCCCGGTGGTTTGTCCGTCGCGCATCAAGGCAAATAATAATCCTTGAGGCGTTAATTGTATCGTTCCGGGCAATACCGGACAGGTAATCACAGAAAGTTCCAAGGGATCCAAAGATGGTTCAAATTGATACGCCATGCGATTATTGCGATTGCTCACCTTAAACTCGGTCTCAAAAAGTGCCGCTTGTTGTTGCTTCGACAAACGATCAAACTCAGGCCCCTCCAATACATAAAGTTCTTTTGCCTCAAGAACAATTCGCTGATTAATAAGAGTCCTTATCACTGCAACATCGCTATTAGTGATAATTGGTAAGTGATCACCCTTACCCAAACGTTGCTTTTCGGTTAACGGATAAAAATACGACCGACTTCCAAATACTTCTTTGGACTGAATGCCTCCTGCGACCGCCAAATAAGCTCGAAATCCTTTTTGCAATTTTCCAAAGGTGAGGGTTTGACCTGCCACAATGGTTAAAAGTTCCTCTTGATCGACAACCCGATTGTCAAGAAAGATATCAAACGTGGCTCCACTTATTGCGATGCAGGTAGGTTCCATAAATTGAAGTACCGGCCCGGTCATTGTAATTTCCAATACCGCCGCCCCCTTCTCGTTTCCTGCCAGAGTATTCGCTCGATGCGCGGCAAGTTGATCCATACATCCGGATTCGGGAATCCCCATGGCTTTAAAATGAAGCCTGCCAACATCCTGCACGGTCGTATAAAAACCGGGATCTATTACTTTAATCATCGCAGCAGTTTTAATTCGGGTTTATAGATTCCGGTAGTTACTTGTATTTTAATATGTTCATACTGGTTTTTATCGATGGAATAGAACTCAACCACATCGCCTACCTTTGCTAATGTGGGTTGAAGGCGCTGGGAATCGAATAATTTGACCGGCGTTGAACCTATTAATTGCCAACCACCCGGACTCACTTGCGGATATACCCCCGTTTGCATCCCGGCAATGCCCACAGCACCTTCTGGAACCTGTACGCGAGGAACTTCTTTTCTGGGATGGTAGAGCGATTCGGGTAAACCTCCCAGATACATAAACCCCGGTAAGAACCCAATAGCATAAACCAAATAGTGACC
>JAHEMY010000089.1 GCA_024643425.1 Flavobacteriaceae bacterium
CCGGTAAGAACCCAATAGCATAAACCAAATAGTGACCGGAAGTGTGCAATCGAACGAGCGCTTCTTTGTCAATTTTCAAATTTCCACAAACCTCGTGCTGATCTACCCCAAAAGCCTCATCATAGCTAACCGGTATTCGGATTCGGTGCCTTTTAATGGTTTCGACATTTCGATTCGCATAGGCTTGCTTTAATGTTGAAATAAAATCGTCAAGGTTATCAATAGGACTTGTTTGTTGAACCAATAATTCGCAATAAGCGGCATTGCAAAGCAGTGCCGGCCTTGTTTTTTCAAGATATGTTTGAAAGGCAAGGATGTCGAACAAAATCGCTTCCCTAATTTCAACAGGCCATTGAATTAGGACACTGTTCTCACTGTAGCTGCGGAAAACTAATTGAAAATCGTTCATAATTTGAATTCCTTTAGCCTGTTTTTAATAAAGCGTAGATTCTCAAGCGCATTTTTATCATCTCCATGAATGCAAAGCGTGTCGGCCTTCATCGATAGGATTGTTCCGTCCAAAGCCACAACTTCTCCCCTTTCAATTAATCGCTTTAATTGAGCCCACACTTCTTCGGGAAGCTGTTTCAGTGCATGTGGAGAAGAACGAGGAACGAGGTTCCCGTTAGCAGCATAATTTCGGTCTAGAAAGGCTTCATAAGCAACCTCTTTCCCTCTTTTTGTGGCTTGTAGCGCAATTACACTCTGATGAGGAGCATAAATTTGAGGGATATCATATTTTTCTATCGCATCTAAAAACCAAACAGCCAAAACTTCATCGCTGCACAGGTCATTGTACAAAGCGCCATGTGGCTTTATATGATTGTTACGCATTTCACACTGCTTCAACACCCGAAAGTACAAGTCTAGCTGCTGCTGTATACGCTCTTTAAACTCCTCTTGCTTCATTTGCATGCTCTTCCTTCCAAAGTGTTCTAAATCAGGATAAGAAGGATGCGCTCCAACCAACACCTGATGCTCTTTGGCGAGCAACATTGTTTTCTCTATGCTGACTTCCGTACCGAAATGTCCTCCGCAGGCGATGTTACAAGCATGTATGTATGGAAATAATTCCTCTTCCCAAGCAATTCCTTCCCCTAGGTCACAATTGATATGAACACTACCGGGTTTCATTAAAAAAGTATATTTCCAAGGGTTTTTATACTAAGTATTAGACTCAAGAGAATCACTAAGCCTCCCATGATATTTTGCAAAGTCGAGTTTCGATGCTTTCCAAGGAGTTTTTTGCTCGCTGCCATTACAACAATGAGCACCGCTAAAATGGGAAGCAAAATGCCGTTGGCTGCCTGTGCGAAAATAATAATATCGATGGGTCTAAAGGAAGTCGCTAAAGAAACTGTTCCCAAAAGTAGAATACCAATGGCAACTGCTTTAAATTTCCAATGGTTGGCGTCGTTTTTCCAACCCATGCAATTTTGAAAGACAAAGGCAGCGGCCAATGGGGCTGTTAAGGCCGAAGTAAGACCTGCCCCCAGCAACCCGAGTCCCATAAGGACAGAGGCATAGGAACCAAACAAAGGTTCGACACCCGCTGCGATGTCCATCACATTATCCAATTTTTCTAAAGGAAGTGCTGCTGCGGTAATTAAAATAGCCATGGAAACCAAGCCTCCAAGGCTTACCGCAACAATGGTATCCAGCTTAGCCTCTTTTAAGCCACTTTCTTCACTCCACTGATTTGATGCCAAGGAAGTATGCAAAAATAAGTTATAAGGCACTACTGTGGTCCCTAATAGCGCAACAATGGTTAGGAGATTCGCACTGCTTGGATTGGGAAGAAACAGTCCCTTCAATAATTCCCAAAAAGGAGGACCCGTCACAATGGCCGTAAGGACAAAGGAGATGCTCATCAGTAAGACCATTCCTATCAATATCTTTTGAAGGACTTTAATGCTCCCAAAGTACAGCAACAACATGGCTATACCGCCAATAACCCAAGGATAAAACCCTGCATAACTATTTCCAAAAAGCGCATTGAGTCCCAAAACGGCCCCATTTAGGTTTCCCGCTTCATAGGCCGTATTCCCAACCAGGATCGCGGCCAAGATCAGTATGGTAATTCCTATTCGTAGCCATCGGTTTGGTATCTGATTGCGGATTACCGTAGCCAATCCTTGTTGAGTGATAATTCCAATACGGGCAGCCATCTCCTGAAACAATATGGTGACCAAGGTTGAAATAAGCAATGCCCATAGCAATCCATAGCCATATCCAATCCCTGCTTGCGCACATACGGTTACAGTTCCGGGACCAACAAATGCCGCGGCAATTAAGGTTGCCGGACCGAGTTTAAATTTTCGCTGCATGGAGGACTAAAGTAAGCAACAAAATAAAGAAAATTAAGATAAATGGAATATTCTCACAGAGGCAACATTAAAACCAAACTTCCTAAAAAAAGAGGGTCTAATTCCTTCGTCGCATAAAAGCTTATTGATCAAGACTTATGGCACTAAACGACACCAAGTTTTGCGCTTGAAATTCGGTCGTAATTTCTATGGGGTTGCAACAAATCTCACAATCTTCAACATAGGTCTGCGACTGCGAAGGATCAAGTAGCATGGAAATTTCTTCCCAGCAGTAAGGACATTGAAAAAAGTGTTCCTCCATTAAAAATCTACATTCAGGAGCTGTCCGGTTAATTGAAGCAACTCTAATTCTGAGAGCTTGGCTTCATATTTAGCCAGGTTCTTATTGGTTTTTGCATTCAGCAAATTAATTTGGGCCTGGCGCAATTCCACTGAAGTTATTTGTCCTAATTTATAACGTTCGGAGGAACGTTCATAATTGTTGAGTGCAGTAATAACATTTTGTTCCAACAACTGGTAAATCTCCAATCTATTCTTATAACTCCCTAGGGAATTAGCGATATCACGCCGCACTTCTCGCTGAATTTGTTTTAAGAGAATTTCCTGTGTTTCAATTTGAATCTTTGAATTTTTCACTGAAGTAATTCCTCTTCCGCCGTCAAACAAACTCCATGTTAAACTTACGCCAGCCGAAACTCCCGTCGTGGTATTAGAAATAGCAAAACTTGTGGTAGGGAAAAACCCTTCATTCCAACCATAGGAGCCTGTTAATCCAACCGAAGGAAGGAAAACTGACTTATTCGCTTTGTAATTATAGGTGCTAATCACGGTATTCTTTTCAGCTTGAAGCAAACGCACGTTATTGGAATCTGCCTGTTGCACAAAATCCTGAATTTTCAACTCCCCGATGAATTGTACGGTCGTATCTACAGAAAAACCACGATCCAATTCACTATTCAACACCACCGTTAAATCACGTTTCGCATTTGCTAATTGCTGGCGTCCTAACTTCAAGTTGATGCTATCGTTCACAAGATCCACTTGCGCATTTAAAACATCCAGTTTGTTGTTTTGTCCATATTCAAAGGCATATTGAGCTCGTGTAAGTCGGTCTTTGGTATTGTCGAATGTTTGTTTTAAAATAGCCTCATTCTCGGAAAGACGAGCCACCTCAAAATAAACGGAAAACAACTGTAAGATAGTGGTCTCAATAGTTTCACGTGCCTGAAGCTCGGATAAATTGTACTCTTCTTTCAGTCGTTTGTAATCGTACCACCTACCTAAGCCGTCGAACAGCGTATAATTTAAATTGAGTGATGCATTGTAGCGTTTTGTTTCAGCATTTTCAACCGAATTTACAGAATTATCACGAAGCGTCACTTCCTGATCCTCCACACTAATGTTCGCTCCGGCGTTTCCGGTTAGGGAAGGCAAATACCCGGAATTTAGAATTCCTTTGTTGTTTTCGGCTATCGAAACATTATTCTTGGCAACAATTACCCCAAAGTTATTTTCCAACACTTCGGTGACAGCCTCCGTTTTTGTAAGCACAGTAAGTTCCTGCGCTTGAAACTGAGTTATCATTCCGACAACTAATATGAGTGTGACAAATTTAATTTTCATGTACCACATCTTCTTCTTGTTCAAAATTCATTGCCGATAATTCCCATTCTTCTTCTTCCAATTGCTCTTTTATGGCGCGTTCAAATTGCTCTTTCCCTTTATGTTCGCCAGTGCGCAACCAATGAATATAATATTTAAATTGATTGGTAGACGATAGTAATACCGGCAAGATTATAAGGGTTAAAAGGGTGGCTATCCCAATCCCATACGCAATGGAAATTGCCATAGGCTTCAGGAACTGTGCTTGACGACTTTTCTCCAAGAGGAGTGGTGCAATTCCCGCAATCGTTGTTAAGGAAGTAAGGAAAATAGCTCTAAACCTAGATCTTCCGGCTTCATAGAGTGCTTCGTCGAATTTCATTCCATCCCGCAAGAGGGAATTAAACTTTCCTATAAGCACAAGACCATCGTTTACCATTATCCCAATTAATGCGATAATACCCAATGCGGAAAGGATGTTGATAGGGAAATCATGAATCCAGTGACCCCAAGCTACCGCGATCAAACTAAAAGGAATCATGACGATTAATAATAGCGGCTGACTCATGCTTCTGAATGTAAAAGCGATGGTAATGTAAATAAGTAAAATAATAATAGGCACCACCGTTCCTGCAGAACGTGTAAGCTTGCCAGCCTCTCTGTTTTGCCCTTCATAGGAAACACTTACCGTTGGATATTTTGAAAGTAAATCGGGCATTACATTGGTTCGAATGTCTTCAAGAATTTCAGTTGGGCTTCCCTTCGGATCTTTTAAATCTGAGGTTAATTGAATTTCTCTTAGTCCGTTTAAATGACTTATCGACTCGTCTCCCCGCTGGATGGTATAGGTGGCAATTTCTCCAAAAGGAACTCGCAATCCCAGGGGTGTCACAATACGCATATCATCCAGATCGTTTATCGACTCACGATTTTCACGGTCATAGCGTACCCAAACTCGAATTTCATCTTCACCGCGCTGAAAACGCTGTGCTTGGAGTCCAAAGAACCCAGCGCGAACCTGACTCATTACTTCTCTTAAATTGAGTCCCAAGGCATATGCGGTCTCATTAAGCTCGACATTAATTTCTTTAATTCCCTCGGGATCGGTATCGGCAATATCGGCCAACAACGGATTGGAATCCATGATTTGCCGGAGTTCCGTTTTTGCAGCTTTTAATTCTTGGGAGTTATTTCCCAACAAAGAGATGGAAACGGGACTACCACCAAAATTACCGCCGGATCCATAGGTAAGTCGTTCCACACCATAAACTTCTCCCACTTCATCCCGAATGGAATTGGTAATTTCCGGCGAGCCAAAATCTCGTTCTTCTCCTGGAAGCAAGTTAATATCTAAGGATGCTTTGTTGTTTCCTGGACCCACCCGTTTTAATATATTTTCGACCACCTGTTTATTTCCGGTCTGGCGCTTGGTATACTCTTCGTTCACCCTCCATGAAGCTTGTTCTATCATGCTAATGATGGAATCTGTAATCATAGGGTTGGTTCCCTCCGGCATCAGTAAATTAATGCTCACGCGATCACTGGCAATCTGAGGAAAAAAGGCGCTTCTAATAATTCCACCTTTAAGTGATCCAATGGTAAGAATCATCATGGCTGCTAATATCGCAAAGGTGATAAAGCGCTGTTTTAAAGCAAAACGAAGTACCGGGCTGTATAAGTTGTCCCTGAAATACCGCATAAATCGATCTCCGTATTCATTGAATTTTCGTAGTTTCAAAAACCACTTATCGATTCCCTTTTTATGCTTTTTCTGCTCTGCCGTCTCTCGCAACAAAGCCTTTGAATGAGCTATGTGAGCAGGTAATATAATCAATGCTTCAATTAAGGATACCACAAGGGTTAAAATTACTATGACGGAAACTTCACTAAAAAAACTTCCAATACGTCCGTCGAGGAATAAAAATGTAGAAAATGCTAGCACCGTAGTAATAATAGCGGCTACAATAGGCGAAAGCACTTCCATGGTTCCATCAATTGCCGCTTGGATTCGCGGTTTACCCTTTTCAAATTGCTGATAGATATTCTCCGAAATTACGATTCCATCATCTACCAAAATTCCGATTACGATAATCATCCCGAACAAGGACAATACGTTGATAGTCACTCCAAATTGTGCTGCAAAAATGAACATCCCAAGAAAGGAAATCGGCAATCCGAAAGCCACCCAAAAGGCAAGTCGTGTATTTAAAAAGAATGATAAAAAGAATAATACCAAAAAAATACCCATGGCACCATTTTCCAATAGTAATGCGGTTCGTTGATTTAACGTTATGGAAGAATCGCTTACTACATTAAGTTGAACACCGGTGTATTTTTGATTGAATTCATCAATGTAAGCGTTTACCTTTTCGGCCGTTGAAATGAGATCTTCATTATTGGTATTTGTAATTTCAACATTTACTGCAACATTTCCATTGAAGTAAGAAGCATTCGGAGTTTCTGAAAAACGATCCTTCACATCGGCTACATCATGCAAATAAACAACGGTACCGTTGGCATTGGAACGAACAACGAGATTATTCAGTTCGTCACCATAATAAGAACGATTGTTGGCTCGAATAAGATAATCTTCCGCATCGGTTTTAATATTCCCTCCGGAGCTCAAAATATTAGCTCGTGTTACCGCTTCGGCCACTTCGCTAAAAGTTAAATCGTAAGCCAACAGGTCGTTTTCACGAACGGCGATTTCAATTTCCTCTTCAGGATAGCCGGAGATTCCTATTTGAGAAACGCCTTCCATTCGCCGCAGATCGTTTTCTATTTGCCTACCAATTTGTTTTAATGTAGCTAAATTCACGTCCTTTCCACTAATGGAAAAATCTAGCGTTTGACGAATATTTTCCCGTTTTGAAACCACCAATGGTTCCATCCCTGAAGGAAAATTTGGGACTTGATCAACCGCATTTTTTACCTCCGCCAGCATCACATCGATATCGCGATCGGTTTCAATCTCTACGGTGATGTTCCCTCCGTTCTCTCGCGAGACCGAAGTTACTCGGTCTACACCAATTAAGCCTTTAAGGTTATCCTCTATCTTTAGCACAATCCCCTCTTCAATTTCTTGAGGAGCTGCCCCCGGATAGGCAACATTGATGTTTATAATTTCAGGGTCTTGTAAAGGGAAGAAGGAAGATTTTAGCTGAGTGGCACCAATAATTCCAAATACCACAAAAGCCAAGATAACCACATTTACGGCTACCTCATACTTTATAAAATAACTTATTATTTTACGCATTATTCAGGAGCTTTAGTCATTTCGGCGGACGAATCGGACTCTTTATATACTTTCACAAGCATCCCTGCATAGGCTCCAGGAACTGTCCTGGAGACTATCTGGGTACCATCCGGTATTCCTTTTACGACCATATTCTTCGCAGAAAAATAGACAGGTTCTATTTCCAATACATCCAAAACACTATCTCTTACGATATAGATTTCAGACTCGTTTACCAATAACTTTCTAGAAAGTTGAATGGCATTGGATTCCTCTCTTGCTTCCAATTGTGCCTCCAAATACATACCTTCTTTTAGAGCGGGATCTTTTACTTCCACATACACTTTAATTGTCTGTGTTGCTTGATCAATCTTACTATTGATTCTCGTTACTGTGCCCGTAAAGGTCTCGCGACCATCAATCGCTTTTAATTCTACACTTTCTCCCATTTTAAGCAAGTCACTGTAGGTTTTTCCAATGGCCAACTCTAATTCGTAGACTGAAGTATCTATAAATTCCCCCAGTTTCTGTCCTTGCCGAACAAGGGTTCCTCTTGTAACCAATGCTTCTGTAAGAACCCCATTAAAAGGCGCATAAACGCCATACTTGGCTAAGCGTTGTTCTAAATTCTTTATATTATAAAAGGATGTCATTACGCCTCTTCCCGTAATGAAATAATTAACCTTTTCGGATAAGTTCGTTGGAAGTGCCGGAAGGTTCTTGTCAATATTAATGCTATTCAGATAGTTCTGCCACACCGGATAAGCCTCGGGATAATCAAGCCTTAAATCAGGCATGAGTGACGTAATCAAATTATAGAATTCACTTTTAGCGGCTTGAACCGACGCATAATATTCTGAAGCATCCAGACGCAGTAAAGTCTCCCCTTTTCGATACGCTTGTCCGGGCTTGAAGTCGTGGGCACTGGACTGAAAAACTCCTTGAACTTCCGCAAAGATTTCCAAACGATTTTTGGCGGTCAAATTCCCGTTTGCGGGCAACACAATGGGTACTGTGGTATTTTTAGCAGTTTCAGTAAAAACAGTCTTAACTATTTTTTTAACCTCAGGTTTAGGTTTTATACTGTTCTGTATGATTGCATTAGCAGCCATGATGGCACCAACAATAATAGCAATCCCAATAACAAAGAGTAAAATTTTACGCACTTACGAAAAGTTTAGGTTAGCACGTCAAATTTAAACTAGGTATACTTGGGACTACGTTAAACAAATCATAAAAGTCTTTTATTGAAGGGTTTCAATCTCGTTGGTGACTACTTCCCAATCCTCCATAAGTTTGTGTAAAGAATCTTTTTTTGATTGGTATTTTTCAAAAAAGTGAGGCTTTTGAATGGTCGCATCGTAATTAATGGATAATTCGACATCCCATTCCTTTATTTCTTTTTCTAACTTTTGAATGGCCGCTTCCGTTTTACTTAATTTATTTTGAAGGGACTTCATGCGCTTTTGCTGCTCGAATTCTTGTTTCGAATCCTTTTTTGCTGAAGTTGCCTTCTCAACGTTTACATTTCGTTTTTCAGCCTCTCTCAAATTCTGAAGATTTCGTTGCTCTAAGAAATAATCAATATCCCCTAAATATTCTTTGATCTTATGATCCTTGAATTCGTAAACCTTATTGGTAAGTCCTTGTAGAAAATCTCGATCGTGTGATACTAGAATCAGCGTTCCGGTGAACTTTTTCAAAGCTTCTTTTAGTACATTCTTCGACTTAATATCCAGGTGGTTCGTAGGCTCATCCATTACCAGGACATTAAAAGGTTGTAAAAGCAACTTTGCCAATGCCAAACGGTTTCGTTCCCCTCCGGAAAGAACACGCACATATTTGTCAACCTCTTCACCCCTAAATAAAAATGCCCCTAAAATATCACGAACTCTAGGACGCGATTTTTCATCGGCCGCATCGAGCATGGTGTCCTCAACGGTTTTACTACCATCCAGATATTCTGCTTGATTCTGGGCAAAATATCCTATTTGCACATTATGCCCGAGTTCAATCTTTCCCGAAAAATCGATGTCGCCTACAATCATTTTGGCCAAGGTCGATTTCCCTTGTCCGTTCTGTCCCACAAAAGCAGTTTTACTATCTCGTTCAATCAATAAATCCACAT
>JAHEMY010000197.1 GCA_024643425.1 Flavobacteriaceae bacterium
TGACAAGTCGGAACGATCTTTTCTAATCACCCCTTTACTATCGAGCATCACAATGTTTTCGGCTTTAGCTCCGAAAGCTTTATAAAGCTTGGTACACGATACTGCTGCTGCTCCGGCACCACTAATTACTATCCGTACTTCGGCGATATTCTCTTCGGCTAATTCTAAGGCATTCAAAAGTGCCGCTGCAGAAATAATTGCCGTCCCATGTTGGTCGTCGTGCATCACCGGAATATCCAATTCTTCCTTCAATCGACGCTCGATCTCGAACGCTTCCGGTGCTTTAATATCCTCAAGGTTTATTCCTCCAAATGTTGGAGCGATGTTTTTAACAGTTTCGATAAAAGAATCTATATCTTCAGTACCTACTTCAATATCAAACACATCGATATCGGCAAATATTTTAAACAATAATCCCTTGCCTTCCATCACAGGTTTAGAAGCTTCCGGACCAATATTTCCCAACCCCAAAACCGCTGTACCGTTTGAAATTACTGCAACTAAATTTCCTTTGTTGGTGTATTTATAGACATTTTCTACATCCTTCTCAATTTCGAGGCATGGTTCTGCAACTCCTGGAGAATATGCCAACGACAAATCTCTCTGGCTGGCGTACTTCTTTGTTGGAACCACCTGAATTTTTCCCGGACGAGGTTTGGCGTGGTATAAAAGTGCTTCTCTACGTTTGCTCTGCTTACTCATAGAAGTTGGTATAATGACTTGCAAAGGTAGCAGACAAAGGGTAACCAAAAAAATTTAAATCTTATTCTTTTAAGAACTTAATGTTGCGTTGGAGGCCTGAAAATTTAGTGCGTTTTACGGGGCTTTTCCTGAAAATTTCTTGAAAAACTTCTTCGGTAATCTCTTCCCATTCTTTTTTGGATTTTGAAAGTAATTCGGGGTGTGCATTGAACAAGGGTTCTCGATGTGGTTTGCTAAATCGATTCCAAGGACATACATCCTGACACACATCACATCCAAACATCCAATCGTCCATTTGGCTTGAAAAATGAGCAGGGATTTCGTTTTTTAATTCGATGGTAAGGTAGGAGATGCATTTACTGCCATCGACCACATAAGGCTGCACAATCGCTTGTGTTGGACAAGCATCGATACAGGCTGTGCAACTTCCGCAGTGATCGGTCATCGGAGGATCATAGTCCAATGCTAAATCGACGATTAATTCAGCAATAAAAAAGAAGGATCCTACTTTTTTACTTAACAAATTGCTGTGCTTCCCCATCCAGCCTAATCCACTTTTTGCTGCCCAAGCTTTATCCATAACGGGTGCAGAATCTACAAAGGCGCGGCCATCGACTTCACCAATTTCATCTTGAAGAAATGCCAATAGCGCCTTCAACTTATCCTTGATAACAAAATGATAGTCGGTGCCGTAGGCATATTTAGAAATTTTATACGAATCTTCACGCTGCATCTCTTCAGGATAATAATTGAGCAGTAATGAAATGACGCTTTTCGCTCCTGGAACTAATTTGGTTGGATCTAGACGTTTGTCGAAATGATTTTCCATATAGGACATTTCGCCCTGCATGCCATTTTTAAGCCAGTTTTCTAATCGAGGCGCTTCCTCTTCTAAAAATTCAGCTTTACTAATTCCACATGATAAAAAGCCTAAGCGCTTGGCTTCCGACTTAATTCGTTGAGAATATAAAGCAGCGTGATTCATTGCTTATGAAGGTAATGGCATTAAAAAAGTCCTCCTTGGGTTCCGCCTTTTACTTTTCCTAAATGTTTATAGGCAAATTCGGTAACCTCTCTTCCTCGCGGGGTGCGAACGATAAATCCTTGCTGAATAAGGAAAGGTTCGTAGACTTCTTCAATGGTTTCGGAAGTTTCAGAAACTGCTGTAGCAAGCGTCGTAATTCCAACGGGGCCTCCTTTAAATTTATCGATCAAAGTAGATAAGATTTTATTATCCATTTCATCAAGGCCGTATTGGTCTACATTGAGTTGTTCTAACGCAAACTTGGCAATTTTTATATCAATGGTGCCATCTCCCTTAATTTGCGCAAAATCTCGTACTCGACGGAGCAAAGCATTAGCAATTCGCGGAGTTCCGCGACTTCGACCGGCAATTTCGATCGCTGCTTCCATTGAAATAGGCATCCCTAGGATATTCGCACTTCGTTGAACGATGGTGGTAAGCAATTCGGTAGAATAATACTGCAATCTTGAAGCGATACCAAATCGGGCACGCATCGGTGCTGTTAATAGTCCTGATCGTGTGGTAGCCCCCACCAATGTAAAGGGATTCAAGTTAATTTGAACGGTGCGAGCATTAGGCCCGGACTCGATCATGATGTCAATCTTATAGTCCTCCATCGCCGAATATAAATATTCTTCTACGATAGGGCTCAACCGATGAATTTCGTCTATAAAAAGCACATCACGTTCTTCCAGGTTGGTGAGTAATCCTGCAAGATCTCCGGGTTTGTCCAAAACAGGGCCTGAAGTGACTCGAATGTTCACTTCCAACTCGTTGGCCAAAATATGTGCTAGGGTAGTTTT
>JAHEMY010000090.1 GCA_024643425.1 Flavobacteriaceae bacterium
TTAACTGTTCCTTCCATTGTAAATAAAAAAATAAATTAATAATGCGTCAAAGGTACACTATTTATAGAGTTGAATGTTATGTTCTTGTGATATTTTTGAAGGAATTTTTTTATAGTTTCTTGCGTTCACTATAATCGCGCATCTTTTCAATGTTCTCTTTAGTAAGCATATAGTCTTTCACTTCTTTATTTTTCCAGCGATGATAGATAAAGAGCGGCATTAATATAAAGAAGAGGGTAGCAATGGATAAACCAATAATCAAATCACCCGTTTGAGCGTCTTCTGGTTTTATATAGAACCCAAATCCTAAGCCGGAGATAATTCCAATGATTAATATGTAAAATAGATACTTCATTTACTTGCCTGAAAAATCGATTAATTTGCGCCGATAAGCCGTAAGTAATTTGGATTTTGAAACAAAGCCAAAATACGAATTTTCTGAAACCACAGGGAGGTTCCAAGCACCGGTGTCTTGAAATTTCTTCATCACATCGGTCATTCGATCTTTTTCCATAACCACAATATCCGGTGGTGGTTGCATGAGATCCCGAGCAGTAATTTCCTTATATAGGCTTTGATCAAACATGACGGGACGAAGATCATCCAGTAAAATAATTCCCTCCAAGGTGTTCGTTTTTGGATGAACCACCGGGAAAATATTTCGTTTCGATTTTACCACGGCTTCATGCACAATTTCACCGAGAGTCATTTCTGGAAAAACCGATATAAAGTTTTGTTCGATAACCGATTTGATGTCCATTAAGGTGAGTACTGCATGGTCTTTATCGTGTGTGATAAGCTCTCCACGTCGCCCAAGTTCCATGGTGTACACAGAATGGGGGTGAAAATATTTTGTGATGCTAAACGAAATGGCAGCGGTAATCATCAAGGGAATAAATAACTCATATCCTCCGGTGAGTTCGGCAATTAAGAAAATCGCTGTAAGAGGAGCGTGAAGAACTCCAGCCATAAGCCCAGTCATTCCTACCAAGGTAAAGTTGCTAATAGAAACGTATTCAGAATTCACTCCGAGTAGGGTCAAGATTCTTGCCAGCGTATACCCCATAATACTTCCCATAAACAAGGTAGGGGCGAAGATTCCACCCACACCTCCAGCGCCAAAAGTTAGGGCGCTTGCAATTATTTTAAAAACAACAAGACCTATGAGCAGACCAATCACAATCCAAGAGTTGGATAGGTCTAAATTAAGGTAGTTATGGTCTAATGCCTTTTCGGCATTCCCGTGAATTAGATTGTTTATTACATCAAAGCCTTCTCCATACAAAGGAGGAATAAAATAAACCAAAATCCCGATGCCAATTCCTCCAATAATAAGGCGCTTTACCGGTGAACCAATCTTATCGAACCCCTTTTGAATTCGATCGTAGGTTTCAGTAAAATAGATGGAAACAAATCCTGCCACTATTCCCAATAAGATGTAGTAAGGTATGTCGTTGAGGTCAAATTTATCGACAATCGTAAAGGGGAGTAAAATATCATTTCCAAAGAAAAAATAAGAAGTGATAATTGCCGAAATCGAAGCTAGTAATAAAGGTATGAGTGAGGCCAGAGTTAGATCCAAACTAAAGACTTCTACCGCAAATATAATTGCGGCTATCGGGGCCTTGAAGATACAAGACATAGCCCCGGCCGCGGCGCATCCAATAAGCAATGTTCGAGTGGCCTGATTTAAATGGAGTAGTCTTGATAAATTAGAGCTAAATGCAGCGCCGGTTGCTACCGTTGGTCCTTCCAAACCAACCGAACCACCAAAACCAACGGTTATGGGTGCAGCAATGAGGCTCCCAAACATCTGAAACCGCTTCATAATTCCTTTTCGCTTTGAGATCGCAAAGAGTGTCGAGGGAATGCCATGACTTACTTTATTTCGAAGCACAAATCGGATAAAGAGGTACACCAACGTGAAGCCGATTACTGGAAAGATAAAGTAAAACGCCGTTTGGTACTCTTTAATAAGTTTTCCTTCGAGCAGGGATTGTATGAGATGCGTTAAGTTTTTTATAGTCACCGCAGCCAATCCGGACATTAATCCTACAACAATACTTATTATATACACAAACTGCCTATGGGAGATGTGCTTTATACGCCAAATAAGAAAGCGCGTAAGCAATGTTTTGTTTGTTGCGGCCATAAAAAATCCTGTCGAAACAGGATTTGTAAATTAGTTATAAATTACTTTTAAATGCAATTCATTAAGTTGATCCTGATCAATTGGAGCAGGAGCATCAATCATCACGTCTCTACCTGAGTTATTTTTTGGGAAAGCAATAAAATCCCGAATGGTTTCTTGACCCCCTAAAATTGCAACCAATCGATCTAAGCCAAAGGCAATTCCACCGTGTGGAGGCGCTCCATACTGAAATGCGTCCATTAAGAATCCGAACTGCGCTTTTGCTTCCTCGGGCGTAAACCCTAAATAGTCAAACATTTTCGATTGAATTTCCTTGTCGTGAATTCTAATCGAACCTCCTCCAATTTCATTTCCATTTAAAACCAAATCATAGGCGTTTGCCTTAACATCGGCCGGATTGGTTTTAAGTAATTCCATTTGTCCCGGCTTAGGTGAAGTGAACGGATGGTGCATCGCGTGGAAGCGCTCCGTATCTTCATCCCATTCTAACAAGGGGAAATCGACCACCCATAAGGGGGCAAATTCATTTGATTTTCGCAAACCTAAACGACTTGCTAATTCCATTCGAAGAGCACTTAATTGGGCTCTCACTTTATGCGTGGCTCCAGAAAGGATGCAAATGAGATCCCCAGCTTTGGCGCCGGTGATTTTCGCCCATTCTGCCATGTCTTCTTCTGTGTAAAATTTATCCACCGACGATTTAAAAGTTCCATCTTCATTATAGCGGCAATACACCATTCCCATAGCTCCAATTTGTGGACGCTTTACCCAATCGATAAGTTGATCGATTTCCTTGCGCGTCATTTGATTTCCTCCGGGAACTGCAATTCCTACTACTAATTCTGCCTGATTAAACACATTAAATTCGCGATGTTGCGTTGCTTCGTTTAGCTCTCCGAATTCCATTCCAAACCGAATATCCGGTTTGTCGTTTCCATAACGTTTCATGGCGTCGTCGTAAGTCATACGAGGAAAGTCGTTTACTTCAACACCATTAATTTCTTTTAGTAAATGTTTGGTGAGTCCTTCAAAAGTGTTCAAGATGTCTTCTTGGGTTACGAAGGCCATTTCACAATCTATCTGTGTAAATTCAGGTTGGCGATCGGCTCGGAGATCTTCATCTCTGAAACACTTTACAATTTGAAAATATTTGTCCATTCCACCTACCATCAATAATTGTTTGAAGGTTTGTGGAGATTGTGGTAAAGCATAAAACTGACCTTCATTCATGCGGCTAGGCACCACAAAATCTCGAGCACCCTCCGGGGTCGACTTGATAAGGTAAGGAGTTTCAATTTCAACAAAACTTTTTTCAGAAAGATAGTTTCGGACAGCCATGGCGACTTTGTGTCGAAATATCAGGTTTTGACGAACCGGTTTTCTGCGGATGTCCAAATAACGGTATTTCATACGAAGGTCTTCGCCACCATCCGTATCGTCTTCAATGGTAAAGGGAGGAGTTAATGAGGAATTCAAAACGGTAAGTTCAGCAACTAAGATTTCGATATCTCCGGTGGCCATGTTCGGATTTTTCGATTCACGTTCTATAACAGTTCCTGTTACTTGAATCACAAATTCTCGACCTAATTCAGAGGCCATGGCCATAGCTTCTTTTGAGCTGCGCTCTTCATCGAAAATAAGCTGGGTAATTCCGTAGCGATCTCTAAGATCTACCCAAACCATAAACCCTTTATTTCTAGTTTTTTGTACCCATCCGGAGAGGGTAACTGTTTCACCTTTATTTTGAAGTCGGAGTGCTCCGTTGTTATGCGTTCTGTACATGGCCAATTATATAAGGTGCAAAGGTAAGAAGAAGTTAAAATTTCATGCTCGGTTTTGAAATATAATCGCTTATCGAATTGTTAACGACTTGTTAATAGTATCTTTTTCAATTTGTATTTTAACAATAATTCTGCAGTAATTTTAATGAATTAACATAATAAACTAATGGATTATGAAAAAAAACAACTTGAAATTTAATTTTCTTCTGTTTTTTATATTTTTTCCGCTTATTGTTTCAGCCCAAGTTATGCTGTCGGGAAAAATTATGAACGACAAGGGAGAAACAGTTCCTTTTGCCAATGTTATTGAAAAAGGAACCAACAATGGTACAACGAGTGATGTGAACGGTCAATTTAAGATTGAAGTGTCGTCACTGCCGGTTACCTTGACATTCAGCTCGATTGGCTATACCGATACAGAGCAACTCGTAACCAACTCCAATCCAATTACTGCAAGTCTCAAAGAATCTGTTGAGGCCTTGGAGGAAATTGTGATTACTGGGTTGGCAACTTCTGTAAAAAGAAGTAACTCGGCAAATGCCGTTGCATCAATTTCTGCAGAAGAAATTACCGGAACCACACCACCGCCAACATTGGATGGTGCATTATACGGAAAATTCCCAGGTGCGATTGTAAGCGCAAATTCCGGTGCACCCGGAGGAGGACTTTCTGTAAAGCTTAGAGGAGCGACTTCGATTTTTGGTAATACACAACCCCTTTATATCATCGATGGAGTTTATGTAGACAATTCATCAATCGCTGCAGGTTTGAATGTTGTTTCGGCAGCGGCTGCAGGTGGAAGTGCTTCAAATCAGGACAACCCTTCAAACAGGATTGCAGATATTAACCCACAAGACATCGAGAGTCTTGAAATTTTAAAAGGAGCTTCTGCCGCTGCGATCTATGGATCTCGAGCTGCTGCCGGGGTAATTATCATCACTACCAAAAAAGGGAAAGCGGGAGAAACTAAATTTAACTTCTCGCAATCTACCGGTTGGACGGAAGCTATCAACCTTTTAGGAGTAAGAGATTATACCGAACAACGAGTACTTGACACCTTCGGTGAAGATGCTGTTTTGGATTTCATTTCAGCGCGTGATTCAGGTCGACTGGTCGATTATGAGGATGAAGTATATGGTAAAAAAGGTTTTCTGAGCATAACAAATTTCAGTATGAGTGGTGGAAATGATAAAACTCGATTTTATTCTGGAGTCACTCACAATAACGAAAATGGAATTGTACGAGCTACAGGATATGAAAAAACCTCTTTGAGGCTCAATGTAGATCATCGTGCAACCGATTTCTTTAAAGTGTCTTTAAGTTCAAATTACATTTACTCATCGTCCGATCGAGGCTTCTTTAACAACGATAACTCGGGGACGACCATTGGTATCGCATTAACCGCGACCAGACCCTGGGACAACTTATTCCCTAATTCCGACGGAATTTATCCAGATCACCCAAACAATTCGTCAAACCCATTGCAAACAAGGGATTTAGTGACAAATAATGAGCGCGTAAATCGTTTTATTTTTGGGGGAACCGGGAACTTGGATATTTATAAAGCAGACAACTCGAATCTTGAGTTAATCTTGCGAGGAGGTTTGGATTTTTATGGCTTGCAAACAAGAGCCATATTCCCGAAAGAACTGCAATTTCAAAAACTTTCGAATGGTGGATTGAATGGAGTTGCTGTTCAAGGGGAAACTCAAAATAAGAATTACAACCTTTCAGCATTTTTAGTTCATAACTACTTATTGGATGGAGGAACTAATTTTAGAACTCAGGCGGGTCTAACTCGAGAATATTTCGATCGAAATACGGTATTAATTACAGCTTCAGGCTTAGTGGCCTCCGAATCGAATACCGATCAGGCCGCCAATACAGGTGTGGATCAGACTCGTCAGAAACAGCAAGATTCAGGTTTCTTTGTTCAAGAAGAGGTTAATTTTAACGATATGTTGATTGCTACCGTAGGGGTGCGAGGCGACAAGTCGTCGAATAATGGAGATGCAAACGAACTCTTTTATTATCCAAAGGCCTCCTTAGCAGTTAATTTACATGAGTTTGGATTTTGGAATGAAAATTCGAAATGGAATCAATTTAAATTAAGAGCCGCTTATGGTGAAGCCGGGAATTTCCCTCCATTTGGAGCCTTGTTTACATCCTATGATGCGTATTCCACCGATGGAATTTTAGGGATTAGCCTTATTGGAATTAGAGGGGATCAAAATTTGAGATCTGAGCGCCAAAAAGAATTGGAATTTGGTACCGACCTAAGCTTCTTCGATAACAGACTAAGCCTTTCAGGAACCTATTATATTAAGACGGTGGAGGACTTAATCTTGCGAGCAGCACTTGAGCCATCTACAGGGTTCACCTCTCAATTTGTTAATGCAGGAAGCTTAGAGAATAAAGGGATTGAGATTGGTTTAAATGCCACGCCAATTATTACTGACGATTTCCAATGGGATTTTGGAGTGAATTACTTCAAGAATAAATCTGAAATCACCGAACTAAATGTAGAACCTTTTAATATTGGAGCTTTTGGGGCAACCTTAGGAACCTTTAGAATTGAAGAAGGATCTAGCGCCACTCAGATTGTGGGAATTGGACCAAATCCGGGACCAAATGGATTCCAAGTTTGGGGAGATGCAGAACCCGATTTTCAAATGGGCTTTAACAACAGCCTTCGTTACAAGCAAATTCAATTTACCATGCTTTGGCAATGGAAAAAGGGTGGAGATAACGTTAATTTATCTGCCTTGCTCACCGACTTAAATGGCACCAGCCACGACTACGACACCATCGATTTAGATCCATCAGGCCAATTAGGAAATGGAGCCTATCGCGTAAGTCAATTAGGTTCTTCAGCCGAAGTATTTGTAGAAGATGCATCTTACTTGCGTATGAGAGAGATGGGACTTTATTATACGCTTGATAGCAAAATGTTGGGAGGAATCTTAGGAGGAACCATCGACGCTATTCGAATAGGGTTTTCAGGAACGAACCTAATTAATATATTTGATTACAACAGTTATGATCCTGAGGTTTCAAATTTCGGTGCCAATGGTATTTTTACTGGAGTTGAGGTAACCCCCTTCCCGTCTTCCAAGAGATACTTATTTAACTTTTCTGTAAACTTCTAAAAAATAATGATTATGAAAAATATACTAATTAGAATTTTATACTGTATTCCATTTTTCGTCGGACTTGTTTCTTGCGAAGTGGAAGAGTATTCAGACCTTAACAATGCTGAGGTAAGCGCTTTTGGCGATAATTTAAATCGAGGGGATCTTCAAGACCTCATCGGAGGAATATTATATAGTTCTCGAGTAGATCTCGGAATATATTTCGACGACTGCGGGGTGATTGGAAGAGAGTATTATCGATTCACGTCTTCCGATCCTAGATATACAGCCGATTTATTAGGAAAAGAAAATGCAACCTTAGATAACAACACATTCTATACCACGCGTCCTTGGGCTGCTAGGTATCGAACCGTGAAGAACGCAAACCTTATATTAAGTTTCTTTGACAATCAAGATTTGTCGGGTCAATTTACCAACCAAGAAATTAATGCAACCCGTGGATTCCTTCAAACCATGATTGGGTATGAGCTATTGCTTAATCTAAATATGACCTACGATAATGGTATTCGGATCGATGTTTCCGATGAAAATAATTTAGGGCCATTCGTTTCAAGGGATCAGGCGCTTAATGGAATACTTGGGTATTTAGAGTCTGGCGCAAATAATTTAGCCTCCGGAGGCAACCAATTTCCATTTATATTATCCAATGGTTTTAGCGGATTTAACGCTCCGGGTTCTTTCTTACAGGTGAACCATGCAATTGCTGCTAGAGTTTCAGCCTACCTTGGCGATTATGCGGGAGTGCTGTCTCATCTTAATAATTCATTTTTCAGCTTAGGAAATCTAGACGACGGGGTGTACTATAATTTTAGTGAAGATCAAACCGATCTTGTAAACCCTTTATTCCTTTCTCCAGAAGGGTCAAGTGCAGGCCAAGCTCGCGTTGTTCAACCGGACTTTGTTGCTGCTGCTGAAGCTGGCGATCAAAGAATGTCCAAAGTAGTTGACTTAGGAGAGGACCTTACTTTAGACGGGTTAACCGGAAGTTATGTAGTGAACCGATATACTAATTCGGGAGCGTCCATTCCATTAATTCGCAATGAAGAATTGATTTTGCTTTTTGCTGAAGCGAATATATCGACCAATCCTGGTTCCGCAGTTTCTGCGCTGAATGTAATTCGTGCAGCTGCCGGATTAGGTGATTATTCCGGACCAACAGACAGTGCAGCTTTGGAAGATGAATTACTCAACCAGAGAAGATATTCACTGTATGCAGAAGGACATCGTTGGATCGATATGCGTCGTTTTGGTAGATTGGATGAATTACCGCTCGATCGTGACGGTGATGATGTTTGGACTCAGTTTCCAATTCCACTTACTGAGAACCAATAATTTCTCTTTATAAGTAAAAAAAAGCCCTTCACTGAAGGGCTTTTTTATTGAGATTATTCGCCGGGAACTAAAGCTTCTGTTTTACTGAACCAACCTCGCATTCTCAGTCTTATTCGATGTATGATAAAGAATAATACAGGAACGATAATAAGGGTTAGGAAGGTTGCAATAATCAACCCGTAAATTACGGCCCAAGCTAAGGGCCCCCAGAAAATTACGTTGTCACCCCCAAAATAAATTTTTGGATCAAAATTGCTGAAGAGTGAAAAGAAGTCCATATTAAATCCAATGGCAAGTGGAATAAGTCCAAGAACCGTTGTAATTGCTGTCAATAAAACAGGTCTCAAACGCGCCTTTCCTGCTCGAATGATAATTTCTTTTATTTCATCTTTTGGCAACAATTCATCGTCCTCCATGCCTAAAGCAACCATTCTTCGGTCTATCAACAATTGGGTGTAGTCCAATAATACCACTCCGTTGTTCACAACAATTCCTGCGAGAGAGATAATTCCCATCATGGTCATCATAATTACAAATGAAGATCCGGTAATTAAAATACCTCCAAAAACACCAATGAAGCTCAAGAATATAGCGAGCATGATAATCGTAGGTTTAGAGATGGAGCTGAATTGAAAAATTAAAATGAACATAATAAGCCCCAGTCCGGTGAAAAAAGCACCCATTAGAAACGCCATTTGCTTATTCTGCTCTTCAATTTGCCCTGTATAATCCACAGACACACCTTTGGGCAAACTAGTGAAATTTGCCATTTCGGTTTG
>JAHEMY010000198.1 GCA_024643425.1 Flavobacteriaceae bacterium
CGATGAAAGGGATCCATCGTTTATAGAAAAATTAATGCTCTATGCACGGGGGAATTTATTCATTCCGGATGCTCGAATTGGCTGGGTGAAACCTTCTGTAAAATACCTTACTAAATACCTACTCCAGCACCCTGAAATCGACACTATAATCACCACGGGTCCTCCGCACAGTTTGCATCTTATTGGGATGAAATTACAAGCCAAGCACAAGGTGCGATGGATTGCCGACTTCAGAGACCCATGGACGTCCATTCACTATCATAAATCCTTACGCCTAGGAAAGAAAGCAGTCAAAAAGCATTTAAAGCTTGAGCACCAAGTATTGAATGCCGCCGATGACATTATCGTAACCAGTCCGGGAACGAAACGTGAATTTCAAGAGTTAACAAAACGCCCCATTCACTTAATAACGAATGGATTTGATGAAGATTCGATGGTCGTAGGGACCTTAGATACAAAGTTCAGCCTGGTGCATATAGGATCCTTACTTAGCAATCGAAACCCTAAAATACTTTGGGAAGCTATAAAGGAACTCAATGAAGAGATTCCTTCCTTTAAAGAGGATTTGGAGCTTAAATTAATTGGGGTGGTTGCTAATGAAATTAAAGATACTCTTCAGGAATATAGGCTTTTATCCTATGTAAAAACTCCGGGCTACGTTTCTCATCTTGAAGCGCTTCAATTGCAGCGAAAGGCTCAGGTTTTAGTACTTATTGAAATGAATCGAAGTGAAACGACAGCCATTCTTCCGGGGAAAGTATTTGAATATTTGTATGCAAAGCGTCCTATCATCGCCTTAGGCCCTGAAGGAAGTGATATTAAAGGGATCTTGGATGAAACCAGGAGTGGTCAGTTTTTTAATTATAGTAATAAAGATTTATTAAAAACTCATATAACTTCTTTATACAATCAATACAAGACTGGAAATTTGAGTGTTTCGCATGCTAATATTGAACATTACAGTAGAAAGAACCTTACCAACGATTTGGCTAAAATACTTGCAAAATAAAAAAGCGAAACCCTCGCTTAAGCAGTTTGCCTAAACAAGGGTTTCTCACTAACCAACCAAATAATTATTATCCGCGCCCTCTTGTGGGAGTGGAAGTTCTAGAGTTTTTAGCTCCTGAACTTTTACTTCGCGTTTGAGACTTAGGGCTTCGTTGCACCGATTTCTCGCGCGACGGAGTTGAAGATCTGGATACAGAACTTTTCTGAGTTTTGTTCCTGCTATTCCTTTGAACATCGTTAGTTCGATGTTTTGTGGTATTTGATCTTCTTTGAGTCGCATTTGAATGCTCTCTGGTCGAATTTTTTGATGTAAAGGATGATCTACTTTTCGACGCATTACGACCGTTGCTATTCCCATCGTTTTGACCACGGGTCCCAATTTCATTCTTTGATGAATTCTGTGCGGTGTATCGTCCACTATTTACACTGTTATTTCTCTGGCTCGCTCTAGTGCCCTTATCTCCACGAGTAGCAAGCTCACTGCGATTTTTTGCACCTCTGTAATTTTTATTAATGGCTGTTCTTCCATTATTATAATGAACTCTGCTTCCAGGACGGTAAAAATCGTGCCGTGCATTTCGATAATAATCATGTCCACGATGATAATGAGCACTGTGGTAAGCATAACTATATCGATGTGGGTGATAATATTGACGGTATGGGTAGTCGTAAACCACACAGTTCGAGAAAATAGGTCTCACATAATGCACATGCCAAGGACGATATACATAAGTAGTATACCAAGGACTTACAAAGCCTGAACAGTGAGAGAAGTATCCATAATTGTTGTAGAATACATGCAAACCACCAACACGAACAATTCGTCGGTCATTATAGCGTATTTCAACGCGCCCCGCTTGGGAAATACGACCAAATTCGTCGTAATAGATAGGCACGTCTTCCACTTGGATCACGGCACCGTAGTTGTCGTATTGCACATAGGTATCGTAGTTGTAGCCGGAATTAAAATTGATGCTTACTCCCGGAGTATTCACGCTTACGTTAACTTGACTGCCTTGATTTCTTCCAAGGTATACAAAGTCAAACTGACCATCGGGAAAGATTGAGAATTCGATACCTCCTTCTTCAAAGATATAAGAGGATCCATTGTAAAAATTACCGTAATAATTTTCAGAATCGACGCTGTTGGCGTTCATACTGAACACGGTTGCGAAGAATGCAAATAAAAGTGCTGATACATTTTTCATAATCTCAAATTTTAGTCTTGTCGCATGACAAGGATTAAACTTCTTGTTCCCTTGGATGGTTGTGAACAGTTTAAAAATACCAACGACCATGCCAAAAATTTAAAATATTGATTTTGTGATATTTACGAATCTCAAGAATTGAGAATGAAAAAATGAATTTCTTATTATCAAAAGAAAAACCCGCCGACCGTTTGAGAAGGTGCGACGGGCAATTCAAAAAAACTAACCAACCAAAAAACTTTGTATTTTTTGAGTTACAGTAACCAACCACGAAAACTGCAACTG
>JAHEMY010000015.1 GCA_024643425.1 Flavobacteriaceae bacterium
AAGGAAGCCTTTCACACAGGACGTGGACGTGTAGTGATGCGAGGAAGGGCCACGTTTGAAGAAGTGGCCGGAAGAGAATGCATCATAGTTACTGAAATTCCATATCAAGTGAACAAGGCGGATATGATTAAAAAGACCGCCGATCTTGTAAACGATAAGAAAATTGAGGGTATTTCGAACATTCGAGATGAATCCGACCGAAAGGGAATGCGTATTGTTTATATCCTTAAGCGTGATGCGATTCCTAATATCGTATTGAATATGTTGTATAAGTACACGGCGCTTCAATCGAGTTTTAGTGTGAACAATATCGCCTTGGTCAAGGGGCGTCCGCAAATGCTCAATTTAAAAGAATTGATCCATTACTTTGTGGAACACCGCCATGAGGTGGTGACACGCCGTACCACCTATTTACTTCGTAAAGCTGAAGAACGAGCGCACATCCTAGAAGGATTGATTATTGCTTCCGATAATATTGATGAAGTAATTGCGCTAATTCGTTCGTCTTCCAATGCGGACGAAGCGCGTGAAAAGTTGATTGAGCGTTTCAGCCTTACCGAGATTCAAGCACGGGCGATTGTTGAAATGCGATTACGTCAGCTTACAGGTCTGGAGCAGGATAAACTTCGTAGTGAATATGAAGAGTTGATGAAGACCATTGATGATTACAAAGATATTTTGGCGAAAAAAGAACGCCGAATGGAAATCATTAAAACCGAGTTGGCTGAAATTAGAGAGAAATATGGGGATGCCCGTCGTTCTGAGATTGAGTATGCAGGAGGAGATGTAAGTATCACCGATTTAATTCCTGATGAGCAAGTGGTAATTACCATCTCACATGCGGGATACATCAAACGAACTTCTTTAAGTGAATACAAAACTCAGAATCGTGGGGGAGTAGGGCAAAAAGCCTCGGCTACACGAAATGAAGACTTTCTTGAACATATGTTTGTGGGAACCAATCACCAGTATATGTTATTCTTTACACAAAAAGGTAAGTGTTTCTGGATGAGGGTTTTTGAGATCCCGGAGGGAAGTAGAACTTCAAAAGGAAGAGCGATTCAAAATCTTATTAATATTGAACAAGATGATAAGGTGAAAGCCTTCATTTGTACACAAGATTTAAAAGACGAAGAGTACATCAATAGCCATTATGTAATCATGGCCACCAAAAAAGGACAGGTTAAGAAAACTCCTTTAGAGCAATACTCGCGTCCTAGAACGAATGGAATTAATGCCATTACCATTAAAGACGAAGATGAGCTGTTAGAAGCTAAATTAACCACAGGAGATAGCCAGGTAATGTTGGCGGTGCGCTCCGGAAAGGCCATTCGTTTTGAGGAAGAGAAAACACGGCCAATGGGTCGGAATGCCTCGGGCGTTCGTGGAATCACCTTGGCAAATGCGAAAGATGAAGTAATTGGGATGGTGACCATTAATAATCCTCAAGAAGAATCAGTTCTCGTGGTTTCAGAGAATGGTTATGGAAAACGAACCTATATCGATGACCCTGAAGATGGTGAGGCTGTTTACAGAATTACCAATCGTGGTGGAAAAGGAGTGAAAACCATTTCCATTACAGAAAAAACTGGTAATTTAGTAGCCATAAAAACAGTGGTCGATTCAGACGATTTAATGATTATCAATAAATCGGGAATCGCCATTCGTATGGCAGTAGAGGATTTACGAGTAATGGGTCGAGCAACCCAAGGGGTTCGATTAATCAAAGTTCGCGAGGAAGATTCTATTGCGGCAGTGGCTAAAGTGATGCATGACGATGATGAAGTAGAAGGCCTAATTGAAGGTGAAGCTTCAGAAAATGGCACTGTGATTGATGAGAATGAATCAAATAATGATAATAACGAATAAATAAAATTCATTACAATGAAAAAACAAGTTTTACTGGCAGGAGTACTGTTATTTTCTGTCTTTACATGGGCTCAAAAAAAAGAAATTCGCAAGGCTGATAAAGCATTGGAGGATTTAAATTATAACGAAGCCATGGCTTTCCTAGCGCAAGCAGAGCCTTTATTAGGTAGTGCGGATAAAGATTTGAAAGCTCATTATTACTTAGTCGAAGCAGAGGTACTTATGGGGCAAGCCAATAAGGTGGACGGTGCCAAACTTAAAAAAGCGGCCGAATCACTGTTAAAGGCGGAAGGATTGAATGGCGATTCTAAAATGGAGGATCGAATGGCACAAGTGAAAGAAAAGTTGCGCATTGAGTTAGTCAATAGTGCCATTGCAGATCAAAATACTAAAAGTTACGAGTCGGCTGCCAATAAATTGAAAGAGGCTTACAACATAAGTAAAAAGGATACTTCTTATTTATACTTTGCTGCCGGTAACTTAGTAAACGGTAAGAAATTTGACGAGGCATTAGGTATTTATGAAGAATTGATTGGAATGGGTTATACCGGTGTTCAGGATGAATACGTGGCGACCAATAAAGAAACAGGAGAGCTAGCAACTTTTGGGTCTAAAGCGGAGCGAGATAATGCCATTAAGTTTGGTTTGTACATTAATGCGTTGGATCGTAAGAGTGAGTCGGTGGAAGCAGACTTACTGCAGAAGGTAACGCTAATTTACATAAATAAGGGAGATAATGAGAAAGCCTTATCTGTGATGGAGAAAGCTCGTGCTGCAAACCCGGATGATGTAAACTTAATGCGTTCAGAGGCCGATTTAGCTTATAAAATGGGTGATATGACCAAATACAACCGAGTGATGAACGAAGTAATTAAAACAGACCCGAACAATCCTGAGTTGTATTATAATTTAGGTGTGGGTGCTGCTCAATTAGGGGAGAAGGAAAAAGCGCGTTCATACTATATGAAAGCACTTGAGATTAAACCTGATTATTCGTTTGCTCAAATCAATATGGCGGCCTTGATTCTAGAAGGGGAAAGCGTTATTGTTGAAGAAATGAACGGACTTGGAAATTCCCGAGCAGACAATGCCCGCTATGACGAATTGAAGGAAAAGCGTCAAAATATGTATAGAGAGGCGATGCCATATTTGGAGAAAGCTTCGGCTTCTACGCCAGATAATGCAGAAATTATTCGAACCTTAATGAATATTTATAGTCAGGTTGGAGAAGATGCAAAATTCAAAGCAACAAAAGCGAAACTTGAAGCGCTTGAAGGAAATTAATCCGATGCATAAATAACAAAAAAGGCTTCCAATTTGGAAGCCTTTTTTATTAGACGATTTTTTTTATCACACGCAGTTTATGGGAGTGTTTTCGGGTATCGGTATTAAATATGCCGGTATGGTCCAGATGGTCGATTCGAACTTTACCATGTGCATGAATGATGCGATGGTCTTCCATAATAATTCCAACATGAATAATCGACCCTTCATGGTTGTCGAAAAATGCTAAATCCCCTGGCTCACTTTCCTCTATAAAACTTAGCGCCTCACCTTGCGTTGCTTGGTCCTTGGCGTCACGTAGTAATTGATATCCGTTAAGCTGATAGACCATCTGGGTGAGCCCACTGCAATCAATTCCAAAGGGAGATTTTCCGCCCCATAAATAAGGACTGTTCAAAAAGCTAAGAGCAGTTTCTATCAAATGCTTTTTTGTATGTTTTCCTGAAACTACCGATCCGTCATAATGGTGATTCAATAGCGAAGTTCCATGTAATGAACTTCCTATTGGGATGGTAAGCAATTCTCCGTTTTGGGTTGAAATTAAATTTACCAAATCGGCAGCATATTCCGGTAATGCTTTTGAAACAGTAAGGTGGTCTTCTTCTGAGATCTCAAAATATTGTTTGTTATCAATCCAGCCTTCATAGCGATCGAAATCTAGTCGAATACGGCTCCATTTGCTGCGGTGGTCCAGTACTTTGAACGACTGCCCATAAAGCACCTGGCTCACCATTTCGGAGGCATCGGAAGGCTCGAAACGCAAAGGAATAATACTGAGATTGCAAATACCGTATTTCATTAAGCTGGCAGCCTGTTAAGCTCGTTCAATCACCATGGCCGAAGCTCCACCACCTCCATTGCAAATGGCTGCAGCGCCTAACTTGGCGTTTTGTTGTTGTAAAACGTTTAACAATGTAATCACGATTCGAACGCCACTGCAACCTAATGGGTGCCCTAATGAAACGGCACCACCATTCACATTCACGTTAGAATCATTAAGGCCTAGGATTTTCATATTGGCTAATCCTACTACGGAAAACGCTTCGTTAAATTCAAAGAATTCTATATCTTCCAAATTAACATTGGCTTTTGCTAGGGCCTTAGGAAGGGCTTTGGCAGGCGCCGTAGTGAACCATTCCGGTTCTTGCGCGGCATCGGCATAACTTTTTATAAATGCAAGTGGCTCAAGACCTAATTCCTTTGCCTTTTCTTCACTCATAAGAACCATAGCGCCGGCACCATCGTTGATGGTAGATGCATTGGCAGCCGTAACGGTACCGTCTTTTGTAAAAGCAGGACGTAAGGAAGGAATCTTGTCCATTCGTACGTTCTTGTATTCTTCATCTTCGGAAACAACTATAGGTTCTCCGCGTCGCTGAGGCACTTCCACAGAAATAACTTCGTTTGCGAATTTCCCTTCTTTCCAAGCTTTTGCCGAGCGTTCATAAGATTGAACCGCAAAAGCATCTTGATCTTCTCTTGAAAATTTATATTCGGTAGCGCAGGCATCTGCACAAACTCCCATGGCATTTTGGTCGTACGCATCGACCAGTCCATCTTTCTGCATTCCATCGACCATAGTTACCGGGCCAAACTTCTGTCCATTTCTCATATGGACATAGTGCGGGATATTGCTCATGCTTTCCATTCCTCCTGCAACCACAACATCAGCATCACCCAAAGCAATTGCTTGAGCTCCTTGCATTAAAGCTTTCATCCCTGAGGCACAAACTTTATTAACCGTTGTACAAGGAACTGTATTCGGAATCCCTGCGCCAAGGGCAGCCTGACGGGCAGGTGCTTGTCCTACACCGGCTTGAACCACATTTCCCATATAAACTTCAGAAACTTGACTAGGATCCAGATTGATTTTTTGAAGCGCCCCTTTAATGGCGGCACTTCCTAGTTGAGCGGCAGTCAGACTGGACAAACTTCCCATAAAACTTCCTATGGGGGTTCTTACAGCTGAAACGATAACTACTTTATGATGCATGAGTATATGTTTAATTCGAATAGTGTTGCAAAATTACATATTATAAATGAATTATTCAGGATGCGAATTCCTTTGCTTGGGATAAATGAAAGCTTATTCATACCTTTACTTTTCGATCCCTTTCTAAATGAAAAACTTACTCGTTTTCTTAACTAAAAATCAGTCCTCGATTTACAAGGTATTTTTATTTTTAGTTTCCACCGTATTGGTTATTTACCTTTTACCAAAAGGCGGCCAGTTCAAATATAACTTCCAAAAAGGAAAGCCATGGCAATACGAAAATCTGTATGCGCCATTCAATTTTACCATAAAGAAAAGCAGGGAGACGATAGAAAAAGAGGAACAAGACATTCGATCCAGTGTTGTTCCATTTTTTGATCTGGAGAAGGAGGTTTCTATTAATGCGTTTCAAGCGTTTTCAGCGCAAATTGAAACCGCTTATGTTGACAGCCTGTATACTACTCCAAAAGTAATTGCCAAGGAAATTGGATTAAATATTATAAATAGTGTTTATCAAGTTGGCGTAATTAATGAGAATGCCTCGTTCAATTCGGAGCAGCTTATTTATGTCAAGGACGACACCAATGTGAGCGAGCATGTGTTCTCCCAGGTCTTTAAAAAGGACCAGCTTTCCTATGTAATCGACGAGCGCACAACCAATTTTAAAGATATCCGTCCCTTATTAAGTGAATTGCTTTCTACTGTGATTATCGCGAATGTGAGTTACAACTCAAGGCTTACAGAGACAACAGTTGAATCGATGATCAAAGAGATCAATCCTAATAAAGGGATTGTAGAGAAAGGTTCGCGCATTATTGCGAAAGGAGAAGTTGTTGAAGGGGAGAAGTACCAGATTTTGAATTCCTTGAAAGAACAATTCCAGAGCCAGGTTTGGAGTCAGAATAACTATTACTGGTTGGTGCTAGGCTATTCGTTATTGGTTTCGCTTGTTTTCATAATGTTGTTTTTATTCTTAAGAATGTATCGCGATGTGATTTATCAGAATAACACCAAGGTGAGTTTCATCTTTTTTAATGTGATTGTGATGGTGTTTATAACCACCATGGTTGTAAAGTATGACACTACCTACATTTATGTGATTCCCTTGTGTATATTGCCTATTATCCTGAAAAGCTTTTTCGATGCGCGTTTGGGACTTTTTGTTCATGTGCTTACCATCTTGTTGTTAGGATTTATTGTCCCGAACAGCTTTGAATTTATGTTTCTGCAAATCATTGCTGGGATTGTTACCATATTAACGGTTTCAGAGTTATACAAACGTGCTAATTTATTTGTTTCGGTAGGGCAGATTACGCTAATTTATATTGTAGGATACTTTGCCTTTTACATTATTCAAGAAGGGAATGTTCAGCAAATATCGTGGGAGACCTTTCTGTATTTTGTGATTTGTGGCTTGCTGACATTATTTGCCTTTCCTTTGATTTATGCCTATGAAAAAATGTTCGGACTTGTTTCTGAGGTATCCTTATTGGAATTGAGTAATACTAATTCCGATTTAATGAAGGAACTTTCGAACAAGGCTCCCGGTACATTCCATCACTCGCTGAATGTGGCAAATTTATCGGAAGCAGCTGCCAATGAGATTGGGGCGAATTCGATGTTGGTGAGGGTAGGAGCGTTGTATCACGACATTGGCAAGATGAGCAACCCGACCAATTTCACCGAAAACCAAATGAATCTGATAAATACCTTAGACGAGTTGGCACCTAAGGAAAGTGCGAAAATTATTATCGATCACGTGATTAAAGGAATTGAAATTGCACGAAAGAATAAGCTTCCGGACCGCATCATCGATTTCATACGAACGCATCACGGTACCAATACGGTGTATTATTTTTATAAAAAGGAACAAGAATTAAGTGGTAATGCCAATCCGGACGATTTCAGGTATCCGGGTCCGAAACCCTTTTCTAAAGAAACGGCAATCTTAATGATGGCGGATAGTGTAGAAGCGGCTAGCAAGAGTTTAAAGGAGCCAACTTCCTCGAAGATAGATACTTTCGTGGAGAATATTATTAATTCACAGATGGAGAATGGGCAGTTTATTAATGCCAATATTACCTTCAAGGAAATAGAGACCATCAAGAAGGTTTTGAAAAAGAAATTGAATAACATGTATCATTTGCGGGTGGAATATCCTGAATAACAATACTTATCAAAAAAAACATAAAAAACGCCTTCATTTTTTTGTGTTATTGAGTAATTAAAAATACATTTGCATCCGCATTGAAAAATGCACGATCTTACAGATTGACAGGAGAGGTGCCAGAGTGGTAATGGAGCAGATTGCTAATCTGTCAACGGGTAACCGTTGCCAGGGTTCGAATCCCTGTCTCTCCGCAAGTGAAAAAGTGAATTAACAGCCTAGCTGTTTCACGGGGTGTAGCGTAGCCCGGTTATCGCGCCTGCTTTGGGAGCAGGAGGTCGCAGGTTCGAATCCTGCCACCCCGACCAACAGAAGCCCAGCATAGAAGTGCTGGGCTTTTTTATTTCCACAAAGCAAAAGCTTGCTTTATGCTGCCTTGGAAATAAAAAAGAACATAAACGCGCAGCGTTTAGGGTTTTTGTTGAGCACCGACCCCACTTCAGGATCAACGCAGTAAATCCTTAGGAGTATTTTCGTAAATTGGGGGATAGAGTCAATATTAAGTTTGAATAACTCATTTCTTAAATTAAACTTTAATTATTTGAAGATTACATTTTGCTTTATCCTATGCAGGTCGCGTCAGTGATGGCGCTTATTTTGTGAACGAATTGGTCAAGTCAGACCCAAGATTACCGTTTGGTGGAACCAAAAAATCAGGCTATGGACGTGAGTTAGCAAAGGATGGGATGATGGAGTTCGTCAATCGAAAGACTGTTTATGTAAAAAAATAATAGACCGCTTATTAATTTGACATTTAAATCTATGGAGACTTTAAAAAATATTCTTGCGTTGGAGATATTCAGTTTCGATGATTACTCGATCAAAGTCTCGAACCTAGTTGCCGTATTTGTGATCCTTGTGATTACAAGAATTGCATTATGGTTGATAAAGAGAGCTTTATTTCGAAAACAGAAAGGAGTCAAAAGGGATAACGGCAATACATATGCTTTATATCAAATCATAAAGTATGTGATCTGGGTGATGGCGATCGGATTTATTTTAGAAGCATTAGGAATAAAAGTCACCTTGTTATTAGCAGGTTCTGCGGCTTTATTGGTGGGTGTTGGATTAGGGCTACAACAAACCTTTAACGATGTTATTTCAGGTATAATTTTACTATCTGAGCGATCCATAAAAATAGATGACGTTTTAGAAATAGATGGTGATATTGTGAAAATAGAAAGTATAGGCTTGCGTACCTCTAAAGCCTTAAATAGGGATGATATTTCCATTATTATTCCAAATTCTTTAATCACAACGAGCAAAGTGATTAACTGGAGTCACCAATCAGAGAAAACACGATTTAGAATAGACGTAGGGGTCGCTTACGGCAGTGATGTTGATAAGGTCATTAAAATATTAGAGGAAAGTGCGTTTGAGCATGCTGAAGTTTCAAACAGAGAGTTGGTAGAAGGTAGATTAATGAACTTTGGGAATTCATCGTTGGATTTTCAACTTTTATTTTTTAGCAAAAATATATTCAGAATAGGAAAAGTGAAAAGCGATATTAGGCGAATTATTAGTAGAAAATTTTCTGAAAATAATATCACCATTCCTTTTCCACAAATGGATTTGCATCTAAAATCCGATTCCACAAAAAAAATATGATCAAGCTGCGATAGGGAGTACTGCATTAATTTCTTAATAATATTGTGAGGTTCGAATGGTGTAATTATATTTGCACCGCTTTTAGCGTGAGTTAAGAGCACTTTCAGTAGAAAGGGTCGCGTAGCTCAGTTGGATAGAGCATCTGCCTTCTAAGCAGACGGTCACAGGTTCGAATCCTGTCGCGATCACTTAAAGCACAAAGCCATGCAAGATTGCATGGCTTTTTTATTTCGACAAATCACCAAGCTAGCTTGGGGGGTTTAGGAGAAATAAAAAAGGCTAGACTTGCGAAGCAAGGATGCTTTGTATTTTCACACGGGAGATGCAAGGACCTGCAATCCTGTCTTAATGGCTTGGCAGTTTTGTAGGAAATAAAAAAGGCTAGACTTGCGAAGCAAGGATGCTTTGTATTTTCACACGGGAGATGCAAGGATCTGTAATCCTGTCTAGCTTGCTAGAATGATTTAGGAGAAATAAAAAAGGCTAGACTTGCGAAGCAAGGATGCTTTGTATTTTCACACGGGAGATGCAAGGATCTTTATTCCTGGTTAGATTCTAAATTAATCGAAGCATTTATTTCTTTTCATCACTTAATTTAAACTGATAGATATTCCCTCCGGTGGTTCCGGTGCGTTCATCGGTAATGATAAGCGTATTATCATTTAAAAAACAAATACCCTCTTTTTGTGAAGTATGGTTTAGGGAGATTCTTTCGATGTTTCCTGAAAAGAACTGATCTTCGGGAAAATTAGACAACACCCAGATTTGTCCGTGATTCAACAACACCACTTTCGAGCCATCGGGTCGGATATCGGCAGCCGTTATACGGGTTTCGTCTCCTTTAAGATGAAACGTAGTTACTACCTGAGCCAAATGTTTTCCCAGTTTATTTGGGACCTTTAATACAACGCCGGTTTTTTTAGTCTTACTGAAAATATAAAAGAAATCTTGCCATAAAAAGAATCCTTCAAAGTCGTTTTTTTTATGAGGTTTTGGAAGCGTGAATTCGATGGATTCAGCCACCACTTCCTCTTTTGCGTCCATTGCGTTTGAAACTTTGTAAATGGTAAAGTGCTTACGTTCTTTACGATTGTTTCCAAAATCACCGATGTACAGATTTCCCTCCGCATCACTGGTTAATTCTTCCCAATCTACATTGGAAGCCCTTTTAACATTGAGATCCCGTACCCACTTTCCAGAATAAAGATCGAAGCCATACAAATGATCGTCGTTACTCTGATCCTCAATTCCCCAAATAATATCGGTGCCGGGGATAATTTCAGCAGCAGAGATCTCCTTAAGTGCTGAAGGCAAATCGTGAATAATTTCTAAGGTTCCCGTTTGAGCGGTTATGGAGAGGCTTAATAAGAAGGTCGAAATAATAAAAATACGCATGCAAAAAAGATAAGGATTTTGTTCAAACTTAAAAAGCCGATGTTTCAATAACTTTTTCTGTTACTAAAAGTACCTTTTCACCGTTTTGAAGGCTCGTGAAAAATAAGTAAGAATCTCCGCCTTCTTGAATTTTCCATTTGTTTCGCAGTTGTACCACGCTTTCAGGGAAATTTCGGGTTGTAATGTTGGCCTTAGTCTTTATAAAAGATTTCATGGTTGCTTTTTTATAAGGCAACACCTCCCTAATTTTAAATCGGCGTCCGGGAAATTCTATTAATTTATCGCTAGTGTAAAGGTGAGCGTGCGGGGCTAGTTTCAAAACAGCAAATGCTTGAGCTACTTCATGAAATGCACCGGCCTTTAGTATGGCGGCATTTGGTTCGTAGAGGTAGGTGTTCGGTTCAGAATAAGCAGCACTCATGTCTAAACCGTATGTAAAGTGAAATTGTTGAGGGGATCCCTGACCAAAATTAATCGTATGAATTTTAAGAGGAAGCTTGGGTGCTGCTGAAATCAACCATAACAACTCTTTTACTTCATTATTCACTGCGACTATGTGAATTTCCTGAACCTGTTTTAAATCGTTCAATCCAACCGAAAGATCAAGCATGGGGGAAGTTTTGATTAGAAGGGTAGGAGCATGCTTAAGCAATAGGTCTAAATGTTCAACCACGTTAGGCTCACAATCCGAAAGAAAAAAAACCTTTCCCTTGGATTCGTGTCGTCGGGCAGGATCCAAATAGATCAAGTCAAATC
This sequence comes from Flavobacteriaceae bacterium, assembly GCA_024643425.1. Lineage (GTDB taxonomy): Bacteria > Bacteroidota > Bacteroidia > Flavobacteriales > Flavobacteriaceae > JAHEMY01. Next base: position 11,073 of record JAHEMY010000015.1, read on the forward strand.
GACGGTCCTTCATACCATCCAGACCATCGCCTGTAAGACATTCAATGTTGTTTGCTGCTAGCATGTTGAAATTATGTGCGGCCAACAAGGAAAGTTCATCGTTATGCTCTACATGCAGCACTGTTTTAAATTGCTTTGCAAAAAAATAGGCATCTACTCCAAAACCGCCGGTAAGGTCGGCCATAGAGGTTCCTTTAACAATGGAGGCCTTATATGTTGCCGTAATTTCGGAAGAGGTTTGCTCTAAATTTAATTTAGGAGGGAAAAGAGTGTTTTCAGCCGCATACCAAGTAGGTAATTTTTGAGCGCATTTTCGGTAGCCTTCAATTTGTTGCAGTAATTCTGAAATGGAGATCCCTTCAAACGGACTGCCTTTAAAAGCCAACGAGGCAATATCTCCGTCGTAGTTCCGAATAAATTCTTGGACGTCGGTATGGAGGAGTCGTTCATTCATGGGTTGCAATTTGAAAGAGTGCGATGGCCGTAGCTTGGGCGACATTCATACTGCTATTTTGTCCGAACATAGGAAGGTGCACAATTTCATCGGCCCTTGCCAAGACATCATCTGAAATGCCATGATTTTCATCGCCCACCAACAACGCAATTTTATGATTTAATAATGCCCGTGATTGTGCAATGGGAATGCTTGACTTAGTAATCTCTAAAGCTATTACAAGGTAGCCTTTGGATTTTAATGCATCAATGGCAATAAGTAAGTCAAAATTCTCCTGAAATGACAAACGAGTTTGTGTGTTTCGGGCCGTTTTTCGAAATCTTGCCGAATCGATTGGAATCGATCGATTTGAATAAATTTTTAGAACTCCGAAGGCATCCGAAGTTCTAAAAATGCTTCCCAGATTTGCGGGTCCATTTACACCATCACAGAGCAGAACAAGTTCTTTCGTAGGCGTTAAGGGTTTATAATTGGCGTGAACCGACTGCAAAGTGCTAATTTTCAAATACGTATTGAACAAGGTTGGCACCCATCTGAAGTGCCTTCAATCGAACTTCCGGGGGATCGTTATGAATTTCGGGGTTTTCCCAGCCATCGCCTAAATCACATTCATAGGTATAAAGAAGTACCAATCTTCCTTCGATGGTAATGCCAAAGGCTTGTGGTCTCGAATTTTCATGTTCGTGGATTTTAGGAAGGCCTTTAGGAAAATTGAATTTTTGTTTGAAGATTGGGTGGTCTGCAGGCAATTCATTTAATGCCTCATTGGGAAATAATTTCTTGAGCTCCTTGCGAATATAGGGGTCCATCCCGTAATTGTCGTCTATATGCAAAAAACCACCACTCAGCAGGTATTGCCTTAGGTTGTTTATCTCTTCATCTGAAAAATAAACATTGCCATGGCCGGTCATATGGACAAAAGGGTAATTAAATAACTCTGCATCACCGGGGGTTACCGTAGCGGGTTTACTTTTAAGGGAAGTATTGATTTGTTGGTTGCAAAATTGAATAAGGTTGGGTAGGGACGTAGGATTACTATACCAATCACCACCGCCTCCATAGCGTAATAAGGCAATTTCTTGGGAATTTCCAATGGCAGAAATAAAAAGAAAAAGTATGAAAGCAAATCTTAAACCCATCTTTCAAAAGTACTCTTTTGTTAGGTAGGGAAAAAGTATTTTAAATTTTGTTTAGTATTTCACCAAACAGTCCGTGCGTAAATAATTTCCAATCTTTCGAAATCACATTCGTTTTGTGCTTTTGAGAAGCTGAAAGGAATTTTAGGGGAGATTCCGAGATAGAAACTGTTGTAATGGTTCCATTACTGCTGGGGCTCAGTTTTTTGGCATTCATCGGTTAAGTTTTTGAATCAATTTGGTGATTGCAAGATAATAAATATCGATTAAACACCAAATTTTATCGATAAAAAACAAAAAATTAAATATTTATTTACACTAAATTAACAAGTGAAATGGTGTGAACGGCAGCAATAGCAGCGGTTTCCGTGCGTAAACGACGTTCTCCCAGGGAAGTAGGAATGAAGGAATGTTCTAAGGCTTTCTGTATTTCATTGGTGGAAAAATCTCCTTCAGGACCAATTAAAATGGTATAAACGCCTTTAGGTTGGATGCAGTTTTTTAATAATTCTTTCGGTTGATCTTCACAATGCGCAATTAATTTTTGCCCTTTTATGGTGGACGATTGAGCTAAAAATTGCTGAAATGATTGTGATGGCAAAAGGATTGGCTTATAGGCTGAAAGGCATTGCTTCATGGCACTTTCAATAATTTTTTCGAGTCGTTCTGGTTTGATTACGGTTCGTTCACTATGATCACAAACAATGGGTGTAATGGAAGTTACTCCAAGCTCAGTAGCCTTCTCCAAGAACCACTCAAATCGATCGTTATTTTTGGTTGGGGCGACTACCATGTGTAGTTCGTAGGGTAGAGGATCTCTTAATTCGAAAGAAAGAACCTGAGCTCTGCAATTTTTTTGATCGACCAAATCCAATTCGGCTTCAAACCAACCGCCCTTGCCGTTTGTCACTTGAATACGATCTCCTTCTTTTCGACGTAAGACTTTGGCAATGTGTCTGCTTTCCTCCTTATCAAAAAAAAGCTCCTTCGCATGCTCCAATAAGTTCGCTTGATAGAATAGTTGCATTAGCTTTTCGTTTTCAATTTTGCATGTTCCATCCCTAATTCCACCCAGTTTTGGAGTCTTTCTTCAGTAGTTAGACCTTCCAAGGAAACGTAAACAAATTCCTTTAAGGGCTTTCCGGTAAAATCCATGGGGAATACCTCGGGTTTTTTCAAGGCATCTTCCATTTTTTCAGCAACAATCCGCACCATTAATTGCTGTTTAATTTCTCCCACACACATTTTTCCTTTGTATAAAAAGCAAGTTCCCCCAAACATTCTCTTTTCAGTAATATGAGACTGCCAAGGTATTAGCGCCGCTCGAACGCGGTCGATCAACTCTTTCGATACCGGATTCATTATAATTTCATACGTGCCGAAGCGATTACATCTTGTTCTGAAAAAAGGTTTTGTTTGTATTTCAATTCTCCCACAATGGCAATCATTGCGGCATTATCGGTACAATATTCGAAAGGAGGAATATACGTGGTCCATCCCAAAGTAGTTTCCGCTTTCTTTAAGGCAGTTCGAATACCGCTGTTGGCCGAAACGCCACCCCCAATGGCTATTTGTTTGATGTTCGTAATACGGACAGCATTTTTTAGCTTATCCATTAAATAATCCACAATAGTATGCTGAATACTTGCACAAATATCGTTTTTATGATCTTCAATAAAATTTGGATTCTTGGCGGTCTCTCGTTCGATAAAATAAAGAATCGCCGTTTTAAGTCCGCTGAAACTAAATTCCAAGTCACCTACTTTAGGCTTGGTGAATTTAAAAGCTTTTGGATTTCCCAATTGTGCGTATTTATCGATGAGTGGACCTCCTGGATAAGGCAATCCTAAGATCTTAGCCGATTTATCAAAAGCTTCACCGACGGCATCATCAATGGTTTCGCCCAGCACTTCCATGTCGAAATAGTTGTTCACTTTTACAATTTGGGTATGTCCGCCACTAATGGTGAGTGCAATAAAGGGGAACTCTGGTTTCGACTGATTTTCGTTCTCTATAAAGTGTGCTAAAATATGCGCTTGCATATGATTTACAGCGATTAAGGGAATGTCTAATCCCATGGCCAACGACTTGGCAAAACTGGTCCCCACCAGCAATGAACCCATGAGTCCGGGACCTTGTGTAAATGCTATGGCATTTAATTGTTTTTTGTCGATATTTGCTCTGCGCAATGCTTGATGAACCACAGGAACAATGTTTTGTTGGTGCGCACGTGAAGCAAGCTCTGGAACAACACCTCCGTAGGCTTCATGTATTTTTTGACTGGCAACAACATTGGATAAGACCCTGCCGTTATGTATCACAGCAGCAGCTGTATCGTCACAAGACGATTCAATTCCGAGGATGTATGTATTTTGTTTTTTCAAAAATGACGCATTTATTGGGTGTAAAATTAAAACATTAAAGGTTTATCAGAAAACTTCTTAAAATATTAAAACGAATCCTCGTTGCAATCTTGCTCCTTTTGCTATTGTTGGTCATTGTTTTGTCTATTCCTTCCGTTCAAACCAAAATAGGGAAACGGGTTACGGAAAAGCTCAATGCAGATTATGGAACCGACATCAATATAGAACGTTTAGGACTTAATTGGAAAGGAGAAGTAGATATTCGAAATGTATTAATTCGCGATCATCATCAAGACACCCTTATCTATTCGGAGTATTTGAACACCAACCTTTTAAGCATTAAAAAATTGCTCGACGGGAATTTAGATTTTGGGTTTATAGAATTAGAAAATGCACAACTCCTGGTAAACACCTATGAAGGAGAAGTAGACGACAACCTTTACATTTTTACTGAAAAGTTCAATAGCGGAGACACCACTGAAACCGAGCCATTTCAGCTGTGGAGCAGGAACATCACTTTGGTGAATTCCCGCGTTCGCGTTAGTGATGAAAATCAAGAAGAACCGCTTGCCATAGATTTAAAAAATATACAGTTGGATGCCGACGATTTTTACGTTGACGACGTTAATGTGGGCGCTCAAATTGAACACTTATCTTTTCTTGAAAGTCGTGGGATTGTGGTTTCAAACCTTCAAGGTGGCTTTGAGTATAAAGAGACGCAGTTGTTTTTAAATGAATTTGTATTGGATACAGAGCATTCTCAACTTCAAGGAAATCTTGTGCTTACCTATGAGGATGGAATGGCCGACTTTATTAATAAGGTCGTGATTGATGCGAACTTCAGGGAATCAAGAGTTTCCACCAACGATTTAAATAACCTATATCCTGAATTTGGGCAAGACATCGACATCAATGTGGAAGGTGATTTTCATGGAATCTTAAACGATTTTTCATTTGACAATGCCAACTTAACGTTTGGAACTACCCGATTTTCAGGAAATTTTGAATTCAAAAACCTTTTGAGTGATGAGGAATATGAAATTCATGGAAAACGTCATCAAATTGGAACCAACTATTTCGATCTTAGACGTTTTATGCCAAACGTAATTGGAGCTAATTTGCCGGAAGCATTAAAAAAGTTCGGAGCTTTTTCGGTGGATGGGAATAGTGATTTATTAGGAGATTTTCTGAAAACAAACAGTAAAATTAGTAGTGCCCTTGGTATTGCGAATGCCAATCTTGAAATGGGTAATATTAAAGACTTCAGCAATGCCTTTTACAAAGGTTCTATTGAAGTCAAAAAATTTAAACTAGGCCAACTTGCGAATAGCACTTCCTTAGGATTGGTCGATGCAAATTTAACTTTTGAAGGACGAGGGTTCACAGAAAAAACTATTAGCACACAAATCAATGGGGATATCTATTCATTTGATTTTTCTGGGTATACCTACCGGAATATTAAGGTGGCAGGAAATTTAAAAAATCCCTTGTTTAATGGTCATTTATCCATTAGCGATCCAAATTTACTCATGGAATTTGAGGGACTTATCGATGTTTCGGCGGAGCTAAACCACTACGATTTTGAGGCTAATATCGAATTTGCCGAATTGAATAAATTAAACTTATTTAAACGAGATAGTGTTTCTGTGTTTACTGGAGATATTAAAATGGATATGGACGGAACAAATATCAACGATGTTGCGGGATCCATTCAGTTTAGCAAGACGTTTTATCAAACAGCTGAAAAAGATTTCTTTTTTGACGACTTCGCTATAAACTCTAGCTTTGAAGAAGAAGAAAGGACCATTGAAGTGACTTCCCCGGATATTATTAACGGACGGATAAAAGGCAAGTTCTTATTGGAAGACATCCCTTATTTATTTAGAAATTCCATTGGTAGTATATATACCAATTTCATTCCAATTCAAGTAACTACAGATCAATACATCAATTATGAATTTGAGATCTATAACAAAATTGTAGACGTATTTATTCCGCAATTACAACTTGGAGAAAATACGCGATTGAAAGGATCTGTGTACTCTGACGAGTCTAAATTTAAATTAGACTTCAAATCGCCCGAGCTTATTATCGATAAAAATTACCTTGGTAAGGTAAATGTACAGTTAGACAATGATAACCCACTGTTTAATGCCTACATTTCAGTAGACTCCTTGTACAACGGTTTCTATAATGTCACCGATATAAACATCATTAACAAAACCCTCAAGGATACACTTTACGTTCAATCACGATTTAATGGAGGATCTGAAAGTCAGGATTTGTTTAATTTGTCTCTCTATCATACCATCAATCCTGAAGGAAAATCTGTCGTCGGAATTAAACGATCTAAAATTAATTATGCAGGGAACGATTGGTATCTGAACAGGGATAACAATAATCTGAACAAAATAAGTTTTGACGATAACTTTACCGATATCCGATTAGATTCCCTCAGTTTGAGGCATGAGGATGAAATAATTCAGGTAGCTGGTTTTAAAAATGATAGCACAGCAATGGATGTGAAGATGCAGTTTGACAATGTAGACATCGGAAAGCTCGTGCCTAAAGTTGACAGCTTGGATTTAACGGGAAGAATTAATGGAAACTTAAACGTACGAAAAAAAGGTAGTTCCTATTTTCCTGCTTCTCAAATTGTTGTATCCGACTTAAGCATGAATAAAATTTCGATGGGGGATTTGGATTTAAAAGTTGTTGGAAATTCAGATTTGACGAGGTATACCATTACATCATCATTGCATAACGACCAGTTTAGTTCATTTAAAGCGAATGGATATTTAAATGTCGAAAATAATAAGTCATCGATCGACATGGATGTCGTTTTTCAAGAATTTAACCTTTCAGCATTTAGTCCACTCGGAGGAGAAGTAATAAGTAATTTAAGGGGAATGGTGAATGGGACTGCCAAGGTTACCGGTGACTATAAATCGCCTAATATTAATGGAAGTTTGTTACTAAACAACGCAGGATTAACAGTACCCTATTTGAATACCGACTTCGATTTGGATGCACAAACCGCTATTTTTCTAACTAAGGATAGATTTAGTATAAATCCGACTACGATTACCGATACAAAATACAAGACAACCGGAATATTAACAGGAAGGGTAGTGCATAATAATTTTTCCGGGTGGGGGTTAGATCTAGAAATTGATACCGATCGATTGTTGGTATTGGATACGCCCGCCGATGAGGATGCCCTATACTACGGAACGGCATTTATTAGTGGTGAATCGACCATCAAAGGACCGGTGGATGAGCTGGTGATACACGTGGCTGCTACCACCGAAGAAGGAACCAAATTTAAAATACCCATTAGCGATGCGGCAAGTATTGGCGATGATTCTTTTATTCGCTTTATTTCTCCGGAAGAAAAACGGGCCCGAATTAACGGGGAAACTTTTGTTGCGGAACAAGTGAAGGGATTAACCTTGAAATTTGATCTTGATATTAACGATAATGCTGAAGTTGAAATACTTGTCGATCAGGAAAACAACTCCAGTTTTAAAGGTCGTGGTGCGGGATTGATGTTTTTGGAGATCAACACTTTAGGAAAGTTTAAAATGTGGGGAGAATTTGTCATCATACAAGGGAATTACGATTTCCGCTATCGTGGGATTGTTGATAAAACCATTGACGTAGTCCCAGGGGGTCGAATTACTTGGAATGGGGAGCCTACCCAAGCCCGATTGGACCTAACGGCCAAATACAAAGTAGATAATGTTAATCCTTCCGCTTTGTTGGATAACCCTGCATTAAATAGCACTATAGCTGTAGATGTTTTATTGAATCTTTCAGGAGAAATTATGCAACCCGATTTAGATTTTCAATTGAATTTTCCGAATGTTTCTTCCACCGTTCGTGAAGAATTAAATGTGAAATTAAGTGATAAAGAACAACGACAAATCCAAGCGATTTACCTAGCAGCAACAGGATCGTTTCAAGGAGATGGGGGACAGAATTTGGCAGGAACCCTTACAGAACGGGTGAATAAATTGGTGGCTGACATATTTTCTGATAGTGAGTCTAAATTTAAGGTATTACCAACTGTAGGGACTCGCCAAGGTTCGTTAAACGATCAGTTAGAGTATCAGGTAGGAGTCCAAATTTCCACCCAAATCTCTGAACGCGTTTTAATAAACGGAAAAGTAGCAGTTCCCGTTGGCGGAGCCAACGAATCTAGTGTTGCGGGCGATATTCAAGTGCAGTGGCTGGTAAATGAAGATGGTAGCCTTCGTATAAATTTCTTCAACCGTCAAGCCGATTTGCAATTTATTGGGGAGGATCAGATTTTTGAACAAGGGGCCGGGGTTTCTTATACCGTCGATTTCGATACTTTCCGTGAATTAATGAAGAAGCTTTTCAACAAAAAGCTCACTTTAGAATCGGAGAATGAACTTCCAATTGTACCCGATGACAATACCTTCCCCGGAGATTTTAACTCCTCAGGCCTACAAAATAAAGAGGACGAATAAGTCTATCGAGAAGCAATCATAGAAATTTCTACATTCACAGACTTTGGCAAGGTTGCAACAGCGACCGTTTCACGAGCAGGTGCAGTAGCTTCGTCAAAATAACCGGCGTATACTGCATTCACGGCAGAAAAGTCATTCATATCATTTAAAAAAATAGACGTTTTCACCACATTTGAAAAATCCATATTAGCAGCTGCTAATACCGCCTTTAGATTTTCCATTACTTGTTTGGTTTCTGCTTCAATGGAGTCCATGATTAAATCGCCACTCACAGGATCGAGCGCAATTTGTCCTGATGTATAGAGTAGAGCGCCAATTAACACACCTTGGCTATAAGGTCCGATAGGAGCAGGGGCGTTGGAAGTTTGAATAATTGTTTTCATAGAAATTAATATAAATGCTTATAAACGTTGGTCGGCTTCACGACGTTTGTCGTATTTGATATCACTTAAAATACTGCCTCGAATACCAATAAAGAAATTCCAAGAAGTATTTCGAGCACCAATAGGTGTCCAGCTGAAACGCATCACCCAACTTTCAAGGTCTCGTTCAAACCGCAATTGGGTAAGTGTAACTCCTTTGTTTTTAAAATCGTATCCCGAGGAGATTCCTACCTTCCAGCGTGGAGACAATTCTACATTGGAACTCATCATAAGGGATTGCGACGATATCTCGTTTTGTCGTTGTTGATTGGCATAAGTAATGGTGTAAGCCAAGCGCAAATCCCAGGGGATATCATACTGGTACCAGGACCGATCCTTATCTTCTTTTTTATCGCGTTCGTTCGTGTTTTTTAAATCGGCGATATCCCTGCCTTCTCCAAATAAATCATCGGGGCGTCCACCATTTCGAAAAGTATCGCTATTAAAACTATCATCTTCGTCTTCATCTTCGTCTTTTCCTCCCTCAAAATCTTTGCTTGAAAAGGAATAATTAAAACTTAAGTTCGCATTCGTCAATCGAAATAAACTTCCTCCATTATTAATATTGAATTCATCAATCCGTTGGTTGTTCGAATCTAAAGCATAAGGATCTAGAGATCCGGTAAAGTTCAGATCCAACTTTTTAACCACCGGAATACTCCCATTGAACTGTAAATTACTCCAATTTAGAGAATCTGCCGAGAAACTATAAGCGGTTGAAAAATTTAGGTTATTTAGCAAGGAGATCTTCTTTGGTTCGGTTGCGGTGGTGTCGGGATTTCTAACTTTTGCTTCAATGGTATTACTAAGGGATAATCCTATGCCACTCGAATAAAGACGCCCGGGAGCACCGTAAATGGTGTTTTCAAATCTTGAATACTGCACCACCTCATTGTTTACTTCTTCATCGGCACTCACAATGGTATATTCATCATAGTACTGCTCAAACCCGGGACTAATGCTATAATTTATCGATGGGCGAACTACATGGCGAATGGCTTGAATTTTCTTGTCTTCCCCAAAGTTGAACATTCCGTAAAGTGTGGTTCCAACCCCGGTTGAAAACCCATAGGTACGATAACTATCAAATCCGGAAATGGTATCCTGAACGACTCCGCCATTGCCATTATTTAATTCGGAATCGTAACTGCGTTGAATCGTCTTTCCAACCCAAGTTTCTTGATAATTGGTACCCATAGAGAAACTTAGGTATTTTAATACTTTAAAATTAGTACTGATGGGAATTGAATGTCTTGCACCAATCTGCGCCGATTTAAACATTTCCGGCTTAAAAAATAACGAATCGGTAGTTTGAATGCGATTTTCTGCGGTTACATCGTACTGTAAATTGATGTTTTGAAAAACGCCTTTTTTGGCACCTGCTTTCGGTGCAAAAGGAAAAATACGAGAAACACTTCCGTTGAAATTTGGAAGCGACATATTAATCGCTTGTGACTGCGTATTTTGCGTATGCGTAGCTGCTACACTAAATTGAATCTGAGGTTCAGTTTCAAAGCTTTTAGAATACGAAATAGAGGAGCTAAGCGTATTTACCAACTGACTCGCATTGTTGGTTTGGTTAATCGATTGTTGCAAGTAACGTGAACTCCCTAGGTTCACCGAAGCACTAAAGCGCGAACTCGGATTTACTTTGGCGTCTTGAGAATGAGACCATCGGATGTTGTAGAGAGAACTTTCAGTAAAGTCAGGAAACCCACGCTCGCTATTAATTAAGTTTTCATACCGAAAACTTAAATTTCCACGAAACTTATAACGCAAGGCATAATCGCTATCCAATCGAAAACCATAACTTCCGCCGGTATAGTAATCTCCCAATACCGACAAATCCACATAGTCGTTAATGGCAAAATAGTATCCACCATTCTGGAAGAAAAACCCTCTGTTATTATTCTCACCTATGGTAGGAATTACAAAGCCTGACGCTCGGTCTTCAGTGAGTGGGAAAAATGCAAAAGGCAACCCAACAGGAAGCGGTACATCGGCAATGTACAAATTGGTCAAACCGGTCACCACCTTTTTCTGAGGAACAAATTTGGCCTTTCGGGTATAGAAATAATATTCGGGGTCGTCAATATTTTCTGAAGTCGTAAACCTCACATTCCTCAAGAAATACACCGAATCGTTTTCCTTTTTGGTGATTTCAGAAAGCACATTCATTTCATTTTGAAAGGTACGTGAGTTGTAGACCAAGGCCTTTTTAGTATCAAAATTAAATCGTATCGAGTCCGGTTCAACTTTGTTAGACCCTTGCACAAATACTGGTCGTTGGCTATAGACTCCGGCGCTATCGATACCTTTGGCATAGACTTCATTCTTATTGTAATCAAGAATAATCAAGCCTGCATTAATCTTATAATCTTGATAGTTGATAAATGCATTATTGTACATATAGACCTTACTGTTTCGCTGATCCATATACACATAGTCCTCACCATAATATTCTACGATATCCTCCAACAGTTCTTTTTTAGGTTGTAGGCTATCTACTTTTACAGTATCGACCCGAGCCGTCGATTTAGGAAGTTCCGTAAGGAGGGTATCTTTAACGAAAATGGTTGTTGAATCTTCTTTTACCGGAATAATTACCTGGTTTTTGGCAGGAGGATCTTGGGCATACAAGGCAACACTGCAAAGGAGCAGAAGGGCAAAATTTAGAAAAACTAGAGTTCGTTTATTTTGCAATGCTTTGGTGCGATTTTTTGTAAACAACTTTTTTAATAAGTTCCACAGAAATCAATGGCTTTACAGCAATCGATTTTATAAATTGGCTTAGTTTTTGAAAGCCAAAATTACATATATTTTTTGGCTTCATTTTGAAATAATACAATTTTAAAATAACCGAAAACTCTGAACGTTACACATCCTATGAAAACGAAACTGTTTATTGGTACCGTACTTTTTGGAATCCTGCTTTTACTTCCTTCTTTTTTGAATGTATCGAACGACCCAACAAAACCTTTTATTGTGGTTTTGGATGCCGGACATGGTGGCAAGGATAGCGGGAATGTTGGAAATGGATTTTTGGAGAAAGAGATTGCTCTAGATGTTACTCTACAGGTTGGTGCTATCTTAGAAAAGGAACCGGATTTTAAAGTAATCTATACACGAAAAACGGATGTCTTTATAGAGCTCGTCGACCGAGCTCCGGTGGCTAATAAAGCCGACGCCGACTTGTTTGTCTCCATTCATTGTAATTCGCACCATACCCAAGCATCGGGCGCAGAGACTTTTGTAATGGGGCTTAGTAAGAGTGATAAGAACCTCAATACCGCTAAAAAAGAGAATGAAGTAATTTTCTTAGAAGACAATTATGAAGAGAAATATGCGGGATTTGATCCATCATCTCCCGAATCCCTCATTGGACTTACCTTGCTTCAGGAGGAATATTTGGACCAAAGCATCATGTTGGCTGGATTAATTCAGAATAATTTCGTGAATAACCTAAAGCGAAAAGACCGCAGTGTAAAGCAAGATGTATTTTGGGTGCTTCATCATTCGTACATGCCCAGTGTTCTTATTGAATTAGGTTTTCTTACCAATAAATCTGAAGGACCTTATATTAATTCGAAAAAAGGTCGGCGCGAAATGGCTCGAGAAATCGCTAATGGAATAATTGCTTATCGAAAGAATTTATCTTTAGGTACAACGGGAGCTCAAAATCCTGTAATCACTAAGAAAGAACTTGATGATGCTATTGAAACTACCGAAAAAAGAACCTTTAAGGATGTGGTTTTTAAAGTTCAAGTGGCCGCAAGCAGCAAAAAGTTAGAAACTAAAGCATATAATTTTAATGGGTTGGATGAAATAAGCAGGGTAGAAGAGGATGGACTCTATAAATATTTTTACGGCGAAACCTCCGATTATAATCAAATTGAATTAATGAAAACATTTGCCCGTGAAAAGGGCTATCCATCCAGTTATGTCGTGGCTTTTAAAAATGGAGAAAAAGTTAAATTGTCGGAAATACTAAAAGAAGGAGACTAATAATTTTAAGGACAACCAAAATTTAACCTACGCTTAGGATAATTATTTCTAAATTTGTTCGAAACACAAAAATCAAGCCTTTGAAGCTCTCAAGAGAAGTAAAAACAGGAATATTTGCGATTGTATCCATTTTGTTATTCATACTGGGATATAATTTTTTAAAAGGCGCAGAGCTGTTTGAAAACGAGAATATTTTTTATGCCAAATACAAAAATGTAGCAGGGCTCGCACCGTCGGCTCCTGTTACCGTGAACGGAATGCAAGTGGGAAAGGTTCGAGATGTTTATTTGGCAACAAACAAAGGCGGTGAAGTGATCGTTGAGTTTACGATCGATAAGGATTTCCAATTTTCAAAATCCAGTGTGATTCAGATCTACAGTAGCGGATTTATTGGCGGAAATAATTTGGGAGTAATTCCGGACTATAGCTCATCAGTGATGGCGAAATCGGGTGATACCTTAGCCGGTCAGTTACAAGCAGGAATGATCGACGGAATTTTGGAGAAATTCACACCCATCGAAAAAAGTATTTTGGCAACCTTGGTGAAATTAGATACGGTTTTGGTTGATGTTGACAATTTATTGGACGCCAAAACAAAGAATAACTTAAAACAAAGCATCGCGAATTTGAATAAGACAATGGCCTCTTTCAATGGAGTAGCATCCAACATGAATGAGCTTTTTGATGAAAATAAAGATTCAATGGATCGCATGTTCGTCAATCTTGATGTAACCACAAAAAATTTAGCTCAGTTTTCTGATTCCTTGGCTCAAATAGAAACAGGTAAAATTATGTCCGATTTATCAGAAGCGATTGCTAAGTTCAATTCGATTGCAGCGCAAATTGAACAAGGAGAGGGAAGTGTAGGAAAACTATTAAAAGATGATGCCTTGTATGAAAATTTAGAAGGTGCATCCAAACAACTTGAGCAACTGCTGCAAGACATGAAGTTGAATCCTAAAAGGTATGTTCATTTTTCTTTGTTCGGAAAACGTGCAAAAACTTATGATGCCCCAGAAAACTAAGCAATTCTATGGACTACCTACCTAACATAATTTTTCTTTTAATCCTCGGTGTAGGAATTGGATATTTTACCAAAAACATCCGAATAGTAATCCGCAACATTAAATTAGGCTTGGAAGTAGATGCTTCAGACCATCGAAAAGAACGTTGGAACAATGTCATTCGGATAGCCCTGGGTCAGTCTAAGATGGTTGTGCGACCTGTTTCCGGTTTTATGCACCTTATTGTTTATGTTGGTTTTGTGATTATTAACATCGAAGTGCTTGAAATCATTATCGATGGTATCTTTGGAACGCACCGAATCTTTTCTTTCCTAGGAGGTTTTTATGGATTTTTAATAGGATGTTTTGAATTATTGGCCGCCTTAGTTTTTATTGCGGTAATCGTATTTTGGGTGAGGAGAAACGTGCTGAAATTGGCAAGGTTCTGGAAACCTGAGATGAAAGGATGGCCAAAGAAAGATGCCGATTTTATTCTATATTTTGAAATGGTGCTGATGACGCTCTTTTTGGTCATGAATGCAACCGATGTGCATTTTCAAGCGATGAATAACGGGAATTGGGTATCTCAATTCATTGCCGTTGCCTTTGAAGGAGTTTCTGTAAATTCCTTACACCAAATTGAACGAACTTCTTGGTGGCTGCATATTATTGGTATTTTGGTATTCTTAAATTACTTGTACTATAGCAAACACCTGCATATTTTATTAGCGTTTCCCAATGTTTACTTTGGCCGCGTGAACCCTACAGGGCAATTTAAAAATTTAGCTTCAGTTACCAAAGAAGTGAAATTAATGATGGATCCTGCGGCAGACCCATATGCAGCACCGCCTGAAGGGGCAGAGGCTCCGGCAAAATTTGGAGCGAGTGATGTGGCCGATTTATCACAAATACAACTCTTGAATGCCTACACGTGTACAGAATGTGGCCGTTGCACTAGCGAATGTCCTGCCAATCAAACCGGAAAGAAATTATCTCCGCGAAAGATTATGATGGATACACGAGATCGCTTGGAAGAAGTAGGTAAGAACATCGATAAAAATGGTTCCTTTCAACCCGATGGCAAACAATTACTCGACGATTATATTACTCGTGAAGAGCTTTGGGCGTGCACAACCTGCAATGCATGTGTTGAAGCTTGCCCGGTGAGTATCGATCCGTTATCGATAATTATGGATATGAGACAATACCTGGTGATGGAGCAGTCGGCAGCGCCAAACGAATTGAACGTAACTATGACGAACATAGAAAATAATGCGGCTCCCTGGCCTTTTAACCAGATGGATCGAGCCAATTGGATTAATGAATCTTAAAAATAGAAACTCTGATACATGAAAAAGAACGACGTAGATAAATTATTAAATGAAAAATTAGAAGCGGGAGCGAAAGTAAGTCCTGTGCTTCCGGAAGGAGTTAAAAACTACCTTATCGATATTGATGGAACCATTTGTGACGATATTCCCAATGAAGAACCGGAACGCATGGCAACAGCTCAAGTGTACCCAGATGCCTTAGCTACCTTAAATCGCTGGTACGACCAAGGGCATGTGATTTGCTTCTTTACCTCAAGAACAGAAGAACATCGTGAGGTAACTGAAACTTGGTTAAATAAATATGGGTTTAAATACCACTCGATGGTGATGGGTAAACCACGTGGGGGAAATTACCATTGGATAGATAACCATTTGGTAAAAGCGACACGATACAAGGGTAAATTTACCGATTTGGTGGAGAAAGAAGTAACCATCGAAGTATTCAAAGATTAAAACTATGAATGAAGTTTTGAAGGTTCCAACGATGGCGCAATACATGGCGGAAGGCAAGCAGCCTGAAGTTTTGTTTTGGGTAGGATGTGCGGGTAGTTTCGACGATCGCGCCAAAAAAATAACCAAAGCATTTGCAAAATTATTGAATCGATGTCAGGTGGATTTTGCGGTATTGGGAACTGAAGAAGGTTGCACCGGAGATCCTGCAAAAAGAGCAGGAAACGAATTTTTATTCCAAATGCAAGCCCTTATGAACATCCAAGTCTTAGATGGTTATGAGGTGAAGAAAATCGTAACAACTTGTCCACACTGTTTTAATACTCTCAAGAATGAATATCCCGAATTGGGAGGCTCTTATGAAGTAATGCATCATACTCAGTTTTTGAAGGCACTATTGAATGAAGGCAGATTGAAAGTGGAAGGGGGTATGTTCAAAGGAAAACGAATTACTTACCACGATCCATGCTATTTAGGGCGTGCAAATAACGAATACGAAGCACCAAGAGATCTGCTGCGGAAACTTGAAGTTGAACTAGTAGAAATGAAACGTTGCAAATCCAGAGGCCTTTGTTGTGGAGCGGGTGGTGCTCAAATGTTCAAGGAACCTGAAAAGGGAAATAAAGACATAAACATCGAACGTACCGAAGAAGCTTTGGAAACAGAGCCTACCATTATCGCCGCCGGTTGTCCTTTTTGCAACACCATGATGACCGATGGTGTGAAAGCCAAGGAAAAAGAAAATGACATCCAGGTAATGGATGTGGCAGAAATGATTGCCAATGCTGCCGATTTATAGGCATTATTGAAAACCCTAATTGATTGATCCATGTTGACAGAATTCTCAAACTTACCAAACGATTCCCGTATTTGGATTTATCAGTCCAGCCGCAAACTAACCGACGTGGAAGTGGATTTTGTGACCAAGGAAGCGAAAGTGTTTTTGGAAAAATGGACGGCTCATGGCGCCGATTTGGAGGCTGGTTTTGAAATAAAATACCACCGGTTTCTCGTGCTTGGTTTAAATCAAACCAATGCATCTGCCTCAGGATGTAGTATCGACGCTTCTGTGCATTTTATTCAATCTTTAGAGAAGGCCTTAGGGGTCGACTTGCTCGATAAAATGAATGTCACCTTTTATTCCGGGGATTTCATTGCCCATAAATCTTTGATAGAATTTAAACAAATGGCCAAAAACCGGTCGGTTTCAGGAAATACAGTGGTATTTAACAATTTGGTCAACACCAAAGAAGAATATTTAGAACATTGGGAGGTGCCGGCAAAAGACAGTTGGCACAGCCGATTTTTAGCATAGTTTTTGTGCCTTTAGCCCTATGAATCGAATTGTTATAACCTCATTATTATTTTTTCTTTTTCAAGTTGTTACTGCACAACAATTAAATCCATTACTCGTAGAGCGTGGAAAAATTCAGCAGGAACAATGGGTGGATAGCGTGTTCAATAAAATGTCCCTCGAAGAAAAAGTGGGTCAGTTATTTATGGTGGATGTTTTTTCCAGCGACCCGGTGGGAAACACCAAGAAAATCAAAAACCTTATCGACGAATACCATATCGGTGGAATTATTTTTTCCAAAGGAGGTCCTGTTCGACAAGCAAAAATGAACAACGAATTTCAAGCTTATTCAAAAGTGCCTCTTCTAATAGGGATGGATGCCGAATGGGGCCTCGCAATGCGCTTGGATTCGACTTTTGCCTATCCATGGAACATGACCCTAGGAGCCATAAAAGACAATAATATTGTGGAGCGGGTGGGAGCGCGTATAGGTGAGCACTGCAGAAGACTTGGTGTTCATTTTAATTTTGCTCCCGTTGTCGATATCAATACCAATCCTGATAACCCCATCATTGGAAATCGTTCATTTGGTGAAAATAGAGAGAATGTAACTCAAAAAGCCCTTGCATTTATGAAAGGAATGCAGAGTGCCGGGGTATTGGCAAATGCGAAACACTTTCCGGGCCATGGGGATACGGATACCGATTCTCACAAAACGCTACCTACTTTAATGTTCGACCGCGCTCGTCTAGATTCTATTGAATTATATCCCTACAAAAAAATTATTAACGAAGGTTTGAGCAGTGTCATGGTAGCTCATTTAAATATTCCGCAGTTAATTTCAGAAGCAGGTTATCCTTCTTCTATTTCGAAAGACGTTGTCACACACCTTTTACAGGAAGAATTAGGCTTTAATGGCCTCATTTTTTCTGATGCGCTAAGCATGAAAGGAGCTTCAGAATTTAAAGACCCGGGAGCCATTGATTTAGCGGCATTTTTAGCCGGGAACGATGTGTTGTTAATTTCAGGGAATATTCCAAAAGCACACCAATTATTGGTAGAGTCGTATAATAGCGGTGTTATTGCTCCCGAACGCTTGGAGCATTCAGTAAAAAAGATACTGATGGCTAAGTACAAGGTAGGGTTAAATAATTTTCAGCCTATTGAAACCGAACATTTGGTGGACGATTTAAACACGAAGGAGGATGAGGCACTGTATGAAGAAGCAATGGCGAATGCTATTACCTTAATTGACAACAAGACCTCCATAGTGCCTATTAAAGAGCTTCAGAACAAGAAAATTGCCTATGTGAATTTTGGTGATGATTCCGGTGAAGTGTTTTTGGAGTATTTAAATAAATACACGAAGGTTGATTGGATAAAAGCCTCTAGTTTAGACGAGTACATGTCTTTTTTAGAGCCCTATGATGAAGTAATTATAGGCTTTCACAAATCGAATGCCAACCCGTGGAAAGATTATAAAATAGAATCCAATGAATTGGTTTGGATGTACGAGATCGCTCGAAAATACAACGTTATTCTTGATGTATTTGCACGACCTTATGCTTTACTGGATTTAAAAACTACCCAGAATTTTGAAACAATAATTGTTTCGTATCAAAATAGTGAAGTTGCTCAGCAGCTATCGGCACAAATGATTTTTGGTGCGCGACAAATGAAAGGAGTTTTACCGGTTTCCTTAGGAGCTCCATTTAATGTTGGAGCGACCTGCGCTAGCACATCCTTGAATCGACTACAATATGGCGTCCCGGAAAGCGTAGGAATGGATAGTAAAGTGCTTCTTAAAATTGATTCCTTAGCTCAAAAAGGGTTTTATAACGGGATGTATCCCGGAGCGCAAGTGCTGGTAGCCAGAAAGGGGAAAATAATTTATTCAAAAAGTTTTGGGCATCATACTCCAGCCAAGTTGCGGCACGTTGAGCAAACGGATTTGTATGATGTGGCATCGCTCACAAAAATTTTAGCGACCTTGCCCATGGTGATGGAGTTGTTCGATCAGAACGTTATTAATATGGAAACCACAATTGGTGAAATGATGCCTGATTTTAAGAATTCGAATAAAGGAGATATCACCTTAAAACGAATGCTTTCCCATAATGCCCGCTTTGAAGCATGGATTCCTTTTTATACGAAAACATTGGACAAACGTACGGGTGCTCCCTCATCCGACTATTATTCTAGAACTCGAAAAGAAGGATTTACATTACCTGTAGCCGATAAACTGTTTATGCGTAAGGACTACAAGGATACTATTTACGATATCATCAAAAAAAGTGACCTCCGGAAGCGTAATGGATACAAATACAGTGACTTGCCATATTATTTATTGAAACGTTATTTGGAGTCTTATTATAAGAAACCTTTAGATCAATTGGTGCAATCTCATTTTTATGAATCGTTGGGAGCTACATATACCACTTATAAACCACTAGATAAATTTAGCCTCGATCAAATTCCTCCTACGGAAGAGGATAATACCTTCCGAATGCAAAAAGTGCATGGATACGTTCATGACCAAGGTGCTGCCATGATAGGCGGTGTTGGAGGGCACGCAGGACTTTTCAGCAATGCAAACGATATCGCTAAAATCATGCAAATGTATCTTTGGGATGGAAGTTACGGTGGGAAACAATACATGAGCCCAGAAACACTCAAAGCTTTTAATACCTGTTATTTTTGTGATGAAAATGTAAGGAGGGGCGTTGGTTTCGACAAACCTCAACTAGGTACAGCAGGTCCTACATGTGGATGTGTATCTATGACGAGTTTTGGGCACAGTGGATTTACAGGAACTTTTACTTGGGCCGATCCGGAAGAAGAAATTGTTTATGTGTTTTTATCCAATAGAACGTATCCGGATGTTGAAAACAGAATGTTGATAAGCAGTGATCTCAGAAGTGAGATCCAAGAATTTATTTATAAAGCCATTAAAGATTGATAACAGTATGAAAATAGGTATTGTATGTTACCCAACCTTTGGTGGAAGTGGCGTTGTAGCTACCGAACTTGGAATTGCACTTGCAGAAAAAGGGCATGAAATTCATTTTATAACCTACAAACAACCGGTTCGATTAGAACTACTATCACATCACATTCACTTTCATGAAGTATCGGTTCCGCAATACCCCTTATTTCAATACCAGCCCTACGAATTAGCCCTATCTAGCAAATTGGTTACGGTAGTGAAAGAATTTAAGTTAGATCTTTTGCACGTACACTACGCGATCCCGCATGCCTACGCGGGTTATATGGCAAAAAAAATGTTGGAAGAAGAAGGAATTCGAATCCCAATGGTCACTACCCTTCACGGAACGGACATTACCCTAGTTGGGAACCATCCCTTTTACAAACCCGCGGTTACTTTTAGCATCAATAAAAGTGATGCGGTGACTTCGGTTTCTCAAAGTTTAAAAGACGATACCCTAAGATTGTTCGATATAAAACAAGAAATCGACGTGGTTCCAAACTTTATCGATATTGAAAAGCACAGCCTCACTTATACGGATTGCCAACGAGCCATGATGGCTAATGAACAGGAACGAATTGTCACACACGTAAGTAACTTAAGACCTGTGAAACGAATACAAGATGTGATTGAAGTATTTGATCGCATTCAAAAGAAAATTCCTTCCAAATTAATAATGGTAGGTGAGGGACCTGAAAAGGAGCCTGCAGAGCGATTGGTGACAGAAAAGGGAATTGCTGAAAAGGTATTATTCCTTGGAAATAGTGATGAAGTCAATAAAATATTAAGTTTTAGCGATTTATTTATTCTACCCTCTGAAAAAGAAAGCTTTGGATTAGCTGCCTTGGAAGCCATGTCAAGTGGGGTTCCGGTAATTTCAAGTAATACGGGAGGTTTACCTGAAGTTAATGAACATGGTGTTAGTGGATATCTTCACGATATAGGCGATATTGAAGGGATGGCAGCGCATGCGATTCATATATTAGGGGACGATAAGACCTTACATGAATTTAAACAAAACGCAAAAAAGGTAGCCTACCGTTTTGAAACTAAAAATGTTGTCCCCCTTTATGAAGCCGTTTACGAAAAAGCTTTGGCCTTATCGGTTTCAATGTGATTAAATTATAAAAGAAAACCCCGCTACTGCGGGGTTTTTACTATTTAGGATCTATGTTTAAAATTGGTACCGAATACCTAAGGCGATGTCTAAATCTAGATTGTCGTTATAATCGCCGAAGCCAAATTCAGGACGAAAATCAAGGGATAGCATTAATGGAATATCAAAGTTATACTCGATTCCAACATCTCCTGCTCCATAAAAATAGGTTTCTGAATCATCATTATAGCCTGGAAAATTGTCTTCAAAATTTACTTGACCAACACCGCCTCCAACACCTGCATACCAATTAAAATTACCGTCCAGTACCCAAACCCAATGATAAAGTCCGGTTAAGCGAAATGCGTTGAAGTTCTTATTGGAGCGCCACCCCAAATCCAATTCCAATCGATTGTTGTCACCCAAGCCTCTTTGATAACTCACTTCAGTGCCAAACCCGTCATTGTCACCTAAACGAAGACCAATGGCATTTTTTGCAATGGTTTGTGAATTTGCCGAAACAGTGAATGCGATGATGGCAATAAGGGAAAAAAATACTTTTTTCATAGTGCTTATTTAATAGTTAGTAAACAAAACTACAAGGATTAAGTTTTTATAACTGTTAATGCCTTGCCAAGAATAATAACGAAATTTACAAAGTTTTATTAAACAAGTTAAAACTCTTTTCTACTTTTACATAAATGCCTACTACGTCCGAACTAAGCTTATTTGCGAAAGAATTTGATGGAAGCTTCCACTTTGATAAGCTTCATAAAGATCTCTATGCCACCGACGCATCTGTGTATCGAAAGTTGCCACTAGCCGTGGCCTATCCTAATAGTGAAAAAGGAATCCAACAACTCGTTCATTTTGCCAGAACTATTAATACTAGTTTAATCCCCAGAACGGCGGGAACTTCTCTGGCAGGGCAATGTGTTGGAGAAGGAATCGTAGTTGATGTTTCAAGAAATTTCACAAA
The DNA here is from genome assembly GCA_024643425.1 of Flavobacteriaceae bacterium. GTDB lineage: Bacteria > Bacteroidota > Bacteroidia > Flavobacteriales > Flavobacteriaceae > JAHEMY01. The sequence goes on from JAHEMY010000015.1 coordinate 33,089, forward strand.
AATCTTATCGCTGGATACCGATAATAGAACAGTAACAGTCCAACCGGGTGTTATTAGGGATGAGTTAAATGCTTATTTACATCCTTATGGATTGTTCTTCGGCCCAAATACATCAACAAGCAATCGTTGCATGATAGGAGGGATGGTCGGAAATAACAGCAGTGGCACAACATCCATAAAGTATGGAGTAACGCGCGACAAGCTCAGCAGCATTAAAACAGTACTATCAGATGGATCTGTTGTCGGATTTTCAGAACTCACCGAACCTGAACATACATCAAAACTTACATTAGAAAATCTTGAGGGTAAAATTTATAATGTACTCTACGATGAATTAAGCAATCAGGAAGTACAACAAGAAATTAGAAAAGAATATCCGAAAAAAGGGATTCATCGAAGAAATACAGGTTATGCGGTAGACGCTTTGATTGACTCAAAAATTTTCGACTTAAATTCAGAGGAACCCTATAATATTTCCAAATTATTGGCTGGAAGTGAAGGTACGTTGGCGTTTACTACAGAAATTACTCTGAAATTAGACCCTTTGCCACCCCCTGTTTCTGCCATGATTGCTGCACAGTATGCGACCCTTGGAGCATGCATGAAGGATGTGGTGATTGCCATGAAGCACGATTTGTTCACCTGTGAGCTCATGGATGATGTTATTCTGGGATGTACTAAAAAGAATAAAACCTATGAACCGTATCGGGATTTTATTGTAGGAGATCCAAAGGCGTTGTTATTATTGGAACTAAGGGACCATACTGAAGAAGGGCTAGAAAAACAAGTCAAGGAATTAATGGATCACTTGAAACAGAGTGAAAATTCCAATCATCAAACAGTGCTGAAAGGCGAAAAGATAGATCAAGCACTGGAACTTAGGAAAGCTGGATTGGGGCTTTTAGGAAATATGGTTGGGGATCGTAAAGCCGTGGCTTGTATCGAAGATACCGCGGTAGCTGTTGCCGATCTTCCCGAGTACATTGCCGAATTTGATGCACTCATGCTTAAGCACAAACAAGAAGCGGTCTATTATGCCCACGCAGGAGCCGGGGAACTTCATTTACGGCCTATTCTCAACCTCAAAAAAGAAATTGACGTATCCCTATTTAGAACCATCACCACCGATGTAGCTAAGTTGGTTAAAAAATACCAGGGCTCATTATCCGGAGAACACGGAGATGGCATTGTTCGAGGAGAATTCCTGGAAATGCAAATTGGTGCTTCGAATTTCGCATTATTAAAAAAGATTAAACACACCTTTGATCCGGATAACATTTTTAACCCGGGTAAGATTACCGACGCCTGGCCCATGGATGAATCACTTCGTTATGAAGTGAATCGGACGGAGCCCAACATTAACTCCTTTATGAATTTTGAAGATTCGGAAGGAATACTTCGGTTGGCTGAAAAGTGTAATGGGAGCGGAGATTGCCGTAAAACATCAAATAGCTCTGGAATGCTTTGCCCGAGTTACCATGCCACCAAAGACGAAAAAGATACTACACGAGGAAGGGCAAATGTCTTACGTGAAGTCCTCACTAATAGCAACGAGTTGAATAAATTCAATTCTGAAGAATTAAAAGCGGCTTTTGACCTATGTATAGGGTGTAAAGCTTGCTCGAGTGAATGTCCAAGTAATGTTGACATGGCGACAGCCAAAGCCGAGTTTTTGTATCAATATCAAAAAGCAAATGGAACTTCATCAGTACATCGTCGTTTTGCAAAAAGTTCGTTGTTGCAAGCCAAGATGAGTACATTTCCAAGGCTTTTCAATATCCTGTTTCAAAACTCAATAACTTCTTCGCTTATTAAGAAGTTCAATGGAATTGCCTTAGAACGAAGTTTGCCGCTATTATCCGAGCAATCATTTAGTAAGCTTGCAAAGCAACTTCCTAAATCATTAGACCAAGGCAGAAAAGTGTATTTATTTGTTGATGAATTTAGCAATTTCCTCGAGTCGGACATCGCGATAGACGCATATGAATTACTCACAGGACTTGGCTATTCGGTTATACCCATTCATCACCTTGATAGCGCGCGAGCGCTCATTAGCAAAGGGTTTTTAGAAGAAGCTAAGATTGAGGTGGAACAAAACATAGCAGCATTAAAAGACTTGGTTTCTGCCGAACATCCATTATTAGGGATAGAACCATCGGCTATTTTAGGGTTTCGAGATGAATATCCTCGATTGGCTTCCGATTCTGAATTGGCAAGAAAGCTTGGTGCTTCTTGTTTTCTGATTGAAGAGTTCTTGTCGGCAGAAGCAGCTTTGGGTCGTATTGACGTGGCAAAATTCACCAAGGAAGAAAAGCAAATTAAGATACATGTACACTGCCATCAAAAGTCGTTGAGTACTCAAAAAGTAACATTCGATCTATTAAACCTTCCCGCGAATTATAAGCCCACGCTCATTCCAAGTGGTTGTTGCGGTATGGCAGGTAGTTTTGGGTACGAAAAAGAACATTACAACGTGAGCATGAACATTGGTGAAACAAAATTATTTCCTGCCCTTCGAAAGTTGGATGCTGAAACATTAATTGCAGCCAATGGAACTTCATGCAGGCATCAAATTTTGGATGGT
>JAHEMY010000199.1 GCA_024643425.1 Flavobacteriaceae bacterium
CTGTTGAGTTTGTTGGTGGAATCTCAACAACCATCGGTCCGTCGAGTGTCTTCCAAAAAGCGAAGGAGTACATCGTCGTGTTATTTGGCGTCGTAATTTGAAAGCGCCAGTCGATGGGTTTCTTGAAGTACAGAAGATCATTCGGCCCTGCGCCGCCATCCTTTTCGAAACCATCTCTCATGGCTATGGCGTTCATAAGTGGCTGTGCCCAAATAACAACCTCGGTTGCTTTTTGTACATACATACGATCGGCTATCTCACTTTGCGTTAACTCTTGCGCCTGCACACCCGTCAACATGGACGCAGTAAAAAAGAATGTGAACATTGCAATCAGTAGTTTTTTCATAGGTATATTCTTTATGCTATTAATCTATCCCTTTCTTTTATTTCAAAAACTCAGGTAGCTCGCAATTCCACGATTTACTCAAACAATTTATAATTGACTCACTCAGCCGCTTCAATGTCGCTGAGTTTCCAGCTTTTGTCGAAATAGGAAGCCCTTGGAGTGTAAAATCTGAAGTAGCTGAACCATGTCTGGCCTTCACTGGTCGGAATCCAATTACCCTCCAGATTTTTAGCGGGTGCCCTTGGACCAACGTAAATTGTCGTCGTTCCATCCTCGTTCTTAATGATCTCATTCAGTGAGTTTACTTCAGCCATCTTATGCTCATTCTGAATGAGTGTCCGGCTGTGGCTGTCGTAAACCGTGAAAGCCCAGAATTGATCTGCCGGAACGTCTGCCGGAACGGTGAGGGTATAATTTTTGCCGCCGTCGAAACCGATTCCATGCTCGTCCTCATATTGGGCGAGATAAGTACTTCCCGGTCCCGGTTTTTCGATCTTCATGGCGTAGGTAGTGCCAATCGCCTCATGGAAATAGGAGGCCCGTTCAAAGAGCTGGCCATGTGTAGGCTCAATCTGATCGGGGTTGAGTACCAATGGCGTGTACCAACGCCTGTCTTCGTAGTAGCGGGCACCTTCAAATCGCTTTTTAAAGGCGTTGTTAATCGCCATCAAATAGCCGACACGCTCAGCCTCGTTGAGCAGGGCCTCTTGTGTCCCATCGGGTTGGAATGCCTTTCCCTTCTCGATGCCAAGGTTCTTAAGCATGGCATAGAAGAACACGTCACGTTCAGCCATTGTTTCACGCTGGATAATCGTATTCAGGTTCTCCCAAAGCGCCATCCCATGCGGTTGATAGAGCGGGAAGGCTTCACCTGTTTTACGCAGCTTAGGCCGCCCCTTCAACTCGGGCTTGTTAAACGGATAAGAATCGAACGCTTCATTCAACTGGTCATGCGCTGGTCCATTGGGCGTCATATTGCGGGTACCAAGCCAAACGACATTAGTCGGGCTGTACACCACTGTATATGAATTGTCGTGAACCGGAACTTCCTGGCCCGGGCCAATGATGAGCAGCTTCACTCCCTTCCCCATGTCTTTTCCAGGTAAGCCTGTATCCAGAACCGGGCGTTGCCACTGATCTCCCACGTAGCCGGCAGTCATTCCTGCCGGTATTTCCCATACAGCCGGACCGTGAACGGCCGTGTTCACAAAAGAAATCACATAGGTTACCGAAGTGTTGGGCGTCAGAATGCCCGCGCATTCTTCATAGCCGTGATAAAGGCAGATCTGACCATCAAGTGTTGGATCTGCTCCCATATCAATATTGGCATTTTCCCAACCTTTTAGGCCGATTGCGGGCATCGCCCATAAATAGGTCATTACGGCACTATAATAATCCATGGTTTCAAACAACTGTTTTGAGGACGCGGTGGTTGGAACGCCGTTTACCATTTCAATTCCATTGGTGCTAAACATTTCTTTGTTCGAATTGGCATCATTTGTCTTGTGTGTTGAATCCGGGGAACAGGCCGGGACGACTATTGCAATGATCAGTATAGCGCTGAAAAGCGTAGCAATTTGTTTTTTAGTTTTTAGTGCTTTCATCATTCCTGATTTTATTGCAGCTATTTAGCAGCGCATTGAAAGCAGCAATTTCTCCCATCATTCGCCCCGTGCCGTAATGGGTGCAATGGGAGAAATTGCCTGGACTCCCTTCAAGGGCCGAACCAGGCAATTTCGACTTCCTGCGGGGCTAAATAGCTACATTTTATTAATCTTTTCAGATCTATTAGTTTAAAAGTTCTGGTCGGTCGCAATTCCACGATTTACCTAAACGATCCCAATCGGGCGAATAAAACCGGAAGCCGACAAAGAAATCGTTGTCCGTGGTGGGGATCCAGTTCGCTTCTTTTCCTTCCGGTGCAACCGGTCCGAAAAACACATCCACTGAGCCGTCTTCGTTTACATTCAACTCTTTCAATAATGAATTCACTGTATATTTTTTCTCCGGATTTTCAATCATGGCGTAGGTTTCGGCATCGTACAAAATAACTGACCAAAAACTGTTGACAGGAACATTTGCTGGTAAATGCAACTTGTAATTTTTTCCCTTCTCTAGAGGGTGGTCATCCTTATCTTTGAAAA
>JAHEMY010000091.1 GCA_024643425.1 Flavobacteriaceae bacterium
AGAAAGTAATTAATAATATGCCTATTGTTTTTTTCATGTTTCTGATAATTGTAGCTAACGGTTTCGTATAACCGTAAGTTACGGTTTAATATGCGTTAATTTTCGGTTTGATACTGACACTTAAAATTCCGATTGGATTCGGACGTAGTCGAATCCGCCGTAATTGCGGTTATACATTGTTGTGTGCAGGCTTTTTAGGTCATTTTATTTTCTTAAATATCATTGGCATAGATTCGCCATCTATTGTGTTCATATCAACTAACTTCAAGGATTTTACCATTTTCAAAGTCGTTGTCTTGTAGTGTTTGAAATGAGGCGTTTCAAGATGACTTTCATACGCTTTTCTGTCCGAATAAATTTCCAAAATTCTAATTTCTGTCGGTTTGTCTTTTTGAAACATTGGAAAAATAGAAATCACTCCTGGTTCCAATTCTACGGATGCTTTAGATTCTTCCTTTAATATTAATAAGTATTCTTCAAGAAATTCGGGTTCTATTTCGATTTCTGATATTCTAATCATCATTTTGTCAGAATTAAGTTTTTCGTGTTTCTGTTCGACTTTTCCGCAAGAGATGCATAAAAGTATAGTCAGTAACATTATGCTAATTTTTCTCATATTTTCTTTCAGCTCGTTTTTTTTTAGCTTGCACACAACGTTTAGTATATTAAAAGTAGGCAATTTCGAAGCAAGAAACTTCCGGTTAAGAATAATTTTTATACGTGCCAAAATCCTTGATTTATTACTGTTTTGCCTATTTTTTATATACATTGTTACCAACTGTTACTTTACTTCCAAGTTGTCTATTCTGAAGATTCTACTTGTCAACTTTTTGTTATTTACGAGTTAAAATTCCTTTTGCGATTCACTTCCGACCAAGTGAGAATTACAGCATTCCACCTTTAAGAAATCAATCTGTAATTTTAGAAAATCCAATCTCTCTCTTAATTTTTAAATCTTGATGTCCGCTATTAATCCAACTTTTTCTTGGGCCATTTCCAAGCATACCAAACAACTAAAGCAGTAATAATACTTTCTAAAAATGCTAAAAATACATAAAATAAGTACCATTCGTGAGTTGTATAAATACCTATAGCAATTTGCATTAGTGTAAATAAAGCTCCGAAAATGATATTGAGAATTCTGTTTAATTTTGGTTTGAGGATAACTGATGCTGCAACCATCAATGAAGAAATTGCCAAAATTATTGATGCTATTAGTAATTTAGTTGGGCTGTCTAAATTATTTTCACCCGTAATTAAACTGTTTACTTTATCTGGTGTATACAGCTCAAAGTAGTCTCCATATAAATAACATAATGTGACAGAAGTCCACAATGCGGCAAGTTTGATTTTGATATTTACTTTTGTATTTTCCAACATTAGAGTTTTGATTTTAATTGGTCAGTTATTCGATTCAACCAAGATTTTGTTACTGGCAATATTTTTTTAATAGTTGGTAACGGTTAAGGCTATGTGCCGTTTTAATGGCATATAGCCTGTGTTATCGGTTGGATTTTTGATATTCCTCATTTATTTTCTTCTTTTTTGCTAACGACAAGCTTCAGCTGCAGCCGCATCACATAGCAGCGAGCTGAGCGAGCACACCTTCGAGCGGCTGTCAGTTGCAAGCAATGTTAGGCGGCACACGGGAGCCACGAGCAAAAGGAGGCGCGGCCCCGTTGGGCGCAGTATCTGAGCACACTGGCGCAAAGGACGGTCGCGTGATTGCAATGCTCCGTTTGCGGCAGCTCAGGGTTGACCCATTGCCGTTCACGGTTACGCACGAACGGGCAGACAGACGCTGCGCTTCCGTCATCTTGTTGCCGCCACTTTCATCGCCAGGTCGATGAACCGTTTGTCCTTTGCCACCAGGTACGCCGTCCCTGGCACGTTCCCCACCGCGGCGGAGCCAGTGCCGGCGCTCGTCGAGTGCATCGATCCCACGTTACTGACCACGGCCACCACCACGTCTGCGCCCTCGACCCAGTAGAACGATCCAGTGAACCCCAGCACGTCGCCGTCATGCCCGATGACCGCGAGATCGCCCGGATACGCGCTGCGAAATAGGCCGTGCCCCACCTGTTCCCCTTCGCCTGCCGGAGACCACTCGGTCATGAACTTCATGCTCGCAGGCTTGAGCAGTCGGCCATCGCGCAGCGCCGCGGCGTAGCGCGCTAGGTCCCGCGCTGTCGCCACCATCCCACCGGCCGTCCACTCCACCGAGAGATTTGAGCTGCTGGCGTCGATCAAGCCCGGGCGAACCTCGGGGAAGGCGGCGTTCACTCCGGCGTCCTCTTGGAAGGTCGGAGTCGCCCAGTGATACCGGTGCGCCAGCTGCCCTGGGGGAATGGGCTCGAAGCCTTCAAGATGGATGTCCTTCAAGCCGAGTGGCGTGAGGATACGCCGATGGATCTCGTCCACCGCCTGATTGCCGGTCACCTTCTCGATGACCATGCCGAGCATTGTGAAATTCGTGTTCGCGTAGCTGAACTTCTCACCTGGCGGGGCCAGCACCGCTTGCCCTTTGATGTAAGGGAGCGTCGCCGTCTTGTCCCAGATGCGGGCCGGCTCGAGCCGGTCGCCCCGACCCTCGTGGATCCAGGCGGGGTCGTCCTCCCAGCTGCGCACTCCTCCAGTGTGGTTAAGTAGCTGCGCTAGTGTGGCTTTCTCCGCATTGGGTATTCCATCCACCGCCGCCCCCAGCAGACTCGCCGCCGTGGCGTTGAGATCCAGTCGCCCTTCCTCCGTCAGCTGCAAAATCACGACGGCCACGAAAGTCTTGGTAATGCTGCCGATGCCGAAGAGCATCTCGGGGCGTACGGGCGCGCCCGTCTGCAGGTCCGCTTTACCGGCAACCCCCGTCCAGAGGACGCTGTCACCCGTTGCCACGGCGGCAGAGATTCCGGGAATCCCAGAGGCGACGGCCTCGTCCAGGAGCGCTTTAAGCTCGGACGCGGCGCCGCGTTGGTCAGGCGAGCGCTCGGCCGTCCCCACAGTGCAAGCCGTAACGACGACCAGGCTTGCGAGTGTGAGCGCCCACTTCATCAGCATGATTGCTCCCGGTGGATTCTGGTCCTTACACTTCAAGACCGCTATGCCGCCTTGGTCTAATAATCGAGGTTTATTCTCTGTCATATTATTTCAATACTTTTGCTTCTCCAAAATCTTACCGATAACGTGTTTGTGTATGATTTCGTTGCGTGTTTCAGCAACTAATTTAGCAAATACAAACCGAACCTGCCTGCCGGCAGGCAAGGTAGAAAATCCGCGAGGATTTTCGTAAGTAGGCGAGAACAAGCAATTACTTATAGCCATTGTTGTGCGTTCGTACTTTTGAATAATGAACAAAATCGCATTGTTGATGCTACTATCTTTTAATCATTAATATTTAAATCAGCCGTGTAGTCTGTTTTTGAAATTTTCCATTCACCGTTTTCTTGAACACAGATATGGGTATATGGTCCTTCCAATTCGAAAGGCACATTCGGTTTAATTTTATTACCGGTTATGTGATATCTTCCTTTGACTAAAAGTGTGTCGTTAGTTTTGCTTTCAATACTTTCAGTAGTTATTTTCATTCGGGTATTACTCTGGTGATTACTAAAATCTTTTTCCAAGTAAGCCCGAATGGCTTCGCTACCTTGAACAGTACTATAGGGTGTTACCAAAGACGCATCATCTGTATATAGTTTTTTAATAGCTTTATCATTTTGAGTCCCGTAGGCGTTTTGAAACTTTTCATTGATTTGCTCAACTGTATCCTGGTAGTTATTTTGCTTTCCTTTCATAGAGGTTTTACAACTTTGTAAACCAAAAGTCAAGGCAAAAAATATTGAAAATAGGGTTAATTGGTTGGTTAGTTTTTTCATCATTATAATTGTTTGGTGTTTACTTCAGTCAGTTTTTGTTTTTCTGTACTATTTTGAGTTTCATTTTTCAGTATGACGCACAACGTGTTCGTGTATGGTTCAGTTGCGTTGGTAAGAACTAAGTTAGCAAAAGAAAACGAACCAGAGGAAAATCCGCAGGATTTTCCGAGTAAGCAATAATCAAGCAATTGATTATACACGGTGTTGTGCTTTCGTTAATTACACTTTTTATCTTTTAATAGTTCTATAGGTTCTTGCATTTCCTTCTTTAAATTAGATAAATGCTGTTTCTGTCTAATCAGCATAGCTATATACACAATAAGATTATCCTGAAACTTTAAGAATATTGGATTATTAGGGTCATTTGTCCAGTTGTTTTTTGGCAAAAGGGCAATATGTTCTCTATCAAGCTCTCGCTTTAGATAATCAACATCTTGATATCCAAATTCACTCATTGATTCAAAATCACCCATTCTGTTAATAATGACATTCCGATTTTCTTGAAGAAGATTTAAAATATTGTTGAAAAATGTACTATGCTGAATAAGTCTGTTTTTAAGTTTTAAATCTGTTAAAAGTTTTAACTGTCCCGAAGAGGTTATATCTTCAAAAGCAATATTACTGGGAACAAAAACATCTTGTCTTAGAGCAACTACAAATTTATTCAGTATTATACTTCTGTCATTTGGTATTTTATTTAAATCTGATATAAGCTCTTTGCAGAGCTTTATTTTGTTGCTTATCAGTTCAGAAGTTTCATCAATTAATTTTTCATTTAACTCAAAGTCATCTAAAATTCTACAGTAGTAATCAGCTTCAGCGATTTTATTTTTTCGGTTTTCATTCCAATTATTTATTTGAAGTGCAATCAGAATTCCAATTACAACAAGCACAATCTCACCAATGGCATATTTAAAATATTTTCCTGTTTTGTTTTCCATTATTAAGTTTTGACGAATTTTTCTAAATAATTTTATCATTGGTTAGCGGTTTCTGATAATGAAGCACAACGTTAAGTATAAAAATAGTAGCCGACTGCGTGGTACTTTCCTGTCAAGATACAAGAAAGTTGAAGCGGGCTACAACCTTTGTATTTACTACTAAACCGGCTATTATTTTTATACATTGTTGGCGGTAGTTGTTTTTTTAGGGTGCTAACTTTTGAAAAAATCCAATATCATCTTGGCTATTAGTTTGGGATTTTCCAGCCATGGTAAATGTCCTGAATTATCCATAGAATAAAAAGTACCATTGGGTATTGCAGCAACAATTTTCTCTCCTTTTTCTTGTGAAATAAAATTATCGTTCGTTCCTAAAATCAATGCTGTCGGTTTTTGAAGATTGGCGAGATCTTCTGCTTTAATTTCAGGAATCATATTTTGAATAAGGCTAGTAGATGAAATTACATAGTGCGGTAAATGCCCAAACTTAAAATAAGCATTTGCAAGTTCCTCTGGAAGTGCAGCTACAAATTCTTTGGAATGCCCCATCATTGTCAAGGTTTTCAATGCCTTTTCTTTATTCTTCGGAATCATAAAATGCATTGCCAACTTAGTAAATGGTGGCGTGCCTATAATGCGGATTGCCAATGGGGGTTTACCACCCATGATATTTCCGGGATTACCCAATAAAATCAATTTTCTAACTTTATCAGGATGTTCCATTGCAAGTAAAGTACTCCAATGCGCACCCATTGAATGTGCTACAACATCCACGTTTTTTAAATCTAATTCTTCTAAAATAACATTTAGAGATTGGTGCGCAAATTCTCTGATGTTTACGGTTGTATGGTCCATACCTTCGCTCAAACCTCCACCAGGACGGTTGATAGCAAAAATGCGTCTACCTTTCAATTCCGCCATTAGCGAAGCTAAAACAAAAGCATCACCTGTATTCCCAGGAACAATTACTAGCGGTTCTCCATCTCCTATTTCTAAAACACGAATTTTATTTGCTGTTCGGATAAAGTTACAAAATACTCTTTTGCTTCAATCCCATAATGGTTGAATAATGCTTTTTCTGCATTACACGCATTAATAACTTTAGGGTCGTTTTTGCTTAATGATAAAGTAGTATTTTCCATTTTTGCTGAAATCTTATTTTTGATTGTTTCTCTTCTAAATCCTGTTTAATTGAGTTTTTAAATAAAGTCTTCGTTAAATAGTGTAGATTGCGATGCAATTACCGCCAACGTCTCGGCTATGAGTAGTTGCGTGGGTTAGCACTTAATTTTGCAAGTACACACTAAACTGAAAATCCGAAAGGATTTTCAGAAGTAGGCGAGAACAAGCAATTACTTATAGCCATTGTTGGCATACGTTTTTTTATTGTTATGTTTTTAATTTCGCAATAGGAGTTCCTTTAAGACTCTCTATTACTAAATTGGAAATAAAAATAGTAAATGACTCAATATCACCTTCAACACTTGCTTTTTCTAATGAATTCATATATGTTTTGCGTTCTTCTACTGGAATCACTGTCCAGGGATATCCGCCTGATGAGAGCATTAAATTCATTAAAAATCTAGCCATTCTTCCATTGCCATCCATATATGGATGAATGTATACAAAGATAAAATGGCCAAGTACAGCCCGGACTCCTGCATTACTTTCGTTTTCCAACAATTCAAAAAGGATTGGCATTGTATCTCTTACAGCTTCTTTATTCAAGGGAACATGTTGTGATTGTGAAATATATACCTGATTTGTTCTATATCCAGCCAAATCTGAGGCCTTTAAAATTCCAACTGTAACACTAGGAGCGAATAATTCTTGGTACCATTTGGTATGGTCCTGATCCGCAACAGTCCCTGAATTGGTGCCATTTAGAATTTTTTTAATACTACTTTTTATTGATTGGGTGGCTTGCCAATAACCTCTGGCAGCCATTGCGTCTCGTTGATTTCTGTCTTCATTATTTTCTTCAATATTCCAATTACCACTTCTTACTTTTTCAATTAGGTCCACAGATACGGTGTATCTTTCAATAGATAAAGAATGGTATGCATCAGTCAAATATATTTGGTCCACCGAGTTTAAATATTCTTCATGATTTTTGGCAAGTCCTGGACCTTCTGGAAAATATTTAATTACAACTTTTCTGTATTCTTCCCACATGATTTTTAATCTATTTGCATATGGAGACTTTTCTCTAAAGGATAGTCGAATAGGTAGTTTGTTTTCAAATGGGTCTATTTCTCTCACATCGAAATCTGCCATTTTCATTGTAGAAACAATTTCGTCAGCTATTCGAATTTGACCAATATTCCGAAAAGCTCCGGCCAATCTGCCGGCAATTACTGAATGAGAGCCATCTAATAGTTCTTTAAGTAATTCAGATGAGTCAGGAATTAATGCCAAAACAGTTCTCATGTCAGTCGTATTTTTTTCGAACATTGTTGGCGAACAATTAATTAACGCAGAAGTAATAGTTAACATTCTTATTCCGTTTACTTCTATTATTTCCGCTGTATTTGGTAATGGAGATTTCATTTCAAATAATGAGGTATTATGTAAAAGGGGGATGTTCTTATTTGGTGCTTTAGGGCTACGAATAATTAATTGACTTGGAACTGTGTTATTGCCTGAATGTATTAAAATAGATTGCTCTGCAGAAATACAATAAGCATTGTTATATTTATCTTTTAAATATCTTGAACAAAATTGCCAGTATGATGTGTACCAAGACGTACTATCCCCTAAATTCTCATTTGGATTTGCTGCTATATACCAACCTTTGGCGACTTCTTTTAAAAATCCATTTTTGGTAAGTCGTTCGCGATGTGTTCTGTTTATTTCAGATGTTTTTATTGCTACAATGTTTTGTTCTTCTTGAATTTCACGAAGAATCTGAAGTGATGCTGCGAGTTTTTCTCCTGGTGTAGCCATATGAATAAATACTGTTTTAAAATTTGATTGCAGTTCTATTTTTTGTGCTAAATTTAGCCTAGTGAGTTGTGCTTTAATTAGCCTTTCATGCTGAATGTAAATTAGCCTTACATGATGTGTTAAAATTAGCCTTGCATGCAAATATACTAAAACTTATTCAAAATAAATGATTTATAACTGAATTGTTCAAATGTATGCCAACTAGTTAATAAACTCATATAGCGTTTATATCTCCTTTTTTAAACCATTTGTCATCACTTGCTATCATTCATTTTTGATTCGACAAACAGGTCAAAAGGATTGATGATTTTTGCAAACAAACCATTGATTATCAACAAGACACCTGAACCATCAGGCACCCTTAAAGGTATGTAAAAATGTGAAAGCGAAAAATATGGTTTCACCTCTTCCATAAATGATATTCAAATTCTTCAAATGACCAAATCGTGACCAAACTTATGCGACAATCTGCGAAGATCTGCGGGAAAAAGACATAAAAAAAGGAGCTGCAATGATGTAACTCCTCTGTCATTCCCACGAAAGTGGGAACCTTATACTTATCAAGCGATTCCTGCTTAGGCAGGAACTACCAGCTCCACAAACAACCCGTCATCGGTTTTGTTGACAATAGCCAAGCTGTTTTTAGTCAGGTGTTTAATCGTTGTGTCCCATTTTTTATTGGACAAACCTGACTGGACCTTGAGGTCGTTCAGGTCGATCTTTACTGCCTTCTGAAGCATTTTTAAGACCGCTTTTTCGTCGTCATTCAGTTCAACGGTTTTGGCAGCTTTTGACTCAGGTTTCATTTGGGGAAAGAACAACACTTCCTGGATAGACGCATTATTGGTAAGGAACATCACAAGACGGTCAATTCCAATACCAATACCCGAGGTTGGTGGCATTCCATATTCAAGGGCTCGCACAAAATCCATATCAATAAACATCGCCTCATCATCTCCCTTTTCAGAAAGGTTCAACTGGTCTTGAAATCTTTCCAACTGGTCAATCGGATCGTTCAGTTCAGAATAAGCATTGGCCAGTTCCTTTCCATTGACCAGCAGCTCAAAACGTTCGGTCAGTTCGGGATTGTCTCTGTGCTCCTTGCAAAGAGGACTCATTTCTTTTGGATAGTCAGTGATAAAGGTTGGCTGAACATAGTGGTACTCACATTTTTCACCAAATAATTCGTCAATCAACTTTCCTTTTCCCATGGTTTTATCCACTTCAATACCAAGCTCAGTGCACACCGCCCGCAATTCAA
>JAHEMY010000092.1 GCA_024643425.1 Flavobacteriaceae bacterium
GCTCGTCAAGCCCTGCGCCATGTAGGCAGCACCGACGCCGAGGCCAATCGCCCCCTGCCGGAGATCCTCATCGATTGCGCTCATGATCTGGTTCATCTGGTCGATGGACGAACGCGTGACCGACCAACCCGCAGAGCCATCGAGCGCCGCCTTGTCGAGATAGCCGCTGCCAACCCCCGCATCCATTGGCCCGGTAATCTCGACTTCGGGGTCATGCACGAAGAGCCGGTTCGCAATCATGCCCGAGGTGGTGCCGTAATTAACCTGCCATCCGCTGGCATCCTTCTCGGCGTACCACTCACCGACCGGCGCTGAGCCAGCCTCGAGATCCATACCCGTCGTGACGCCATCTGCGACAACCAGCTTCGTTGCGAATGGGTCCACCGAATGGAAGTGCGTATCGATGAAGCCGGGTGCCACGACCAGACCGCTGGCATCGATAGTTTTTTTACCAGATATTTCAGCTTCGGTAATTAAGCCAATAATACCATCTTTAATACCTACGTTCCGTACCGCATCAAAATTGGTTTCAGGGTCCATGACCCGACCGTTCAGTAGGACCATATCAAATTCGGTGGAATTTGGCATGGATTTGAATTTCGAATCTTGTTGATTGTTAGTAGAAGAGTTACAACCAATAAACAAGGCTGCCAACGCTATTAGAGCGTAAAATTTGTTTAATCTTTTCATGGGTATGTTTTTCAGCATTAGTTGTTTTATTCTTGACAACATTGTTAGCTTTTGGCCGTTACTAGGAAGTCAAAAAATAAATCGAATTATTATACATTGGTGTAGTCTTTTGGACAAAATTTATCATAAATTTAACAATTAAAATCCATTTTATTCTGCATTGAGAAGATTAGTTGTTAGGGTTACTGCTCTGTGTTTATTTTTATAAAGTATCATGTCTAAAAAGAAACTTTTCCGCATATCCATGGTCTTCGTTCTGTTGATTGCATTCGTGTTGATTTTTCTGAACTCCATTTTAGAAAAAACCATGGTTCGTTATTTAGAAAATGAACTATTTGCTGCCAATCAAGGGAAAGACTACAGCATTGCTATTGGTGAAGTAGATGTGAATGTTTTTAAAGGGGATGTACAAATAAACAATATCTCGTTACTACCATCACAAGAATTATTTGCCGATACCCTACAAAAGAAAATGGTTCAAAGCATTCAAATTTCTAATGCGTCATTAACTGGTTTGGGTGTTTACGATTTGGTGGTAAGCAAAGACATTTCAATAAGCACTCTTGTTTTTGATCAATTTACCATAGATTTTTACCTCCCTGAAAATACAAATCCAACAGCAAATACTGCCCAGAAGCGCGCTACTTTTTCGTTGGATAGCCTTCGAATCCCAAAACTTAAAAACCTAGATTTAGGCGAAATACGCCTTGCGAATTACAATATTAACTTAATCAGAAAAGGAACAGCAGACACCTTGTCTTCTTTTAGCGGGGAGCAATTTGTTTTTAAAGGGATAGACCTTGATCTGGTTGAAGGCACCGAAGATCTCTTTGCACTGGACAAATCAAATTTGGAGGTTTATTTAGAAAAACAAGCTTATAATATGCCCGACGGCTTGTACTATATTGCCTTTGACGAACTACATTATCGCTATACAGAACAAGATGTTTCACTCACTAATTTTGAGTTAAAACCCATAGGAGATAAGGAAGATTTTTCGAAAAAATTCGATCACGTTTTTGAAATCTATGAAGCTACTGTAGATACCTTGCTCATAAATAACTTTGATACGAATGCTTTCTTAAACTTTGGCGCTATCGATATTGGGCATATCAATATTTTGGGATTGGACTTTAATATCTTAAAGGATAAAAGCAAAACATGGGACTTGAATAAAAGACCAAAGTTGCCTCATATTGCCTTAAAGGAAATGACGCAACCACTTAAAGTGGATAGCGTAACCATAGAAAATTCGACACTTTCGTATACAGAAAAGCTTGAATCTACGAGAAAACTGTTAAAGGTTGATTTTTATGACATAGATGGAACCATTGCAAATATATCGTCCTACAAAAACCAGGAAACAGTTGAAAGTAACCTAACGGTCGACTTGCAGGCTAATTTGCTCAAGACGCTACCTGTTTCTCTGAATTTTATATTCCCTTATACCCCTAAAAATAACAGCTTTTATTTTTCCGGGAGCGCAAAAGCTACCTCGCAATTCGACAAACTAAACCCAATTATATATCCTGCCATTTTAATGAAGTTTAAAAAAGGCTCTTTAGATGGTTTAAATTTTAAAGGCACTGCCAATAATTATAAATCTAATGGGAAACTAACCTTGTTATACAGCAATTTAGAAGTTGAAATTTACGATAGTAAGGGCGCCGAGAAAAAAACCTTTTCATGGGCTGTAAATGAATTGATCAAAAAGTCGAACCCAAATAAAAAAGGCAAGACGGTTATTAGTAATATCGATTTTGAACGTGTTCAATATAAGGGCCTTGGTAATTTTATGTGGAAATCCATACAATCGGGTATTATAAACTCCTTATTGACTTTTTGAAAAAGAATAGGCCATTAAAAGAACGGGCGCGAACATTTCAGCCTTATGTTTGAGGTTCCTGAGATAGGAATAGGTTTTTTATTAGGAATGGGGACGGGTTGATGCTTTTTCTGATGTCTGCAGTAGAAACTGTAAATTGTTTTTGAATATCTTTAAACTTATCTTAGCCCAAGACAATGCTCTATTAGATCAGCTGAACGTTGGAGAAATAGTGGTTTTGACCTATGCTGAAACCATGTCTTTAGCATTTGAAAAATTGAGGTGATCGAAAAAGCCATAGATGAACAATATAATTAAACCAATATGAAAAAAATAAAAGTTCTTTTGATAGGATTATTGCTTTTAATCTTTTCTCCGATTTTAATGGCTCAAGATGATGATCAAGCTCCTCAATCGGAAAGTGCGGAGGACCTGGCAAAGAAATTAGCAAACCCAATTGCCAGCCTTATAAGTGCCCCTTTGCAGAACAATATGGATATAGGCATTGGAGCGTACAAAGGCTCTAGGTATACGCTAAATATTCAACCGGTCGTACCCGTAGGGATCTCAGAAAATCTCAACTTAATCGCAAGATGGGTGCAACCGGTAATCTCTCAATATAACATTACAGGAGAGGGCAACCATGAATCCGGATTAGGGGATGCGGTAGTAAGTACTTTTTTTAGTCCTACCAATTCAAAAGGCGGACTTACCTGGGGTGCAGGACCTGTTTTTTTGGTTCCGGTTGGAACCGATGATTTTCTCACAACAAAGAAATTTGGCGTCGGACCTACGGTAGTTGCTTTGTACCAATCAAAAGGAAAAACTATCGGAATGCTGGTAAACCAAATTTGGAGCGTCGCAGGAGATGAAGATCGCAGTGATGTGAACCAGTTATTTTTTCAGCCTTTTTTCAATTATAACTGGAAAAGTGGCGCAGGGATAGGAGCTAATTTTGAAGTCACACAAAATTGGGAGGCCAGTAATACCAATGTTTGGTTTAATCCCAACATCAGTGCGCTAACAAGCTTAGGGAATCAAAAAACACAATTTTTTATTGGTCCAAGGTTTAATTTGGCGGCGCCTGATGGTGCAAAAGCCGACTTTGGATTTAGGGCGGGCGTTGTTTTTCTTTTTCCTAAATAACGAATTTAATTATTGGAATAACCCAAAGGGGGAGCGTGTTTGGCATTTTTCTAATAAGGTCTTCCCGTTAATTCGACAATTACGCTGCATCCATCATCCCAAGAAGCGCGAAAATATTGTCTAATCTAACACCCATAACACTTAACACATAACCCATAACCGGACCGAACATTAACAAAATATCCTGTAGATATTTTTAGTGAAGGGGCTAGCCGGCGGGTAGGCCAAACCGACAATAGTAACAAACCAGTTATTTATCCTGAGTGAGGGCTTTCACGTGTGCAAAAACCTTGACGCCGTTAATCACCGTCTCCACTTCCTCGTCCATCATCTTCACTCCTTTAAGGCTATTTACAGTACCATCGGGAGAAACAGCAACAACATTGTACATAATATTCTGAGGTCTAATAGCCCTAATATGAACGATGTTTCCGGATTTGCTAATTCCTTTTACCGCAATGGTCTCACCATCCGGGTCCAAGGCTTTTATGTCCAAAATGTTCCCCTCGTTATCAATACTCTTTAGGGGGTATAGCGCATCCGATTTTTTCACGATTAGTTTCACCGGCAAGCGTTCTCCGTTCACAAGCGCTTTTACATTGAGGATGCTGGTATCGTCCGAATCTTGAATGGCCTTGATCTCGTACATTTTACCATTCTTGTCAATTGCTTTTACATCAAGGAATCCCCAAGTGGGGCTATAAGCTTTTACATTCCAGAATATTTCATCGGGCGTTGTGGTTTCAGGTTTGTGGGGGTTATCCGTCTCTATTATTTGTGAGAGCATGCTAGTGCTGATAAGGGCGATGGATAAAAAGAATAAGTGGGTTCGGAAATGTGTATTGGAAGTTTTCATAAAAACAGTATTAATCCAATAAAATTAAAGGGCAAAGAGGTGTTAAACTATGAGGGAAATCAGTTAGTATTAGAACAAAGCCTAGCAACAAAAAATATAGGATAGCATAGCTATTTTTTTCGGAGATTAAACTTCGTGCGAATTCAGAACATGGAACCATAGAAACCGCCGGTAGAGATCTTTCTATATAGACTTTATGTAGGGTATATGTAGACTCTATGTCGACTTTATGTCGACTTAACTTCCAGTTTACTCCCCATCAACTATAGGAAACCCTTGGGTGTACTTTTAGGATGTAACAGGTATACCTTGGATTTATATATAGATTACTCGGCAAGAAATTTTTTATAACAAAACAATTTTTTTATTGGAGCAGGTTTCTTCAAATCTTATTATCTTTAAAAAGCTAACAACCAGACGCATGATAAAGTTCTTCCGAAGAATACGTCAACGACTAATTTCAGAAAACAAGTTCAAAAATTATCTTTTTTATGCTTTCGGGGAAATTTTTCTTGTGGTGATTGGTATTTTGATCGCGATACAGTTAAACGAATTAAATCAAAATCGCAATGAAGAGAAACAGTATAATTTAATGCTCGAGAATCTAGACCTAGAATTTTCTCGAACTCAAGAATTACTTACCAGAATTACTTCTTCCTATGCTTCTACCATAAGCACCAATGTATCACTTATGGACTTATTTTCAGGGAATCAAGATACTATATCGGCTCAAAAAATTGATACCTTGCTGGGGCTAGCCATGAATCAAACACCTTTTTATCCACCGCAGCCGGTACTCGATGAACTTTTAAATTCAGGAAAAATAAAAGCCATGCCCAATGAAAAGTTAAAACAATATCTATTCGATTGGGAATCTACTTTAAAATGGTTTCATTTTGACTATGATTTATTAATAAATTTTAGCAGCGATCAATTAAATTCCTATTTAAATAAGAATTGGTCTTGGAAGAATATTGATATCGCATCAGGCACTGAATTTTATAATGAACGAAGCAAATTAAGCCCCCAACAAAATGAGTTGTTCAGCGATTTAGAATTTGAAAATCTAGTGGACACCAATTTATTCCATACAAATCGATTATATAGTAGGCTTAAAGAGATTCTATCCTTGATTGACAAAATACGGAGTGAAATTGAAGTTAGTTTACATCGGTGATTTTAGTGTTTTCCTAAGATTTTTGAGTAGCGTAGAATAAACAAAAAACGCTGCACCTCTTCACGATTTTTAGAGCAAGACCTTACGGACATAAATACTGAATGGTGAGCTTTCGCCGCCCCCATTTCCTGGCGGCTTGTACATCGGTGCCAAAGTAGATGTCTATTTTATGACGCCATTTAGGATGCATTTTGTCGTTTACAAGGTAAATCCCCTCGAACCCATCGATCTTTACTTTTGTGTTGTGGGTGAGTCCCATTTTTATTAAATCCCGTGATACAGCAATCGACTTGGTATCCGGACGAAGGGTGTCTCCCCAAGCCGTGATAAAAGGATTTCCTTCGGTCTGACTTTTGGTAGAATTATAGGCCGATGCAACAACTTCAAGAGATACCCATTGCTCTTCTTTGCAGGAAAAAAACAATAGCACCATAAAAAGTATTAGAACAGGGCGTTTTGCACTCATGGAACCTCAGGATAGTTTTGGTCGCGTAGCGATAAAAATAGTGATTTATATGGTTGGTTTTTTAAGACAGGCATCTGGGAATGGTATAGATGTCGGCAGTTGAATATTTTACTTATGGATTGAGGAGCATTTAAATACTATTTAGGCGTACGTTCAGGACTTAGGAATTAGTAAATAGGATATGACTTTGAAGATACTTTTCGAAACGACTTTTTTTTAAAATCTTCGAAATTTTTGGTGACCGGGGTTCCTTTTTAATTAATTATTCTAACTTTAGGAACAAGCTTATTAATTCTTTTTTCATGAAACACTTTCACCTCTTACTGTTATTGTGCCTAAGTTTTACTTTGGCTTCGTGTCCTGATGACGAGGAACCACCTCAAAATTTTAACGACCCTGGAGCCTTGGTGGCAAAAATAAATAATCAGACTGTAGATTTTTCCCGATCCCCTGATGCTGTATTTGGAACCTATCAATCGGGTAATAATGGTGAAGTAATCGATGCTTTGTTTATTCGAGGAGCATCCCCAAATAATGCACATGAAATAGATCTTACTTTGCTTAATTTTGATGGTCCCGGAATGTATCAAATTGGGGGCCCGGGAAGCAATTTTGTTTACTACCAATATGTTCCGGGCGGAAATGGACAAGTGTTCTCTTTCGCTTCTACCGAAGAATTGGGAGGTGTAATTAACGTAACAAGTTACAATGGAACTACCATAAAGGGAACCTTTAATTTAGTCGCCATGGGCATTGATGATCCGGAAGAAACGCGAACAATCTCCGAAGGTACCTTTGATTTGGAAACAAGGAATTAGAACTGAAATCCTTCACTAATGATTACTGCTTTTCAAGAACTAAATCTTGCTTGAAATTAAAAATTCTATGAATCTTTGATTTAAAATTGCGCATGGTTCGCATGGGATGACTTTTTATAATCAAGTGACCCAAACTTGGAGAAATCCTATGAATGGAAAGCAATAAGACTTCAATGTTACCAACCACAATCCGCTTTTTGTTTTTTGCAATTCCTTTGATAATGGCATGAGCACATGCATTAGCGGTCATTCCCAATCGATGAGAGGTCTCTACCCGCCCAAAAGGTTTTCCATCACCGCATAAACCTTTGGCTGTAATTTCAGTGTTTATAAAACCGGGAAGGATAAAACTAATATGCAATTTGCAGGCCATATGCTCGGCCTTTAACGACTCAAAGAATCCATGAAGCGCATGTTTTGAGGCTGCATAGGCCGATCTTCCCGGGATACCCATAACCCCGGCGAAACTTGAAACCACCCCAAAACTCCCGTGCCCTTGTTTCAAGTACAGGGGCATGATGGCTTTCGTAAGCGCTACTGTACCAAAATAATTGGTTTCCATAATTTTTCGATCGACCTCCATCTCGTTTTCAATCACCAATCCCTTCTGTGAGATTCCTGCATTGTGGAGTACGATATCTAAACCGTTTAAACTTTGAACTTTGACAATTGCTTTTTCAATCGAAAGAGGATTGGTTATGTCCAAAGGGAGAAGGAGCATATTGTCGGGATTGGGACAATTAAATTTCAATGCGATTAATTTTTCTTCTCGTCGCGCCGATGCAATTACTTTTGCTCCTAGAGTGTTTAGCTGCATTGCTATCGAGGCACCAATTCCGGAGGAGGCTCCTGTAATCCATACTACCTTGTCTTTAAAATCTAGATTTTTCATTGTTAGTGTTTTAATTGATTGTTCAAACCTAGCTTGAAAAAAGAAGTTGGGTGTCCAACATGCTATGTTTTGGTTAAAGTTGGATGTCCATCGATAATACTGGACATCAATGCTGCATTGCGATACTTTAAATATGCTGGATTCAGAGCTCAAAGAAACTCTGTTGAGTCGCTAGTGTAGGTTCTAAGCCCAATGTGACCCCTATTGTAACAATTTTTTCCTAGGCTCGTCTACCTTTTAACAACCAACAAATCAACTTATTATGAATTACACAACAGATTTACAACACAATTCCTCCATGCCTAATCGATTTTTGTCGAATACTACTATTGCATGGCTCATTGGTTTTTTCGCACTAGGCTTGGCTGGTTGGATGGGAGAAATTTCAAGTACACAGTGGGACCTTAGCTTTATACATAGAATGATTGTACAGTCTATCGTAATGTCGGGAATCATTGGTCTTGGTGTTTGGTATTTACGCATTCGTAGACCCCTTGAAGTAAATTATAGCATTGGATTAGGAACGTTCAAGAAAGCCTTGTTGCATTTTATTACAGGGATGTCTATTTTACTGCTCCCTGTGTTATTATCAATCGTCGCAACAGAAAGCATGGGGTGGGGTGAAGTGCTATTCAACTGGTCTTCAGGATCAACATCCACCGTATTGTTGGGATTTTCAGTGGTGCTGGCTTTTGAAGCTTTTCCGGAAGAATTTTTATTTCGAGGATATATTTTCAGCACCTTAAACACCAAATTAAAAAAATGGAAAGCCGCGCTTTTTACCATAGTGCTATTTGCCTTATTACCGGTAATTCTCGTGCCCTTACAACAAAGTTTGTTAGGCATGGATGGATTAGTAGGAGGGAATACGGGTATTCAAGTGGGTTATGTGATTACCATGATCCTCTTTGGAAGCTTCGTTCAATATTTGCGCATCCTTAGCAATACCATTTGGATGGGAATTGGATTCCACGCAGTGTTTGTATTTATAAATCGAATTATTGGACCCAACAGTGACGCTGTGATTCAGTTTGCGAATATGA
>JAHEMY010000093.1 GCA_024643425.1 Flavobacteriaceae bacterium
ATGGATTGGCAACATGGGGAAGAGTATGAAAAAGCCCAACAGCAACAACGAGCGCGCTATCAATCTAGCGGACAACAGCAATATGAAGATTCGGATTACTCCGACTTCTTTGAATCGATGTTTGGAGGAGGAAGGACCTCGTCACAACGCACACGTGGCGTTAAGTTTAAAGGTCAGGATTTTCATGCCGAGCTCCATCTAGATTTGAAACAGGTTTATGAACCCCACCAACAAGTGCTTACGGTAAATGGCAATGCGATTCGCCTCACCATACCGGCGGGGGTTGAAAACGAGCAGGTGATTAAAATAAAAGGCAAAGGTGGCGAAGGCCTAAACGGAGGACCCAATGGTGATCTTTATATAAAATTCATCATAAGCAATCATACCCATTTCAAGCGCGACGGAAACAACTTGTATACGAACGTCGATTTAGATTTATACACGGCTTTGCTTGGAGGAATTATTACCATCGATACTTTCGACGGAAAAGTAAAACTTCAAATTAAACCGGAAACGCTAAATGGCACTAAGTCTAAATTAAAAGGCAAAGGATTTCCTATTTACAAAAAAGAAGGTGCGTTTGGCGATTTGATTGTCACCTATCACATCAAAATTCCAACCCATTTATCCGACAAGGAAAAAGACTTGTTTAAGGAATTACAAAAACTGAGGTAATGGCAAAAAAGAAATTCATAGAAGTAAAGGCGATTTGTTCCCAATATGAGGTTGAATATTCTTTTGTTCATTCATTAAGTGAAATTGGACTTATTGAACTGCAAATAATAGAAGAACACCCCTATCTTCATCAAGACCAGGTGGGCGATCTCGAAAAGATGATTCGTTTGCATACCGAGCTTCATGTAAATTTGGAGGGCATCGATGTGGTCTTCAATTTGCTGAAACAAGAGCAGCATTTAAGAGATGAGCTTATTGCTCTGAAAAATAGATTACGGCGTTATGAGGATGATTTTTAATTCCACATTCTGATTTATTGAGAAGGCAGCAATACTAAAAAAAGAAAAAGAGACTTACTTTTCTTGTTGGTCTGCACCCACCGATTGGAGAAATTGATTTAGATAATACTTACCAATAGGCAACGCTTTTTTATCTATTTCTACCAGCTCATGGGTAAAGGAAGTAATTTTGTTAAGTGCAACAATAAAAGATCGGTGAATGCGCACAAATTCTTTTGGGTCCAGTCGTGCTTCAATGGATGAAAGAGTTTGCCTTGAGACGTACATTTTTTCTGTCGTAAAGAGCTTTACATGGTCTTTATCGCTTTCGATATAACGTATTTCCGCAAGTACAATGCGCACCTGTTTTCGGTCGATTTGCAAATAAATCGAATCGGTCCCGGCTTTTCTTTCTAATTCATAGGCCTCATTCGAAATTAAATCGAGTTCATTACCCGGCAAGACCTTATTCACCGCTTTTAAAAATCGATCAAAGCTAATAGGCTTTAATAAGTAATCCACTGCATCCAATTCAAACCCATCAAAGGCATATTCCTTGAAAGCCGTTGTGAAAATAACTTTGGGCGGGTTTTTAAGAGACCGCATCAACTCGGTTCCCAATAATTCGGGCATTCGAATGTCTAAAAATAGTATGTCAATTTCATTAGATTGAAGAAACAAGAATGCATCGATGGCATTGTTACATTCGCCTACCAAATGTAAAATGGGTATTTTTGCCATATAACGTCTCAGTACATCTCTTGCCAAAGGTTCATCATCTACAATCAGGCATTTAGGTTGAGTGGTTTCAGATTTGTACATAACATTTAATTTAAGCAGTAATACTCTTAGACTCGGAAGTAGGTGCACCACTTAGTTCAATGCTTAGGTCGATGATAAAAGCGTCCTCCTCCTCCGTAATTGTTAAATTGTGCTTGTTGGGATATATTAGTTCCAACCTTTTTCTCACGTTATCGATACCGGTTCCTACTCTTCCTTTATTGGAAATTATTTTACTCTTTTTACCATTCATCAATTTTATGGTAAATACAGCATTGTTGAATTCCGATTTAATATTGATCCACGGGCGATCAATCATTTTACTAGCTCCATGCTTAAAGCAGTTTTCAACTAAAGGCAGCAATAATAAAGGCGCAATATTTATTTCCTCCACATTTTTAGGAAAAGAGAAATGTAAATCGAGCTTTTTATCATAACGAATCTTTTCCAAATTAAGATAATCTACCAACATTTGGAGTTCATTTTCTAGAGGTACTGCCGACTTTTCCCCTTCATCCAAAATATACCTAAGAATATGAGAGAGTTCAAGGATCATTTTGGCACTCTTTGGAGATTCTTCCTGGGCCTGCGAGTAAATGTTGTTCAAGGTATTAAACATAAAGTGTGGATGAACTTGTGCCATCAGGAGGTGTAATTGCGCTTCCGAATTTTCCTTTTGCAACTGTTCATTGCGAATATTCTTTAAATAATAATGTTTGAACATTTTAAAACTCGCCGCCAAGGCTGCTCCTGTTAACCCCCCTTGTAAACTTGCCAAGTATGCCATATTTAGTTTCTGGGCGAAAGTGTCGGTCATCAAAAATAATTTACTGGTTGAAATCCAAGGAACCCTGTCCCATGGAAAATAAACTAATAAAATAGCGTGAGCCGTAATTGAAAGTAAAAAAAAGAATATGCCCCAAAGAAATGCAGCCACATATTTTTGATTGAAAACATAGCGTGGCATAACAAAGTAAAGCAATGGATACACCAATGCTGCTTGCGGTAAAATGAAGAAAAAGCCCTCCGACATCGCCTGAAAAAAATTGCGGAAATGCCCTAGTTGCATATATGCCATTGGATTAAAAAATCTTACCAATGAAAAATACCCACCCCAAAAAAGCCAAAAAAACAAATGTCGTTTAAATCGGTCTTCTTTTTTATCAGATAATATAAAAGTCTTTAATGTCATTCCCTATTTTTTATAAAGGTACTCAGTCTATTACCAAGGTAAATTATTTTACTACACAAACATAGATTCATAAGACAGAGAACCAAAAAAACACGACGAAAGCATTCCATCTTAGTTATTTCTATTTCTATCGCTATTGGTTGGCTCTCTGCCTCAATCTTATTCCCAATTTAAAAGACCTATTTAACTTCAAATGGTTTAAGAAATTAAAAATGAAGTAATTAACTCCATTTCTCAACTAAAATAAAAACTAAAAACTGTTACATCTAAATTCAAAGATCATGAAAACAATTCGGGTGGCAACCCAAAATGCAAAGAATATAAAACCGCTACAACGTACATTCTTATGTATGGGGAAAATTCTTTTTTTTAGCATTCTTTTTAATTATGGCCTGTTTGCCCAATCTGTATTAACATTAATCGACGACCCCTTGAATAACCTTCAGAACGATTGTGATGTAATAGGCCTGAGCAATGAATTTGAGGGGGGAATAGAATGTAGTTTTGGAGCTCTTGCCGGGAACGATTTAACAGTCCCTGCCGGTTCTAGTGCGATATTAGAATCAATCACACTTAATTTAATGGTCCCTTATCCCGAACCAATACAAGAAGTTTATCTTGAAATAGTCGACCCCAGTAGTGTGAATTGGTATTTTTTCTGGGACACTTTTATTCCTAGCAGCCAAACTGAAATTGGTACAAATAATGGATATACCATTATCTCTGTGGTTCTTGATATACCGGATATCTTTCTTCCCGGAAGTCTAAATGAACCACATCCTTATTGGATTTTTATTAATACTCCGGCTATTAATGGTGAAATGGTACTATGGGAATATTCCACTACAGGAATTATTGGTACTTATGGGACAGGTTTACAGGTTTTCTTTGATCCGTTGATTATAGATAACTCCAAGGAAGGTGTTTATACTTTTGAGGCAACCTGCATTGACAATGATGAAATCTCCGGAGCGTTTTTTATTAATTGTGGAGACGTAGTAGTAGGTAATACTTTATCATCCACCATAGATGCCGCACCATTTTGCGATACTTCCATTACGGCCCCCGGTGTATGGTATCAGTTTTCTGATAACTATGGCGCACCAAATACCATTACCTTGAGCACCTGCAGTTCCAACACGAATTTCGATACAAAAATTTCCGTCTATACCGGAGGTATTAATAATCTGACCTGTGTTGCCGGCAACGATAATGGTTCCGGATGTATGAATAATCAATCTACCGTTGAATTTATTTCGAATGGCAACCCCCTGGGCAATACTACCTATTACATCCTGGTTCATGGAAATGGAACCGATACAGGCGACTTTGAACTTACGCTGTCTTGTGATGCCATACCTCCACCGAACGATGAAATCGCAAATGCCATCAACCTAAATCAAGTGGGATTTCCCTTTTCTGATGAAGATGTGGCTTTGATCTCTGCAACTGCCGATTTTGGCACTCCCGCAGGTTGTGATATCGATGGAGAAAACGGAGTTTGGTACAAGTTCACTCCAACTCAAAACGGACAAATAGGTGCTCAATTAGGTTCGCCATCGGGAATATCAACCCAGGTGTCATTTTTTGAAGCACCCAATGAAAATTCTAGTATTGACGACCTTACCTATATAGAAGTTATAACCAATCATTGTTCTGATAGTGTTTCAGGATGGATACCCGTGATCGCCGGACAAACCTATTATTGTTTTGTTGTTAATTCCGGCGGAGTTTCGGATGTAATTTTTACTAATAATATCCTTAACACTGACGATCATCGCCTAGATGGATTTACTTACTATCCAAACCCCACGCTTGATAAGTTAAACTTAGTTTCCGTTCAGCCGATGGAAAAGGTGGTATTGCATACCCTTTTAGGACAAGCCGTTTTTGAACTTAATCCAAATTCAACTGAAACTGAATTGAATGTATCTAACTTGTCTGTGGGCACCTATATTCTGGAAGTAACAATCCATAATCAAAAGGGAATTTATAGGGTAATCAAAAATTAATTTAAATAATAATTAAAACAAAATCATATGAAAACAACTCGGGTGGCAACCCAAAATGCACGAAATTCAAGACTCCTAGCAATCAACTTTGTTCGTTGGAGTTCAGGACTTATGTTCAGCATCATTCTATTAATGAGTTCTTGTTCAAAAAATGAGGACATGGTTATAGAGGACGATTCAAGTTTAATAAACAACGAATCCATTGATTTCAAAAGTCAATCCCCAAATATGGTCTTAGCCTGGAATCAAGCCATGCAGGATTTATATTCGTTTTCACTTAATGGACCTGCAACACCTCCGGTGTCTGCATCTTATACCTGGGCTTTAGTTCATTTGGCCATGCACGACGCACTTAACAGTATTACTCCGCGATATGATGCATATGTTGGTGTGCCAAGAGATAAAGATGCAAATCCAGATGCTGCGGTTGCTCAGGCTGCTTATGACGTAATCATGGCCATTAACTCGTTACCGTTTGCCGCGGTTTACCTTCCACAGAATTTAGCGAGTATCAATGCTTTATTGACGACTTCATTGGATGGAATTCCTCAAGGGCCGGAAAAAGACAAAGGAATTGCTTTAGGGCATGCTGTGGCGCAAGCAATCATGGCTCACAGATCCGGTGATTTTCCATTTTTGGTTCCGGCAAGTCCAAATCAGCCGCCAACGGGAACGCAGCCTGGCGAATATCGTTATTTGCCTTTTGCCCCCGCTCCTAATGGAATGGGGTATGCATTTCCTAATTTTGGTAACCTACCTCCCTTTTTTATATCCGATAATGACCAATTTAGAACTGCTCCACCCTATAATGTGAACTCTACTGAATATGCTGCCGACTACAACGAAACGAAAGATTTCGGAGGAACAATAAGCACGTATCGTACACCCGACCAAAGTGAATTTGGTGTTTTTTGGGCAGAAAATTCAAATCGCGGCTGGAATGAACTTGCTAGACATGTATTAAATAGTTACAATCCACAATCACAAAATGCTTGGAAAACAGCACGATATTTAGCCTTAGTTCATAGTGCTATCGCCGATGCGTACATCTCTGTTTTTGAATCCAAGATGCATTATTATACTTGGCGACCTATAAATGCTATTCAGCTTGCAGACAACGATGGGAATAATGATACGGCAGCAGATCCAAATTGGACTCCTGTACTACTCACCCCACCCGTAGGGGAATATCCTTCTGCTCACGCATTAACCGGCGCAGCAGCGGGTCAAATAATCTATAGATATTTTAACAATCGTGACAATTATAACATCGAACAGCATAGTTCTTATATGCCCGGTGTAACACGATCATTCTCTAAAATTTCCGATGCGATACGAGAAAATTCTTTATCACGAATCTATATAGGTTACCACTTCAGACAGGCTGTGGAAGTAGGTGAGGAAACAGGTTTGGATTTGGCAGATTATGTCTATGCTAATGCCTTAAATGAAAAACCTTAATTCGGAAAAAATGACGTGTTCCGTAGGAATTGTGTTTGCTTTTAAATCAAATAGTACGTGGCGAGAGTATCCAGGTTAAAATTGTTTTGTTCAATGTATATCAAAACAAAAAAAAGCATAACTTTAAATAAGCCATACGGAATAGAAATGATTATAAAAACATTTAAAATTCTTATGGAACTATTAGTCAGCCCTAAATTGAATAATATGCAATGTCAACTTTGATAATGTACTATTCAATTTGGGGCTTTTTCTTTGGCATCAGTAATTCAACTTAAATTTTGAAGAAGCAAGATTTCTCAATTAAGGCATAAATAATACTCTCTTATTAGAAGTAACGAAAAGCAGCATTTAAACATTTAAATAGTATGAATACACCAACCCGTTTATTGATTTTTTTTCTATTTGCCATTCAATTATGCCATTCCCAAAATGATGAGCAAAATCAAAAATTAGCCCTCGATACACTTTCTGAGGTAGTGATTACAGCCACTTTATATCCTCAAAAAATAACGCGAGCTCCTGTTCCCATTCAAGTACTGACCCCTGAAGATTTAAATCGTTTTGCCGGCTCCAATTATGGAGAGCTTCTGGCTACGGTTCAAGGCGTCGAATTCACCCGCTATGGAGTTGATGGGACAACATTTAATGCTAGGGGGTTTAATAGTGCTTTTAACAACAAAATACTTCAGATTGTGGATGGTCGAATTAGTACTGCCGCGCTTAGTGGTGGTCTACCCGTTTTTAATAACGGAACGACCAATAAAGAGGATGTTCATCAAATGGAGATTGTGGTTGGACCGCAAACTGCACTTTATGGTCCTAATGCTCATAATGGGGTGTTCAATACAATAACAAAAGACCCTTTTTTATACCCAGGCACCACTGTATCCTTGAGTGCGGGAAATCAAAGTCAGTATAGTAGCCGAATTCGTCATGCTCAAAAAATAAACGACCGCTGGGCTTGGAAGATTTCCGGTGAATACGCACAAGGTCGAGAATTTAATTTCCGCGACAGTGTCTATGTGGGAATGCCTCCAAAGGCTATTCCCGAATATAATGTCGACTACGATTTTTACCACCTCCGTGGGGAAGCGCATGTGCATTATAAACCTACTCCAAAATCTAAAATCATCGTTGCCGGTGGCGCTAGTAAGAATGATTTTCTACAGGTAACTAACTCAGGACGTAATCAAATGAAAGGACTTACCAATACCTTTCTTCAAGCTAGGTATGAAAGTCCGCAATTTTATGCAAATGTATACAACACTTGGGGGAGTTTAGGTGATAGTTATTTACTTGGTCCGTATACGCAAATCTATTGGTTGAATACCCTACCCGGCCCATCTGCTTTGCCTTCAGATGTAGCAGAACAAATTGCTCGATCTGCCTCCAGAATCAAAGAGAAAAGTGAGCGATTGAACGCTGAAGTTCAATACAATAAGAACTTCTCTCAAATAGGCTTGTTTTTAGTGGGGGGTATCGATTATGAAAACGCACGTCCTAATTTAACTAATGGCAATACCTTAGTGGGAATGGGTGGAGAGATTTCAATCTCCCAAATAGGTGCTGTACTGCAACTCGAAAAGAAACTCCCATGGCATATGCGAGTTATCGGAGCGTTGCGTTATGACAACAATGATAATTTCGAAGATTTGATGGCACCGAAAGTTACCTTAGTCAGGGATTTTGAAAGTGGTAATATTAGTCTTGGTTGGGCCAAAGCATATGCGTTGCCTTCCATTCAAAATCAATATGCAAACATCCAAAATTTCTTTTTTGGAAATGGTGGTGAAGGCGTTTCATATATTCCCAACGGATCTCTAGTGAGCGATCCGCAATCAATAACAACCACCGATCCCTTGAAACCAGAAGAAGTAAATACCTTCGAACTAGGGATAAAAACACAAGTATTGCCCAAACTCAGACTAGACATGAATACGTTCTACGGTGAGAATACCAACTTCATTACTCCTGCACTTCCTGTAGGTGGAAAAGCACTATCCGTGAATGGAATCGAAGTAACTCAAAATCCTAATTACTCAGGAACCGTGAGCAACGATACACTTCAAGGTGCTAATTTCTTTACTTTTTTCAATTATGGAAAGGCAAAAATCTACGGTCTAGATGCCGGTATCACTTGGGACATCAACACTTATGGAAAATTCGTTCTAAATTATTCCTGGCTACAGGCCAAGTTCAAAGATAATGATGCCAATCGTGATGGTATTATATCGCCCGATGAAAAAAGCATCAATGCTCCATCGCATCGAGGGTCTGCACGATGGATCATCCATAATTTATACAAAGATCGCTTGGCAGTTTCTTTTGGTGCTAGGTTTGTTGATCAATACGACTTTTACAGCGGTAGTCAGGTGGGTAGTGAAGAAGGTGAGGGAACACGAATCCCTCCAAAAAAATATAATTTTGGACCTTTAGGAGGATTTACAACTTTCGATTTTACGGCAGAATATCGATTCAGTAAACATGT
>JAHEMY010000094.1 GCA_024643425.1 Flavobacteriaceae bacterium
CGACTTCTTTGATGATAGGCAAGATCTCATGACTATTCAGGGAGGGAATGATGGGCGCCAACATCACGTTTACGGGGATGTTATGTGACGAGAGAATTTCAATGGCTTTTAGCTTATTGGCAATGCTCGAAGTTCGGGGTTCTAAGAAACGACGTGTTTCTTCAGAAAGCGAAGTGATCGTTAAATTCACCACAATTAATTGGTCTTCTGCCAAGGCTTTTAAAAGGTCTAGATCTCTCAGGAGGAGTGCGTTTTTTGTAATGATTCCTACCGGGTGTTTGTATTTTAGAAAGACCTTTAAACATTCTCGTGTAATTTCAAGTTTGCGCTCTAAAGGCTGATAACAGTCGGTATTCCCTGAAAAAACAATGGTATCGCCCATCCAACTTTTCTTGCACAGGTGCGCTTCAAGCAATTGTGGGGCATTTCGCTTTACGAGAATCTTTCGTTCAAAATCTAAACCTGCGCTGTACCCCCAATATTCATGGCTATTTCGGGCGTAACAATAAACGCAGCCGTGTTCACATCCTTGATAGGGATTTGCTGAATACCCCATTCCCACATCCGGACTTACGACCTTGTTGACCAATGTTTTGGGAAACACGTCTAAATAGTCAGTCTGATTTTTATCGGCAGCCTCTCCCTCGAGTTCACAAAAGTTTAGATATTCATCGAGCACTTCATGCCGGTGTTCGAAAAATTGATTATGAATTTGTTGTTGGGCGCCACGGCCCTTAACAGATGAAGGCATAAAAATAAGATTGAGGAACTAAGGTTTCTCAAAGTTACTTTAATATTGGAAATATTCCAACATGATATGGAAATATTCCAAATTATTATTTTCCCGGGAAGTTGGGTTTGCGTTTTTCTAGAAAAGCTTGGGTACCCTCTTGGAAGTCGGCGGTTCCAAAACATTTTCCAAAAGCCGAAATCTCGGCCTCGAATCCGTTTTCGCCATCCTCATAGCCTGCATTAATGGCTTCAATGGCTGCAGCAATGGCAACAGATGAATTTCTCATGATTTTTCCTGCTAACTTTTCAGCAAGGGGCAAGAGATCTTCTTGGGGAGTCACGTAATTCACCAAGCCAAATTCCAGGGCCTGATGAGCATCGATCATTCCGGCAGTCATGATGAGTTCCATAGCACGACCTTTTCCTACCAGTTGAGGCAAACGTTGGGTTCCGCCATATCCGGGAATTACCCCTAAGGAAACTTCAGGAAGTCCCATTTTTGCGTTGTCGCTGGCAATTCTAAAATGTGCTGCCATGGCCAACTCCAACCCGCCACCTAAGGCAAATCCATTCACAGCTGCAATAACCGGTGTGGATAGGTGGGCTACAAAATCGAACAACATCGCCTGTCCTTGCGCAGCCAAATGCTCCCCTTGAGAGACTGAAAAATCGGCAAATTCTGAAATGTCTGCCCCCGCCACAAAAGCCTTTTCGCCTGAGCCGGTCACAATTATCACTTTGGTTTTGGCATCTGCCTCACCTTCTTTAAAAGCTTCATGAAGTTCTTTGATGGTTGCAATGTTCAGTGCATTTAACTTGCTAGGACGATTGATGGTAATGGTTGTAATTCCATTGTCATGGGCTACTAAAATGTTCTCGTAGGAGGTCGATTTCATGAAATTATTTATTGTCTGGTTTGAAACGGTAAGGTACGAAAATGTGTTCAGATTTTAGGAACGGAAACAGTAAACGTAGTGCCTTTTCCTTCAATGGATTGCAAGGTGATGCTTCCCTTATAAGTTTCTACTATGTTCTTCACCATGGCCAAGCCCAAGCCCATCCCGCTGGATTTTGTAGTGAATTTAGGTTCGAATACTTTCTCCTTATTTTCTTCTGAAATTCCTGCGCCATTATCTGAAACGGTTATAATCAGGGTCTTTTTTTCTGAAAACATTCTCACTTCGATGCGCGGCTCGGAAGGAAGATTTTTCTCAATGGCTTGAATGCTGTTTTTCACTAAATTGGTGATCACTCGTATCCATTGCGTGCGATCGAACTTTGCGATGATCTCTTTTTCTTCTGAATAGAAGTAAATATACTCCTCATTGAAAATGTCCAAAGCAAGCTTGGTTATTTTAACCATGTCGAGGTGTTCGTCTTGTTGGGCCGGCATTTTAGCATAAGTCGAAAAGGCCGAAGCGATGGAACTCATGGTGTCTATTTGCTGAATGAGCGTCTTACTGAATTCCCCCACTTTCTCAACAATGGCTGGATCGTTTGGATCAAACTTTCGCTGAAAGCTTTGTACCGAAAGCCGCATCGGGGTAAGAGGGTTTTTAATTTCGTGAGCCACTTGTTTTGCCATTTCTCGCCATGCCGCCTCGCGTTCGCTGCTTGCCAATTGTGCGGCACTAATCTCTAGCTCGTCGATCATGCCGTTGTAGGCTTCAACCAAGCTGGAAATTTCATGAGATGAATTGCTGTCCAAGCGTATTTTCTGGTTGCGTTTATTGAGGCGGGTTTCGGTAATCTTATCACTTACCGTTTTTAAGGACCTAGTAATGTATTTGGATAAAAAGTAGGCAAGTGCAATGGCCATAAGTAGCATGAATCCATAGACTATAGACACCCGCATAAGGTTTTCTTTGAGCTCTTTATTAATGAAACCATCGTCTTCGATATAAGGCAAATTAAGAATCGCAAGGGGTTTGAAAGAGGCATCGGTTAAATAGGAATACGACGACTGGTAAGCTTGACCGTCTTCTTCAAAGGAATAGACGTATGTTTTTGTAGCCGAATTTTCAATATGTTGGAGAATGTCTTTGGACAGCTTCGCATACGAGGTATCCTTTAAGAAGGACGCGCGAGACGATTTCAAAAGGGTTCCTTTTAGATCGTACAAATGAATTTCAAGGTTATGGATGTCCTTGATTTCGTAAATCTTGCTTTTAAAAATGAGGGGAATGGTTGCCGTTTCGATAGGATAGGTGGTATTCTTAAGCACATAATTGATGTTTTCAATGATGTTGGCCTCCTTTCGTTGCAAACGGTCCCTGTGGTAATCTTCGGCTTCTTCTTTGTATTGAATAACTGTAAGAATTGCCAAGAAAAGGAAGGTCGTGACCAAGAGCAACATCATGGAAAGAAATATGCGAAAGCGTAACGACTTGTAAAATTTCATAAATAGCTTGGATTCCTACTGGGAAGATAACAATAATTGCTCCAAATTTAAATGCTCCGATGATAAGTTGAAAAATTTGAATAGCTTAACCATTGAAATGGATTCTTTACTTATCACGAAATCGCTTGTACATTCGAAATCCAAGCATCAATAGAATGGAAAATAGAACAATTCCTAGCGTGCCGTAGATCCAATTGAAGGCGTTTTTCAAGATTACTAAAAATACTACTGAGAATAGAATAAGCGTCGCCCCTTCATTAAAAATGCGCATAAAGTTGGAGGAGTAATTTACTTTATCGCTTTGAAGGTCCTTAAAAATAAGGTGGCATTTAATATGATAAGCTATTAGTAGAACCACAAAACCTAATTTTACTTGCATCCAGCCATCGGCAAGGTAAAAAGGCCTCATGACCATTAGGGCTGTTGCGAAACCAGTCGCCAAGATCATAGAAGGCCAAGTGATAATATACCACAATCGTTTGGCCATAATTTTTAATTGAGCTCCCAAAATCTCTTTGTCCGGACTAGGCTTTTGAAAAGCTTCAATCTGGTAGACAAAAAGCCTAACTATGTAAAACAAGCCCGCGAACCAGGTGATTACAAAAATGAGGTGCAACGATTTCAGGTAATAATAAAGCATGTTCGCTATTTTTTATCAAAAATACTATTTTCTATCAGGATTGAGGATTGATTATATTAACGAACGTGTATCTATTGAAAAAACAGGGAGTATGCAAGAATGATGCTGTGGGCATTTGATCCAATATCCTTCAGTGTTTTAGAATATAGATAAGTAATTTTTGCACTTTGAGTTCTTGAAACATTCAGTCCAAAAGAGGCTGCGTTTAACCAATTGGCACGTTCATCGTCTTTCGAAAGCCGGTTAACTCGCGAAGTACCGCCTTGCCCATAAGATGTGCTAATAGAAGTCCATAGGCCTTTTTTAAAACGTTTAATGAGGTGTGCCTGCGCGGCATATAAAGGGTCTTGCCTTCGTGTCCCATCGTTAAAAAAGCTGTTGTTCTTGGTGTAGACAAAGACTGAAGCATCCAACTCGACAGTCCAAAGCCCCCAATTGTGTGCCACGCCTATTTGAGGTCTGAATGCAAATTGGTTGAGTCCGAGGTTGATTAATTTATCTTCGTCATATTGCCCGACAGGCACATTGATCCCAAGAGATACACCCACGGTAGTATTGACAGGATGTGCCATTAAGTATTCTTGCAATTCTTTAGGCGATAAGGGGGGTGGACCAAGAATGTGATAGGACAATCGAATTCTAGGATCTGCTAAACCAGTCCGCTCAACACTCGCCGGGCTGCCTCTTAAAAGGCCTTCCCATCGGGCGGTGCTAAAGGGTACTAAGACATCCAAACGAGCAAATTTTTTCCCAATCTTAAAGGGTTGTACGTAGGAGCCAATAAAGGTGTGGGCATGAACGGTAGCTTCTTCTACTTCGAGCAAAGGATCGAATAGTACCTCGCCAAAAGTATAACCATATCCAATAGTCGCTGCTTTTACTCCAAGAGGAATATTGGTCCATCGTCGAGGTTCGACGTCTTGTGCTTTCGTAGCTACGGAAAGCAAAATAATGCACAACAATAAACTCGTACTTAGATACTTTTGACTCATTTTTAAGGATAAAATAAGGCTGAAATTAAATATTTTTTTTGAATTCATATCCAAGCAAATTGGGAACATTAATCGAGTTAACCATTTTAAATGTACCATCGTTTACATCGCTATAAGAAGGTGGTGAAAGTTCTAGTTCTTTGGCTTTCTTTATATAGTAATTAGCTTTTTCAGGATGAGAAGGATGAACGGCATTAAAAATGTGCCCGAACATATTTCGCTGTATAATCTCCAGTAAAATACCAATGCAATCTTCCCGATGAATCAGATTTACCGGCGCAGCGCCTCCATTTAATCCTTGTCTGCCTGCCAAAAAACGGACGGGTTGCCGACTGCCTCCAAACAAGCCACCAAAACGAACAATGGACGATTTAAATGAGGCATTAAAAAACAATTGCTCTACTTGATGTAATTGTCGACCGGCTTCCGTATCGGGCTTTGGTGGCGTTCCTTCATTCACTGCGCCCTGTTCGTCGCTATAGACAGAGGTACTGCTTATGAAAATACATTGAGAAACCTTCGAAGTTTCAACTGTTTCAAGAAAATGTGTCATTTTTAACACATAATCGGCTCCTGTATTCCGACGCAGTCCGGGAGGAATCATTACAATCAGCAAATCGATGTTCTTTAAAAAGCCCTGTACATTTCCCTCCACTCCTTTTTCCGTGAGTGTTAGTGCATAGGCATCGAAGCCGTTTTTTTGAAGAGTGGTTGCCTTTTCGGTTTGGGTAACAGAGCCTTTCACTGGGTAGCCCAAAAAATGAAGGCGTTGCGCCAGTGGGAGCCCTAGCCATCCTAATCCAGCAATGCCAATAGTCTTATTCATTCCTTTCAACCGTTAATGTGTCCACAACTCGTGCACTCAAGCTTTCAGGAGTAATGGTTCGTTTGGTGATGATCGCATCGGTAAATACAAATGGTTTTGTCATGGTGTTTTTCGGCCGAGGTTCTACATTTAGGCTTGTGTCGTTCATTAAATCGAACGAATATTCCAACACGTTAAAACGCACTTCGGTTTGTGATGGAGCCGTATAAGCAATTTGCAAGGTATCTCTTGCCGACACATAAAAACTTAATAAACCGCGATCTTGTCGATCTCCAAGAATACCTCCTTCAGAGGCCGGAGTCGCCTTTTTTCCATTGAAGGATAACGAATTGAACACCAAACTTGTGTCGGTATAAAGACGCAATACATTTACGTTTCGCTTTGGAACAATGGTAAATGAAACGTGCCGTTCATTGCCTATAAGCGTGTCGTAATTGCGCAGTGCCTCAAAAGGCAGAAACGATTGGTAAGGAGCCTCGGCGGCATAGGTGTAATGCGTATTGTATTTGTTGGG
Source organism: Flavobacteriaceae bacterium (assembly GCA_024643425.1). Taxonomy (GTDB): domain Bacteria; phylum Bacteroidota; class Bacteroidia; order Flavobacteriales; family Flavobacteriaceae; genus JAHEMY01. Next base: position 6,106 of record JAHEMY010000094.1, read on the forward strand.
GGGTGGCGGCTCGAAAAGGCCATCAATATTTATGGGCTTATCGGTTAAGTAAGGGGTCGTCCATGCATCTAACATCTTATCGTAGGTAGCCCAGTAGGCTTTCTGGGTGTCTACATCCTGATAATAAACTAGGCTGTTTGGTTTTTGACGTTCTTCTGAAAAATCACTGCTGAGATGAGCCTTAATCACAAAAAATAGGGCAACCAAAACACAAGCTGAGGCTAGTATTTTTTTGAGTCGGTAGAACCCTAATACCGGTTGAAGCAAGCCAAACAAGAGCACGGTAAATACGGTGCTAATTACCATCATTTTCAACCCCAATCCCACCGGGAAAAATTGAATGAGCGGTGCGAAGATGAAGATAGCAGGAGCGGAAAACAGTGCCATTAATAGCAGGTTGGGTAGTTCTTGACGGATCAAGACCCAAAGGCTAAGCAATGCGAAATAGAATGGAATAATGAAAAACGCTCCTCCTTTAAAATAAAAGGCGACCCCTACATTAATGATCAACCACAGAAATAGTGGTGCAATGAACAAGTTGGCAGGATGAATTCGAGGTGAGAATTTTCGGTAGATAATAAATAAGAGGGCGAGGGTTAAGATCACAAAAAAGGCAATGTACGAATGACCGTTGTAGGTAAATCCGTGTTGGATCTCCTGATACTGTGGATAAATAGCTAGAACAAGTTTCCATCCATAAAACCCAAGCAATCCTGCCAAGGTGAGGGACAGGAAGAAAGGCACGAACCCTCTTGCTAAGTCACGACTTTTTAATCTACCATTTTTAAATCCGTAAAAAAGGAGAATGATAAATAATAAAGCCGCAATAAGCGCCATAGGTTCCGTCCAAGAGAATGGATAGCTTATCATTTTTACAAAGGGGAGATTCACATAGACGTAATCTTCCGAACTTTTTATTTGGGACAAATCGGCATTACCGAAATGTTTTAGCATGGGGAGTAAATAACTTCCTTGATGTTGTAACGTAGTTCGGTCCAATCGCTCGTAGGTGTCGTTGGCCGTGTGGTAATCGAAATGGTCGTCGATAAAGGCAAAGAATAGGCCATCGATATCTCCTTCAACGCGGAGTACGGTCGAATCGGTATCGTTAGGCAGAATCTTATAGACTGAATACATAAGAGAAGATGCTACCGGGTATTCTGGATTTGCATCAATAAAGCCCTGAATCATATTTTTATTTCCTTGATTGCTTTCGGCAATCATCACACTGGGGCCACCACTTCCGCGGGCTTCGAAGTTTAAGGCTAAAGCAACTTCCTTAGCCCATGGATGCTCCCGAACAAAAAGTTTTGCACCATCCAGTTCAACCTCTTCGCCTTCAGTAAATAAAATAATGATATCGTTTTTTGGCGTACCTCCGGAGGCCATATAAGCACGAAGGGACTCTAAAATGGTCACCACGCCGCTTCCAGCATCACTCGCCCCTAAGGAAGGAACCAAGGCACTGTCGTAGTGTGTCATTAACAAAAGTGCTTTCCCCGGTTCAGAACCAGTTAGCTTTGCTACAATATTGACGGGCTTGTCCAGGTTTCCTAATTTTTCTTCCTTGATGTACCCATATTCGGAAAACACATAACCTTCTTGGGTCTGAGGGTTAAGACCTAGTTTGGTGAGCTCGGACATTAGGTACTCACGTACCCGAGCATTTTCCTCGGTGCCGATAAAGTGTGGCGCTTTTGAAATTTCTTTTAACGGAACCAAGGCACGCGCTGTAGAAAACTCGGTTTCTAAAGTATCGGCCTGAGTTTCGTACTGCGGCATAAGGCTAAAAAAGCTATAGTAGAGTAGGCCTAAAAGTATGAGAAAAGACAGGAAGGTATGGCTGCGCTTCATAGTGGGGTTGTTTAGCTTTTTAAAAGTACAACTTATTGACGAAAAGCGAACTTTGATTATAAATTTGAAAATATTTTTCACAAAAAATTAGTATCTTTCTAAGAACAAACAACTTAGGACATGGGAATAAAAAGCTACATCGGACAACGCATGAAACCCAGTAAGGGTTCCTCTGAAAACATCAAGGTTTCAGATTATATGAGTACGAACTTAATTACTTTCCGTCCGGAGCAATCTGTGATGGAAGTGATGGATACGTTAATTAAGAAAAAAATATCCGGAGGTCCCGTAGTGAATGCTAAAAATGAATTGGTGGGGATTATTTCTGAAGGGGATTGTATCCGTGAAATTAGTAACAGCAGGTATTACAACCAACCCTTAGAAAACGTAAAGGTGGAAGAACACATGGTTACGGAGATTGAGACCATCGATGGTAATATGAACGTATTCGATGCGGCCGATAAGTTTTTAAATTCACGCCGGCGTCGTTTCCCCATTTTAGAAAATGGCAAGTTGGTTGGGCTAATCAGTCAGAAGGATATTTTAAAAGCAGCCATTCAATTAAAGGGGCACAGTTGGAAATAGCTTGTAGTTGTAAATAAATTCTAGGTCACTTCCCTTTTTACCAGCAAATAAAAATCGTTGTCAAGCGCCAAATACCCTTGGTCGTATACGTAATAATAAATACTTCCTGTTTTGGTGGTATAGGTTCCTGTGATGTATTCGAAGAGAAAGCCGTGTTTGAGCAAAGTGCTTTTCGTTACTTTGGTTTTATCGTTGGCATTTAAAGCTTCTAAGATGCGGTGATTCTTTCGCAGGCGGTTATTCACCGTTCGGATAAAATTTTTAGCATCGCGATTTAGTGAATTATTATGGGCATTTCT
>JAHEMY010000095.1 GCA_024643425.1 Flavobacteriaceae bacterium
TAGAAAGCAGCTTGAACCTCGGGATTGAAATTTTAAACGTCCCTCCAGTTGAAAAATGGAACCGTAAAGAAGACATTCAAAATCAAATTAAGCCTATTCAGATCGAGGATTTGTTGCAACGCCCCGAAATTAATATCGACAATCAGGCCATTTCCCAGCACCTATCGGGAAAAACCATTCTAGTCACAGGAGGAGCAGGTTCCATTGGCAGTCAGATTGTGCGCCAACTAGCTGCCTATAAGCCTAAATTGGTGGTAATTTTAGATCAGGCAGAATCTGCTTTGCATGAGTTGGAATTTGAACTCCAGCAAGACTATCCAAACCTTAACTTTATTATTGAATTGGCCGACATCAGTAATATGTACCGAATGGAACTGATGTTTGAGAAATATGAATTCAATCTGGTTTATCACGCTGCTGCCTATAAACACGTCCCTCTAATCGAGCGAAATGTACATGAAGCTATCTATGTAAATATTTTAGGGACGGTAAACCTCTCCATCTTGGCCTTAAAATATGAAGCTGAAAAGTTTGTTATGATCTCAACCGATAAAGCGGTGAATCCAACCAATGTGATGGGAGCTTCAAAACGTGTTGCGGAAATGTATGTGCAAGCGCTTCATAATGAAAAAGGCTTATATACTCGATTTATTACTACACGATTCGGAAATGTATTGGGATCGAGCGGATCTGTGATTCCACACTTCCGAAAGCAAATTTTACATGGAGGTCCGGTGACGGTTACTCACAAGGATATTATCCGATATTTTATGACCATTTCCGAAGCCTGTCAATTGGTGTTGCAAGCAGGAACTATGGGGAACGGAGGTGAGATTTATGTCTTCGATATGGGAAAACCAGTACGCATCTACGATCTGGCAGAAAAAATGATTTTGTTGTCCGGATTGGAACCTCATGTGGATATTGAAATAAAAATTACGGGCTTACGTCCCGGTGAAAAGTTATTTGAAGAGTTATTAAGTGATGAAGCTACCACCTTACCAACACATCACCCTAAAATATTGATTTCAAAAGTGCCTTCAGTGAACTTTGATAAATTAAAACGTCAGGTGAAGGAAATAATTAAAACAGCAACTCAGCATGACGACATTCGCGTGGTGAAATTGTTGAAAATAATGGTGCCCGAATTTAAAAGCGAGAATTCGAGTTTTGAAGATTTGGATCTTAGTTCAGATGAAAAGAAAATTATGGGACCTTCCTGAACTATTAGTTGAATTAAAACAGTAAAGTATTATTTGAACAAATCGTTTTTTATGATAAAATATAGCCTCCTTATTAGTGTATTGTTGTTAGTTTCTTCCTGTGCTACAAAAAGAGAAATTATATATTTTCAAAGTGATCAGGAACTGAGTGATTTCGGAGACACACAGCGGTTTGAACCTGTGGTGGAAATGAATGATGTTCTACACATCAATGTTTCGTCGCTTAACGCCGAAGTGGTGGCCCCTTTCGTTAAAAAACAAACAGAAGGAATTTCTAACAATCAAAATCCGTTGTTAAATGGCTATTTGGTAAGCTCGGCAGGGACCATACAATTTCCAATTCTAGGGGCAGTTCCGGTTTCGGGTAAAACGCGTTCTGAAATAGAAAATGACTTAAAGTCAAAACTTTCCGAGTTTATTACCGATGTGGTTGTAGATGTTCGAATTATGAATTTTAAGATCACTGTGATCGGAGGGGTTAACAATCCGGGAGTTTATACCATACAGGACGAGCGTGTAACGATTCCACAAGCACTTGGTTTAGCGGGAGATCTTTCCTTAGACGGAAATAGAGAAAAAATAATGATTATTCGTGAGGAAGAAGGGAAGCAAAAAGTAACCAACATCGACATCACACAAACCGACCTCTTTAATAGCCCCTATTATTTCTTAAAGCAAAATGATATTGTCTATGTTGAACCTTCCTTAAAGGGGGTTAAAAAAGCAGGATTTATTCCTGATATTCCGGCCTTGTTGTCCTTGTTCACCGTCATATTAAGTTCTGTTATCCTAATCACCAGATAAAATGAAAGATATAAATCCCTCGCATCAAAACGAAGTCTCTATAAGAGAATTGCTAGACCAATATGTTCGTTATTGGTATTTATTCGTGTTAGGTGTAATTGTGATGCTGGTTGGGGCAGTGATCTATTTACGCTATACAACCGTCCTGTATCAATCTAAGGCAACGGTTATTATCAAAGACGAAAAGAGCGGGGGTGGAGCCGCTGAACTGGCGGCCTTTTCGGACCTTGGCGGATTTTTAAATCGATTCTCAAACAGTAAAATTGAGAATGAACTAGCTATTTTTAATTCAAGACGAATTATTAAAGAAGTAGTTAAAGAACTTGATTTAAACGTAGTTTATGAATCGGTGGGAACCATTAAGACCACCGAAGTATATGAAAACAAACCATTTTTAGTTCGATTCTTATCATTTTCAGATAGCATCGGAAATAAAAACATTCCAAAATTATTTATCGAAGCTGAATCTCAAACAACAATAAACATTGAAATTGAGAATAGTGGGATTGCTGAAACGTACAACTTTGGAGATAAAATAAAATTACCCTTCGGAACACTCACGGTCTTGCCAGCCACAAATGGCGATGTCATGGAGGGAATTCTTGGTAAAACATATGCGGTGAAATATCACGATTTGGAGAAAGTAGCTGCTTCATACCAACAGAAGATAAATGTGCTTAACGAAATAAAGAATAGTAATGTGGTCTTGCTCTCCATGCAATCACCGGTTCCTGCAAAAGCGGAGGATTTTATTGATGAACTAATTTTTCAATACAATAAAGATGCAATTAACGATCGCGGACAAGTAGCCAAGAAAACATCCGACTTTATCGATTCCAGATTAGCCATTATTACAAGAGAGTTAGATTCTGTAGAAGGCAATAAAGAACAATTTAAAAGTAAGAATCGCCTAACAAATATCGAAGCTCAGGCACAATTGGTGTTGGAAACGGCCAGTGAATTTGATAAAAAAGAATTCGATATCGCTACCCAACTAAGTTTGGCAAACACCATGATTGAGTATATGGAAGATACTTCAACCAACGATTTGCTGCCGGCGAATATTGGCTTGGAAGGAGAAGGCTTGGGGGAATCTGTTGCAAACTACAATGCCCTGGTTCAACAACGAAATAGATTGTTGAAAACATCCACGTCAAAGAATCCCGTGGTCATCAATGTGAATCAGCAACTGGAAGGCCTTCGAGCGAATATTTTAAGCGGTTTGAAGAACAAAACGGAAGGTTTGAAAATATCGATGCGGGAATTAAACTATCAAGAATCTGCTCTAAATTCAAAACTTACTGAAGTTCCCACGCAAGAGAAAATCTATCGAGGAATCGAACGCCAACAGCTTATTAAAGAACAATTGTACCTATTCCTTTTACAACAACGGGAAGAGGCTTCTATTTCCTTAGCGGTGACCGCCCCGAAGGCTAAGATCGTGGATCAAGCATCTACGGCAGCAGTTCCGGTGGCACCTAAGAAAATGCTTGTTTATTTGGGTGCAGGACTATCCGGATTGCTCATTCCATTCTTATTTCTTTATTCTCGAAAATTGCTCAATAATAAAATTAACAACCGTAGAGATGTAGAATTGGCGTTACCCAACTTGAATGTTATTGGCGAAATCCCAAGATTGAGTAAAGGGGAGGACGATCTTGTTCGAATAAACGATAGAAGCATTTTAGCCGAATCTTTTAGAATCTTACGCACCAATTTACAGTACTTATTTATCAATAAATTGAGCCCTAGCAATACTGCAAATACCGTTTTTGTTACTTCAACCATTAAGGGTGAAGGGAAGACGTTTGTAGCGTTCAATTTAGCGTTAACCGTTGCACTTACCGGGAAGAAAGTGGCGTTGGTAGGTGCCGATATCCGAAACCCGCAATTACATCGCTATTTGTCGGACGATAAGAAGGACATGAAGGGGCTTACCGAATACATTATTGATGATTCATTAACGCTTCAAGAGATCACCGCACAGAGCCGTGAAAATGATCATTTGAGTATAGTTCTTTCCGGTACCATTCCTCCTAATCCTGCAGAATTATTAATGTCGAATCGTACCGATTTATTCTTTTCTCAATTAAAAGAGAATTTTGATTTTGTAGTGGTTGATACAGCTCCATCCATGTTGGTTGCCGACACCATTCTTATTAATAAGCTCGCCGACGTCACGTTGTATGTGCTAAGAGCGAATTATACCGAAAAACGCTTGTTGGAGTTTGTGAACGATGCGGTTGCCGATAAACGTCTGAACAATGTTGCATTGATATTAAATGGTGTATCGATGAACAATTTCGGATACGGTAATAAATACGGATATAGTTATTCTTCTGAAAAGAGATCCTTTTTTAAAAAATTACGCAATGGGTAAACCAGTTTATTGGAGGTTGTTTGCATTCTTCTTGATCGTTGGAAGTAATGCTGAACTTTTGTCGCAACAAATGGAATCCAATTTTTTAGTTTCCTTGGACGGCATCTATTCTTCTGAAAGCACCAACCCATTTTGGTTTTCACATAATAATCATTTTAAAATAGGGGCAGAAACTTCTGTGGTGGGCTTGGCAAGTTGGCGTGGTGTTTATCAACTCAATGAAAATTCCGGTTTTGATGCAGGTGTTTCGGGTTATTATCGAAATGGCGTTGCTACAGAATTTCAGCGAAAGGAATTATTTTTAAACTATAAAAATCGTTGGCTAAAGGCTACTTTGGGCGCGGAAGAACGTATAGACCCGAGTGGAGGTTTATCGGCTACAGGTAAAAATTTTCTATGGTCTCCGAATGCGCGTGCACTTCCTGGCTTGTTATTAGAAGCATCTCAGCCTTTTAAAATTGCAACCGGTTTCAATGTGGATTGGGGAATAGCTCATTATGAATTAAACGACAATCGCTATGTTTCGAATACCTATGTACATTACAAACGCCTAGGGTTGAATTGGCAAATCAACGCCAAAAACTCCTTAACGGGACGGATACAACATTTTGCTCAATGGGCTGGAACTTCCCCGGAATATGGAAAACTAGATTCCGACTTTGAGGCTTTCATCGATGTGTTTTTTGCCAGTCAGCCCGAAGACAGCATCATCGACGGAGAAGCGGTAAATGCCTTAGGCAATCATTTAGGGTCTTATTTCTTAGAATATCAATATATGTCGTCTATAGGTCGTTTTTCTTTTTACCATGAACATCCATTCGAAGACGGTTCCGGAACGGCTCTTGCCAATTTTCCGGATGGTGTTTGGGGCCTATCATTGGAAATGAATGGTTTCAGCTTTTTTAAAAATATTTATTTCGAATATATCGACACCACAGACCAAAGTGGAAACACCTCCAGATCGGGATTCGACGGTTATTTTGGAAACAGCGTATATCGAAGCGGATGGACCTATGACGGAAACATCATAGGAGTTCCGTTATTAGGAATTGACCCAACAATAGAGATTACGCCAACCTCCTCTCCGTTTGTAAGCAATCGCATTAGGGCATTTCATTTAGGTGTTGATGGAGCCTATAAAAATATTCAGTGGCAGTTTAAAAGTACGATCAATCATAGCCTAGGAACCTATCAGAGGCCATTTCCGGAAACTTTAAAGAATTGGTACAACTACGCTTCACTTAATTATCAAACAGAAATCTATGGGAGGTTTCAGCTTTACCTAGGTTTGGATACAGGTAGTGAAATCAATACGGTTTTTGGAGCAGGCTTGAATTATTCGTACACCTTTTAATCAACCTTCAAAATAAAGCCTTGCTTGTGTACATTTTCAATAGATATGCTTGTATCCTCTTGTAAATATTTTCTAAGGTGAGAAATAAAGACATTTAAACTCTTCTTGTTAAAATAATCATGCTTTCCCCAAAGGTTGTTCAGTATTTCTTTGTGAGAACACAAGTTGTTTTTATGCGTAATCAGGTACTTTAAGAGTTCACTTTCGCGCTTTGTCAATGAAACTGTTTTTCCATTGCCCTTAAGCTCTTGATTTCTAGCGTTGAATTCAAACATTCCAAGCTGAAATTCGTGCAAATCTTCCTTTTTCGAATCGTTAGGTCCGAGGCGTTGCAGCAAGGATTTAATTCGAACCACTAGTTCTTCTTCATCAATCGGCTTTTTTAAATAATCCACGGCTCCCAATGAAAATCCTTTTAGTACATCGACCTTCATCGATCGGGCGGTCAAAAACATAAAGGGAATATTGGGATGCGCATTATGAATAGTTTTTGCCAATTCAAAACCATCTCGGTCGGGGAGCATCACATCTAAAATTGCTAAATCGAAATAGTGGCTTTCAAGCGACTTTATGGCCTCTTTTGTAGTCGTGCAAAGCGTAATGGAAAATTGATTCATGACCAAATACTCTTTGAGTAAATACCCTAGCGTCGAGTCGTCTTCAACAAGTAATATGTTATTCTTTTTAGGCTCCATGGATTGGAATGTAAAGATATACAATGGTTCCTTTTTGAGGCTCACTTTGGACTTTGATTTTCCCTTTATGACGTTTTATGATCTCAGAAACATAACTCAATCCAAGGCCGTATCCCATTACTCGATGGGTGTCTCCTTGGCTCACTCGGTAGTACTTTTGAAAAATCCGCTCCAGATCCTTCTTTGAAAGCCCGATCCCATTATCCTTAATCGAGATCACCAGCTGCTCTTTGAGAACTTCAGCAGTCAATTCAATGTTGGGATGCTCTGAATATTTTTTAGCATTGTCGAGCAGGTTGTTGATGGCATTCTCCAGATGATCAACTTCGGCCCGAATTGAATATTGATCACCCTTCAATTGGTAGGTAAAAGAAACAGATTCGAGGGATGCGATCGCAGCAAATTGAAGGCATAGCGTTTCTAAATTAGGCTTGAAATCGAGGGGTGCAAGTTTAAAAAGGCGTTTTTTAGACTCTAAGGTGCTTAATTCCAAGACTTTTTCTATATGCTGTTTGAGGCGATTATTCTGATCTTTAATAATCTGAATAACCTCTTTCTGCGATTCGGAACTTTTTTCTTCCAAAATCTTTGTAGCCAACCCAATGGAAAACACAGGTGTTTTTAATTCATGGGTTAGGTTATTAATAAAATCGTTGGTGGTGGTGATGACATTTTGTTGCCAATAAAACGACTTCAAGACCCAAACAATAACAAAAAGGATTCCCGCTAGAAACAATAGGCTTGGTATGGTAAGGCCGTTCAATTGGAAAAAATAATAGCGATTTAAGTCTTTGAATTGCAATTCTAATATTAAGTTCTTGTCCAACAACTCCGGAAGATACCCATCCAACTCAATCGGGTAGGAGATGAGCTGTTCTTCTTTTGGATAGGTAATGGGAGAAGAAATATAATCGGACGAATCTTTGCTGAACAAACGGAATGAAAAATCTTTATCAATGCCTTCTTCAGTAAGACGGTGGGTAATAAAATCGTTTAAAAAATGCCGTGAAGCATCTTGTATGCTGTCCAAACTTAAGGCAAAGTAGGAATCGTCCAAGGTCATTGCTTGCCCCATCAAAAAGGTAAGCTGATTTTGGGTGGCTAGATCTTCCTTAATGATTTGCATCGAGTTGCCAATCTTTCGCTGAAATTGGACCTTTGCCAAGTTTAGTCCAATATTCAAATATTGGTATTGAACGATAAATAGGCCCAATACCGATACGATAAGAATGATGATATATAGATTTCTGCGCTTCAAATGAAAGACGATATTACTAAAAAATTAGCTCTTGCAACTGGTTTTCTAAGATTATTAACCTTCTTAACTTTTCGTTAATCTAATTAACTTATGGTTGTCCGGGAGCCATAGCCAATGCTGCTACTTTAGCACTGTAAATTTAATCAATGATCACAAAAAATTTCTTATTTATTCTTCTCCTTAGTATTTTTGGGAGTAACGGTGTTGGCGCTCAAGGATGTGTAGCCATACGGCATTTTTCATGCAGTGTAGGAAATAATTTGGAGAATAATCTATTGCAAGAAGGTAATATCCAGCTTGGAATGAATTACAGATATTTTAAATCCTTTCGTCATTTTCGAGGGACTGAAGAAGAGCCCGATCGAGTTGCGAATGAAACAGAAGTAGTGAATCATGCGCATGCATGGGATTTCACACTTAATTATGGCATCACAAATCGTTTGTACGCTGGAATAACCTTGCCTACGGTGATAAATACGCGATCATCACTGTATGAGCATGGGCGAGAAGAACGTCATATTACATACAGCCGTGGATTGGCAGATATCCGATTAGGAATGGGGTATTGGATGTTTGATCCTGAAACGTATCAAAAAGGAAATTTAGCCTTAGGGCTCGGTATAAAATTACCAACCGGAAATTATAATGCTTCCGATATATTTTACAATGTTGGCCCTGATGGAAGACCGGAGACGCGACCTGTGGATCAATCCATTCAACCCGGTGATGGTGGTTTTGGTCTTACTGTCGACTTTCAGTGGTACCAGACCATTGCAGATCGATTCTTTGCCTATGCAGGAGGATTTTATTTGTTCAACCCAAGAAATATAAACGAAACCAGAACTTTCAGAGAAACCCTTAGTCCGATTTTAGAAAATGAAGCCATCATGTCGGTTCCGGATCAATTTTCTTCACGTTTAGGAGTAAGTTATGCAATGTCGGATTCTTGGTCGGCATCGCTAGGTGGACGTTATGAAGGTGTTCCCGTAGAAGATATCATTGGTGATTCGGATGGTTTTCGACGTCCCGGTAACGTACTTTCCATTGATCCCGGAATTTCATTCATGAAAAATAACTTTTCAATAAATCTTAACGTACCCATCGCTGTGCGAAGAGAGCGTCCA
>JAHEMY010000096.1 GCA_024643425.1 Flavobacteriaceae bacterium
ACTTCGCAATATGGATTCTTATTTAGAAAAGCATTGAGATAATCAATGGCTTCCAAATTTTGATCTAAATATTCGAAGCAATAGATAACGTTGTACAATGCCGAATAATCCTCTTCATCCTGTTCTAGGCATTTCATGAAGTAGCGCTTTGCATTTTCATAATCCTCGATGAACAAGTATTCCATTCCCAGAAGTGAGAGAACATCTACTTCATCTTCAGTTATTTCAAGGGCTTTCTCTAGTAATCGTATGGCCTTTTCATGATCGTCTCTTCGCGACATGATGTTGGCCTTCTGAATGTAAATTTCTTCGTTTGATTGCTCGAGTATGTATAATTCATCAAGCAATGCTTCTGCTGTATCCAACTTATTTTCAAAGATGAACATCTCTACTTGAAAGAGTTTGAGGTTGGTAGACGTAGGATGTTGCTCAAGTCCAAGTTTTGTAGCTTTCTTGGCGAGAGCGATCTTACCGTTTTCCAGATAATAATGTATAATTTCTTCGAACTCTTCGGAGTCGAAGAAGTACACATCATTGGTCTTTAACATGGATTCAAATCGGGTAAGTGAGAAGTTATTATGCTCGTTAGGGCTCAGTTGCATACGCAGGGATTAACTTTTCTTCTAAATAAATATACTAAGGATAGGTGCAAATCAATTGTTATGCCCTTTTTGTTGTTAACAAGCTTATTAACATGAAATTAAGCAATGCATCCTTCTGTGAAGCAAATTGTTACGGTTGATTAGGCTTGGTGTATGCGATTCATGACATCGGTCAAAATGGCGCATCCTTCCCGAATTTCATTTTCTGAAATCGTAAGGGGAGGGGTAATTCGAATTGCTCTAGACTCAAAAAGCAACCAGAACAAGATTAATCCACGCTCTTTGCATTGTAGAATAATTTCATTTGTGATTTCTGAAGTTTCAGTGATGATAGCCAACATGAGGCCCTTTCCTCGAACCTCTTTTACTAAGGGGTGTATTAACAGGGATCTAAAGAGTTGTTCTTTTCGCGTCACTTCCTTCATTAGACTGGATTCTGTAATCTCGGTTAAAGTTGCCAAAGCGGCAGCAGCAATAACCGGATTGCCACCGAAGGTTGTAATATGTCCTAATTTAGGTTCATCTTTAAACAAACTCATATGTGATTCAGAAGCTGTTAAAGCACCTATGGGAAGTCCGCCTCCCATGCCTTTTCCCATCACAACGATATCCGGGACCATATTAAATTGCTCAAAGCCGAATAAGGTACCCGTTCTTCCAAATCCGGGTTGAATTTCGTCTAAAATTAACAGCGCACCCACTTCTTGACAACGTTTCTTTACTTTACTGAGATAATCTTCTTCCGGTAGAATGAATCCGGCACCTCCTTGAATGGTTTCTAAGATTACTCCGGCTGTCTTTTCTGTGATGCGATGTAGATCTGCTTCGTTATTAAATCGAATGGGATGGCATTCGGGGATAAGAGGTTCAAAAGGTTTTCGTCGCTCTTCATAATCCATTACACTCATCGATCCCATGGTATTACCGTGATAGGCATTATGCGCAAAGAGGAGTTCGGTACGTCCTGTTGCTCGACGTGCTAATTTCAGAGCAGCTTCAATAGCTTCGGTCCCACTGTTTAATAAATAGGTTGTTTCTAAAGGATCGGGTAATCGTTGCGCTAATTTTTTACAAAGGAGTACTGCCGGACTTTGCGCGTATTCGCCATACACCATGACATGAGCATATTTTTCTATTTGGGTTTTTACAGCTTCTATAATTGCCGGATGAGAATGACCTAAACTACAGGCAGATACCCCGGCAACAAAGTCAAGATGTGCTTTTCCCGTGGTGTCATAAATATAACTGCCCTTGGCATGGGAAACTTCCATCGCCAAAGGATGTGGGGTTGTTTGCGCCTGATATTTAAAAAAGTCTTCCAAAGGAGTGGTTTATTCTTTTTTTTCCGGAACTGGGGGTTGTTCTATGTTTAACGAATCTACAGGTTCCGTTTGGAACTGTGGATCGGTTTCACGGTTTTGAAGGTCTGCAGCCTTGAGTTTGGAGGCTTCAGGCAATAGGATGTCTTTTTCTTCCTTTTCCTCAAAGAAATTCCCTTCGTTCTTGGGAAGTGGGATTCCTTTTATTTCTGGGAGTACCGGAGCCATTTTCCCCTTAAAGATATCTTCTTTTTGTGTAAGTCGTTCATCACCACGCCATATAAATCCGGGAAGAAGCCTTGTGTTTTCTGGAAACTCGGAAGGGGGATATACCTTACCTGGAACCTTTTTTAGAAAACGAATACCAATAATCTTTTGATTCTCAAAATACATTTGAATGGAACTCGAAACAGTGTTATTGATTCCCACCAATTCATTTTTATCGTTTCTTGAATAATAAATTACCTGGGTATTCTTAATTATGTCGACAGTATCTAGTTGATTATCTTTGAATCGACCAATGAGTCGTTCACCACTCACTTGATTGTATCCCAGACTGTCTTTTTGGACCAAAAACGCATTATTAAATACCTTTAGCGTATCTAATTTGCTCGTGATTTTATTGTTGATTAAATGAATGGTGTCGCCTGTCATTTGATTTTCACCACTCCATAAAATTGGTTTACGCAATAATTTGGTAATGCCTAATTTTTCATCGACAAATATAGAATCGCATTTCCCACTCGTGGGTTGTTCACCTTCAAGTCCTTTTTTGAACATTCGGGCTTGATAGAAACCTCGGATAATTCGATTCTCAGGTTTCCCTGTGATGCGAAGGGTATCGGCATGTATATATACAGAGTCATTTTCTTGCAAGGTAATTGCCAAGGCTCTTTTAGTAATAAATACAGAATCCTGATTTCTAAACACCTCTGCGTAATGACCACGAATCACACTATTGTTGAGGGTGTCTAATACTTTTATATTATTGGTTGCGGAGGCAAATCCTCGGTTACGATCAAAATAGATGCTATCTCCATATAGAATTCGATTGTTGTAATCCACGCGGGCCTTTTTTACAAAATGACCCGTATTGTTGCGGGTATTGTAATAACCGCGTTCGCAATACACCGTACTCGTTTCGCTTACAATTTTTGATTCTCCGTAGAGGTAGGCGACTCCCGATTCGGAATAAAAGTCTAATTGAGGCGCGTATACCGTATACTGTGGGTTCACAATTTTAACGTTCGACAAGAATTGGTACTTCTTTGTTTCCGCGTAATACCTTCCAATACGGCTGGTAAGGGTGCTGGCTGTATCCTGGACCGAGCCACCAGTGCGATAATAAGCCTGTTGTTTGATTCGATCAAAGTAAAGCGTATCGGTTTTTAAGGTGGTTGAAGGTTCTGTAAGAGTAACGTCTCCGGCCGCAAAAGCAAAGGATGTATTTCCGTTATACTCCCCGTATTTGCTTCGCATGCTCATAGTATCCCCTTGGGTGATACGAACATTGCCATAGGCCTTCACAAAGTTATCTTTAAAATAAACAAAGGCCTGGTCGCACCACATTTCCACCCCTTCGTGAATAATGTACACTTGACCTTTTTGATCTCGCGTATAAATAATGGCTTCAGGGAATTCGGGTTTCTTTTCAAAATAGCCCGATTTAACAGAAACCTTTGTAGAGGTAGTACTGTCAATAATTTTTACCTGTGCAAAAAGTGACCCTCCATAGAAAAAAGTGAATAGCGCCAGTATGTGCAGTGATATTTTCAAAAGGTTGTGATGTTTGAAGAGAACGAAAATACCAACAAAAACTTGTATTACCTATGAATGGTCTGTTTTCTATCCGGACCTACCGATACAATCTTGATAGGCACCTCCAATTCTTTCTCTAAGAATGCGATATAATCGTTTAGCGCTTTTGGTAATTCCGAATCGCTGGTCATTTTGGTTAAGTCTTCCTTCCACCCGGCCATATCTGTATAAATTGGCGTTACATTTTGTTCTTCAATGTTATAAGGCAGGTGGGTAATAGTTTCTCCTTTGTACTTATAAGCAGTGCACACTTTTAGGGTTTTAAATCCGCTTAACACATCACCTTTCATCATCATTAGCTGAGTTACGCCATTCACCTGTACTGCGTATTTAAGCGCCACCAGATCCAGCCATCCGCATCTTCGAGGTCTACCCGTAGTTGCTCCAAATTCATTTCCAACGCGTCCCATCGTAGCACCGTCTTCATCGAATAATTCAGTAGGGAAGGGCCCACTTCCAACGCGGGTGGTATAGGCCTTAAAAATGCCATATACCTCCTTAATTTTATTAGGAGCGATTCCCAACCCGGTACAGGCGCCCGCTGCAGTAGTATTCGAAGAGGTGACATAGGGATAGGTTCCGAAGTCGATGTCCAACAACGATCCTTGAGCTCCTTCGGCAAGAATAGTCTTACCGTTGCGTTGCGCTTGTTCAAGGAATTCTTCACTGTCGATGAAAGTTAATTTCTTAAGTACATCAATCGCCTTGAAGAATTCGTTTTCTAATTCTTTTAAGTTGTATTGAATATCAACATTGTAAAACGCAATCATGGCTTCGTGTTTATCAGCCAAGTTGCGGTACTTTTCTTTCCAGTTGGGCATTTCTGTATCACCAACGCGAATACCATTTCTACCCGTTTTGTCCATGTATGTCGGACCAATACCCTTAAGGGTTGAACCAATTTTGGCTTTTCCTTTGGAGGCTTCACTAGCCGCGTCTAAAAGTCGGTGTGTAGGTAAGATCAGGTGTGCCTTTCTGGAGATGAACAATTTTTTAGGGATATCGATATTGAACTTCTCAAGATTGTCCAATTCCTTTTTGAAAATTACAGGATCGATGACTACTCCATTTCCTACTAGATTAATGGCGTTTTCATGAAAGATTCCACTTGGGATGGTATGTAAGACGTGCTTGATACCGTCGAATTCGAGGGTGTGTCCTGCATTTGGACCTCCTTGAAATCTAGCGATGATATCGTAATTTTTGGTAAGTACATCAACAATTTTACCTTTTCCTTCGTCTCCCCACTGGAGTCCCAATAGTAAATCTACTGCCATATTTTTTTTATTTAGAAGCGTTGCGCTTTCCGTAGAAATAGAGTGAGTGTTTTGTTATTTCTATATCGAAGACTTCTTCGATGGTTTTTTTTATGGTTTGAATTCGCGGATCACAAAATTCGATCACTTCTCCATTCGAGAGAATTATATGGTCGTGTTGCTTGTCGAAATAAGACTTTTCATAATGGGCTTGATTCTGCCCAAATTGATGTTTGCGAACCAATCCACATTCCAACAAAAGTTCAATGGTGTTATACAAGGTTGCACGACTCACGCGGTAATTCTTGTTTTTCATGTTTACGTACAGCGATTCAATGTCGAAATGATCGTTGTGTTCGTAAATTTCTTGAAGTATAGCATAGCGCTCTGGAGTTTTTCGGTGACCCTTTTCCTCCAGAAAGTCGGTAAAGACTTGCTTTACAATTACCTGATTGTTTATTTCTGTCTGCGTATTCATAACAAAGGGGCAAAGTTACTCAATTATAGTCTGGTAACTTTATCAATTCCATTAATTTTTTTGATGTTCTTGACCAGATTCTCCAGAATACTTTTGTTCTTGACAACCACAATGATTTTTCCTGTGAAGGTTCCATCGTTACTGTCGAAATGAACACTTTTCATGTCGATATGCAGGTTGTTTGAGATCACTTTTGTAACGCTATTAACGAGTCCTATCTTGTCAATCCCGGAAATAATGAGGGTCGCTTTAAATTCTTGTTGGGAGGAGTCAATCCATTTGGCAGGGAGGATTCGGTAATTGTAATTACTCTGCAGCTGTATGGCATTCGGACAATTTTTCTTGTGAACCTTTAGACCTTCATTAATGGTTAAAAAGCCGAACACATCATCCCCGGGAATAGGGTTACAACATTTAGACATTTTGTAGTCTAATTTTTCTTCGTCCTTTCCAAATACCAGCTGATCGTATTTTACAGTAAGCTCGTCTTTGTTGAGATCTTCCGGATTCGAGGGTTTACGAATACGGTTTTTGAAGAAACTCATAAAAGCATTGCTCCGAGAGGCAGCAAAGTCTTTTAGCATTGGATTAGTAATAATACCGGCGCCAACACGATAGAATAGATCGAGACTTGTTTTTAATTTGAAATAAACTACCAACTGATTGACCACCTTTTCGTCCAAGGTGATTTTCAGCGATTTTAATTTCCTGCCTAGGATTACTTTTCCTTCGGCCGCTAGTTGTTTTTGTTCCTCTTTCAGCGAAGATTTAATCTTTGAAATAGCTCGCCCCGTAGTAACGTAATTCAACCAGTTTGCCGAAGGTTTGGTTTTTTCGGAAGTAATTACTTCCACTTGGTCCCCGCTTTTTAACTCATGACTTAAAGGTACTAACTTGCCGTTTACCTTCGATCCTCGTGTTTGTAAGCCAACTTCCGTATGTACGTGAAACGCAAAATCCAGCGCCGTAGCTCCTTTGGCTAAAGAGTATAAATCGCCTTTTGGAGAGAATACGAAGATTTCTTTGGCATAGAGATTTAGTTTAAACTCTTCTACGAAGTCCACGGCACTCACTTCAGCATTCTCTAGTGTATCCTGTAATTTGTTGAGCCAGCCTTCTAAGCCTCCTTCATCTTTAACTTTGTTCTTGTATTTAAAATGTGCAGCATAGCCCTTTTCGGCGATTTCGTTCATACGCTCGCTCCGCACTTGTACTTCCACCCATCTTCCCTTTGGTCCCATTACCGTAATATGAAGCGCCTCATATCCGGTCGATTTAGGAGCGGAGATCCAATCCCTTAATCGTGTTGGGTTGGGACGAAAATGATCGGTGACTATTGAATAAATTTTCCAGGCCAAAAACTTTTCATTCTCGGCATCGCTCTTATAGATAATTCGAATGGCAAACTTGTCGTATACTTCATCAAAGGAGACATTTTGTGTCATCATCTTTCTTCGAATAGAAAAAATAGATTTCGGTCGACCTTTAATTTCGTAGTTCAGTTTTTCTGAATCCAACGAATCGCGAATGGTTTTTGTGAACGCCTCAATATAGGCGTCTTGTTCTTCTTTACTTTCTTTAATCTTTCCTAGAATGTCTTTATAGACTTCCGGTTCAGTATATTTTAGACCGAGGTCTTCTAATTCGGTCTTAACATTATACAGCCCAATGCGATGGGCCATGGGTGCGTAAATGTATAAGGTTTCAGAAGCAATTTTCACCTGTTTTTGGGGTGGCATGGATTCCATCGTTTGCATGTTGTGCAATCGATCGGCAATTTTAATGATGATTACCCGAATGTCCTCATTCAGCGTGAGGAGCATCTTTCGAAAATTCTCAGCTTGAAGAGAAACATCGCTCTGATATTCTAAAGCTGATATTTTTGTGAGTCCATCGACAATGCGCGCAACGGCAACACCAAACAGTTGTTCTATATCGACCAAGGTATACGCGGTGTCCTCCACAACATCGTGAAGCAAAGCTGCAGCAATCGACGTTGCATCAAGTCCGATCTCGGAAGCTACAATTTTTGCAACGGCAATAGGGTGGAAGATATAGGCTTCCCCACTTTTTCGACGTTGTTCTTTATGGGCATCAACAGCCACGTCGAACGCCGACCGAATAAGCTTCTTATCTTCGGCCGAGAGCGTGCGGTAACTTATTTTTAAGAGCTCTTTGTATTGCTTCGCAATCTCTTTATTTTCCTCTTCGATTAGGGCTTCTGTCATAAAATAAAAATACAACAAAGTTTGTGAGTGGCAAAGTTTTCAAAATGAATGTTAAACGGGGGTTATGGCTAAATTACAGCAATTTAATTCCGCTTTAAATTTTGAATACGCTCCAGAAGGGTAGGATGCGAATAATGATAAAAGACATAAGCGGGATGTGGGGTAAGGTTGCTCAGGCTATTTTTTGACAATTTTTTTAATGCGGATATCAGGGGTGGTCCATCAAAGGTATTCCGCGCATAATCGTCGGCTTCATATTCGAATTTTCGGGACAAAGCATGCATCACCAATCCAATAATTTCTGAAATGGGGGTATATAGTATTCCGAAGGCTATCAATCCAACATGAAAAGAAGGCTGCGTGACTCCTAAGGCTTCAGAAAAAATGGGCATACCTACAAATTTAGAAAGCATCCATAGCATAAAACCGGTCGTTAAAACAGTCGTTACTAGATTATAAATTATGTGCTTTCGCTTGTAATGTCCTACTTCGTGAGCCAAGACTGCCACAATTTCTTCCTCTTCCAGATCGTTGATTAGCGTATCATAAAGGGTAATTCTTTTTTCTCTACCGAAACCCGAGAAATAGGCATTTGCCTTTGTACTGCGTTTAGACCCGTCAATCACAAAAATATTTTTAAGGCTAAACCCTACTTTGGAGGCATAGTGCTCAATTTTAGAACGTAAATTCCCATCTTCTAAAGGAGATTGCTTATTAAAAAGTGGAACTATGAGTCGGGCGTAGAACATATTCATAAACACTGAAAATGCAGCGAGGAAGATCCATGCAATCCACCAAAAATTGGATCCTGTTTCTTGATAGAATAATAGTATTAGGGATAAAATTCCTCCTCCTAGAATAATGCCCATAAACCAGCCTTTGATTTTGTCGAAAACGAAAGTTTTCAGCGTGGTTTTATTGAACCCGAACTTTTCTTCAATCACAAAAGTGTTGTAATACGAAAAAGGAAGTCCTAGGATAGCGCTTCCCGACATAATAATACCGAAGTAGAGCAAGGCCATAGCAATGGTATGATTGGTTATGGAACGCACCAATTCATCTACCCATTCAAAACCTCCTAATAACAAGAAACCGAGCGTAATCACAA
>JAHEMY010000097.1 GCA_024643425.1 Flavobacteriaceae bacterium
TGCAAAATGCTCGATAAAAATACGTTCAGCGATAAGAAAGTCATCGCTTTTATCAATAAGAACTATTACCCCGTTAAGTTCAATGCGGAAGGAACCGAGGAAATTACCTATCAGGATTTTACCTATACCAATCCGAATTATCAAAAAGAACGCAAAGGGCGCAATGCTACCCATTTCTTTGCAGATGCCTTGCGCATTCCCGGCTATCCCAGTTTGGTCTTTTTTGAAGACGATGGTGACTTAATTCAAGCGGTACCGGGATATAAAACCCCTCAAGAATTGGAGATCTATCTAAAGATGATCGCCAATGATGATTACAAGAAATTAACCACCACCGAAGCTTGGGAGGCATACCAAAAAAAATTTAAGGGAAGTTTTTAGCAACTTCCACTTCTGAAAAAATAAAGGCACCTGATTCGCGCGTATCGTGAAAAGGAATGCCTTTTTCTTTACAAGTCTTTTTCCACCGCTGTACATAGGATCGATAATTGGAACCATCGGCGATAATGACCTTGGGCTGAAGCTGCTCGATGAGCATCCCCAAGTGTATCTTCGGACTTTGGGTTAATAGGATGAAGGGGCCTTTTTTATCAGGGTATACGGCGGTGCTATCGATCAAGATCCAATAAGATTGGTTTAATTTAAAAAGCTCGGGTACCTTAGGAAGCCGAAGAGGCTGGATACCGTGGGCTTGTCCAAAGGAGGTAATGGATTTGGAAATCCTCTCTTCCTTCGAACTCCAATAGGCGATTTCATTTTCCGATTTAAAAGCAATGAGTGATTCTTGGTACCGTTGAAATACGATGCATTGTGCCTTGGTAGTATATTTCTGCAATACTGTGTTGGATTGAAATATAATGAGGCATCCCAGCAGGCCAAACAACCCTATTGCACGGCGGTATTCCAAAAAGTAGATGAAAGTAGCGATGCTTGCATAGACCAAAAGCACTTCGAGTTTTGAAAGGGAAAGGTATTCGATCACAAATTCTTGTTGACCCGCGACCCAATCGACAAAGTAGTTCATGGCATGGATGAGTCGGTCGTAAAAATAAGCCACACCATGAGGAAGTTTGTCAAAGGCAGCCAAGCATACGACGATAATTCCGAGGATTAAGAGGATTCCTAAAAAGGGAAGGATCACCAAGTTCGATAGCAGAAAGAGCCCCGGAAATTGATGAAAATAATAGATGCTAATGGGAGCCACCCCAATTTGAGCAGCGAGACTTACCGTAATAATGTCCCAGCCTTTTTTCAAGACCCAAGCCTTTGGTTGCCAAAGTAGGCTGAGTTTGGGTTGAATCCAGAGGATGGCGAATACGGCAGCAAAACTAAACTGAAACCCAATGTGAAAAAGCCAAAGGGGATTCCAAAGAAGCAACAAAAAGAAGGCGTTTGCCAGGGTGTTCATGGGATTGGTAAGTCGGTTAAAGCCAGAGGCAATGCAAAACAAGGAAAACATGGTAACGGCCCGCACCACAGAGGGAGATAGGCCCGCCATAAAGGCAAAGGACCAGAGGATGAGAAGGAGTACGATTACTTTGAGTTGTCGGCCATACCGCATGCGCTCCAGAGGTATCAATAAGAATTGCAGAAACCATAAAAGAATCCCCACATGCAATCCTGAAACCGCCAAGATATGAACGGCCCCGGCATTGGCATAATTAGCATACTGTGCTGCATCAATATCGTTTCGGTTGCCTAGAATAAGTCCTTGGATGATGGCTTTTTCCCGAGGTCCGATGCTTGTTTTTTGCAGCTGCTGCATTAAAAATTGTTGAAACCGCTGTGCTTGTCCGAGCAAGGTAGGGGTGCCATCTTCGGTGTGAAGCAGCTGTCGTGTTTGTGCTTTTATTTGATGATGAATGCCTTTATTGCTCATAAAGGCTTTGTAGTTAAAACTGCCTGGATTTTGGGGTGGGTCGATGGGAGTTGGCATGGCATAGAGCCAGAGGAGGTCGTCTACTTGCAAGGAAATAGCGTCTTCAACATTGTAAAGGTGTAAGAGGATTTGCCCGCGCGATTCTTGATGATTCACCGACAGTATCTTTGCTTCGAGTTGTAAATGCTTGGCCGCTCTTTTGGGCTGGCTCCGCACTTTCAACACAAAAAGGGCCGCTTCGTTGTTATTATAATGATGGGTGAAGTGATGCTTGTCGTTTACAGGCAATCGATGACTAAGATTTACGTAACCAAAGGCAAAGAAGGAGGCAAAGACTGCTACGGAGAACCAAATGGATGGTTTTATGCGGTGACGCAGGAAACCCCAGAGCAATAGTAGGAGGGCAAAAGGAGTAAGTCCCCAATACAGCGGGAATTGTTGATAAGGAGCATGCTTGGCAAGGAGGATTCCCAAGGCCATGGCCACTGCAAATGCAAAAACACGAAGGTTGATAAATTTCATCTCAGAGATTTTCTGAGAAGTAATTGAGAAGTGCTTTAAAGATAAAAATTTAGATGATACGTCGTCCTTCTAGGAAGGCATTTTTCCAATAACTTTCGTCCATGGAAGAAACAATTACTCCCAACCGGGTGGTGGAGTGAATAAATTTTATAAGTCCGTCACCCACTTCAACCACCAGCCCCACATGGGTTACCACATTTCGTTTTCTACTGGTTTGAAAAAAAAGCAGGTCGCCTTTCTCGACATCCTTTAAGGAAACTGGAACGCCTTGGGTTGCCATTTCTCGGGAGATTCGAGGCAGGTTAATGTTTTGTTGCTGAAAAGAGGTATACACCAAACCGGAACAGTCCATTCCGTTCGCATCGGTGCCCCCATACTTATAGCGGGTACCTTCGAAGGTCATTGCGTAGTTTATGATGCTTTCCGCCGCACTTGCGTCGACCACAGATTCTTCTTCATGCCCAATAATGGGGGAGGTTCCTGCGTAACGACTCGTACCGCAAGAAGCAACTAAAAGGCCGGTACACAAGAGTATTAAAAAAGTGCGCATGGAGTTTGATTCGATTGGGTTCTGCTAAAATTATAAAAAAAATCAGTTCGACAGAGAGTTTACAATCAAATTTGCTGTTTTTTCGCTGGCGCCTTTCCCTCCTAAGGCCGTTTCCAGATCGTAGTAATCCAAGAACAACTTGGCACGTTGGTAGGGGTCGAGGATATTCTCCAGCTCCCTTTTTAGGCGTTCCGAATGCAGATCGGTTTGGATTAACTCGGTCACCACCGGCTTGTCCAGGATGAGGTTGACCAAGGAAATGTATTTGAGTCGGATTACGCGTTTAGCAATTTCATACGAAATGCGGCTTCCTTTGTAGCATACTACCTGAGGGACTTTATAGAGTGCGGTTTCCAGGGTAGCTGTCCCGGACGTGACCAAGGCTGCATTCGAAAGACTTAATAGGTCGTAGGTTTTATTGAGCAGCAAATAGACGTTGCTCTTTTTCATGAACGGGGCATAAAACTCCTTTTCTTGGCTTGGGGCGCCTGCAATCACAAATTGATAGTCGGTAAATTGTTCGGTAATGGAAAGCATCACTTCCAACATCTTGGAGATTTCTTGCTTTCTGCTTCCCGGAAGAAGCGCGATAATAGGGCGCTCGTCCAATTGATGCTCTTTTCTAAATTGTTGAGGGTCGGGCAGGGAACGTTTGTAAATGGCGTCAATTAAGGGGTGCCCTACAAAATGGACAGGGAACTTGTGTTTGTCTTCGTAGAAATCTTTTTCGAAGGGAAGGATCACGTACATTTCGTCCACATCCCTTTTGATGTCTTTGATGCGGCCTTCTTTCCAGGCCCAAATTTGCGGAGAGATGTAGTAGTGCACCGGTATGCCCTTTTGTTTGGCCCATTTAGCAATGCGTAGATTAAAGCCGGGATAATCGATTAGGATGAGTGCATCGGGACGAAACTGTTCGATATCCTTTTTACAGAATGAAATATTCTTCAAAATGGTCCTTAAGTTGAAGAGCACTTCCACGAATCCCATAAAGGCAAGTTCGCGGTAATGCTTTACCAAGTCACCTCCCGCTTCTGCCATTAAATCACCTCCCCAGCAACGGCATTCAGCCTTTGGATCGGCGGCTTTGAGTGCTTTTATAAGATTGGAACCATGTAGATCGCCGGAGGCCTCTCCCGCGATGATGTAATACTTCATGTTAGATAAAATAGATTAAATAAACGATAATCGCTGTAACAAAGGTAGTTAACAAAACACCCCTTGCCCGATATTCTCGATCAATTTTTAGAAAACCAAAGAAGGCAGCCAAGTTGGGTAGGGCTCCCAAGGAGAACAACATCCACAGGTTTTCCGTGCGCGCATAGAACTGAAATGTTTCGCTAAAACCCATTCCTTTCAGTTGAGAAACAATCCAAGTACAAACAATCACCCCCAGTGTATTTGAAATGAGTCCTACGATAAAACCTATGAAGATTTCTTTTTTCATCTAAAAATACTTGAAGGTTGTGAGGTCTAAGTGATTCATTGTGGATGGGTTTTTAAATTACAGATTCCAGCTGTTAATGTCATGGATGGCATGATGCGCGGTGAGATCGAATTGTACAGGTACTACCGAAATATATCCGTTTTTCAATGCCCATTCGTCGGTATCCTCGCCTTTGTCCTCGTTGATGAACTCGCCGGTGAGCCAATAGTATTTTCGTCCCAGCGGATTGACGCGCTGGTCGAAATTTTCAATCCAATGGGCTTTTGCTTGTCGGCATACTTTCATGCCTTTGATGTCATTTTTAGGAAGTTTTGGGAAGTTCACATTGAGTACCACCCCGCTGGGCATGCCATTTCGAAGGCTTTCGAGGGCAATGGTTTTTACAAACGAACGGATGGGATTGAAATCGGCGTCCAAAGAATAATCCAAAAGGGAGAACCCAATGGAGGGGATTCCCATGGTTCCGGCTTCCACCGCGGCACTCATGGTGCCACTGTAAATTACATTGATGGACGAATTGCTTCCGTGGTTGATGCCGCTCACACAGAGGTCGGGTTTGCGACCCAGTATTTCATTCACGGCCAGTTTCACACAGTCTACGGGAGTTCCACTGCAGCTGTATTCTACTTGTGGGGCATCTTTGTCCACCACTACCTTGTCGCAATACAGGGTGTCGTTCACGGTAATGGCATGTCCCATACCACTTTGAGGAGCATCCGGGGCGACTACACAAACATCGCCTATTTCGTTCATGATGGAGATGAGCATTCGGATTCCCGGAGCGGTAATCCCGTCGTCGTTGGTGACCAGAATAAGTGGTTTTGTATGTCCCATAGAAGTACTTCTTAGAAAGTATAAAAATAAGGCTATAATTTCTGAAAAGATAATTTTCAAATTCCAAAATTTCCGGAAGTAGGTGTTTAACAAAAAATTAGTACCAATCGCCGTTCTTGGCACGGTTTTTTAGCTATTTTAGAAGTCTTAAAAAATGTTGCTATGCGATTTATGAAAAAGAATCTAAAAATATTATTATTGGCTGTTTTTGTTGCAGCCGCTTCTTGCAGTTTTACCACCCGTGAATTTAACGACCCCGAAAAAGATAAGCTCCTCATCGATTTGATTACCTATGTACTTGAAAAAGGACATTACGATCCCAAAGAATTGAACGATGAATTTTCAGCTTCGGTGTACAAGGATTTTATCGATGCTATCGATCCTTTAAAGCGTTATTTCTTGGCGTCCGATTTGAACGATTTTAAGGTGTACGAAACCCAGATCGACGATCAGATTCGCAATAAAGACCTCACCTTTTTTGATGTGGTGTACAACCGATACATAGAACGTACGGTGGATGTGAAAGGTTTCTACAAGGAGATATTGAGTCAGCCCTTTGATTACAACGTGGACGAAACCATCAATGTAGACTACGACAACATTCCGTATGCAGCCTCTAAAGATGAACTAAAGGAACGTTGGAGAAAGCAATTAAAATTCTCGACCATTTCCAATTATTACGATATGGTGGAAGAAAAGGAACAAGCTCCGGAAAAAAAGAAAGAAGCCCTTGAAAAAGGCGATGAGTATATCGAAAGTGAGAACGTGAAATTATCGCTTAGCGAAATGGAGGCCAAATCCCGCAAAACTTCGATGACGGCCTTAGACGATTACTATAGTTTTACAGAAGACCTAGAGCGCAAAGATTATTTTGCCATCTTTCTGAATACCATCGTTGAGGAATTCGATCCGCATACGAACTATTTTGCACCACCGGATCGCGACCGTTTCGACTTGCGCATGAGTGGAAAACTGGAAGGGATTGGAGCGCGTCTTCAGAAGAAGAACGATTACATCACCATTGTGGAAGTTATTAGTGGAGGACCGGTTTGGCGCGGAGAACACATGGAAGTGGGCGATGCCATTATAAAAGTAAAACAAGAAGGTGAAACCGAATCGATTAGTATTGTGGGTATGCGTGTAGACGATGCGGTGAAGCTAATCAAAGGCCCCAAAGGAACCAAGGTGACCTTAACGGTGAAGCGCGTTGATGGGACGATCGAAGAAGAAGTTATTACCAGAGATGTAGTAGAACTTGAAGAGACCTATGCCAAATCCACCCTAATTGAAAAAGGAGAGAAGAAATATGGCTTGGTGAATTTGCCTGCCTTTTATTTCGACATGAAGGATTATGGAGAGCGCAATGCGGCTACCGATGTGCAGAAAGAAATTGAAAGTTTGAAGAAAGAAGGCATGGACGGATTGGTGCTTGACCTTCGTGATAATGGTGGAGGATCGCTGCGAACTGCGGTCGATATTGCCGGATTGTTCATTAAAGAAGGCCCTGTGGTACAGGTTGCCTCGGGAGGAAAGCGAAAAGAAGTACTCGAAGATGAGAACGACGATATAACTTGGGATGGCCCTTTGGTGATTCTAGTGAATGAACTTTCGGCTTCTGCTTCGGAAATTTTGGCAGCTGCCATGCAAGATTACAAGCGTGCTATTGTGCTTGGAAGCAAGCAGTCTTATGGAAAAGGAACGGTTCAGAACATGGTCGACTTGAATCAGTGGTTACGCAATACCGATATGGGCGATATGGGCGCATTGAAATTAACAACGCAAAAGTTTTATCGCGTGAACGGAGGTTCGACGCAATTAGAAGGTGTGAAGAGCGATGTGGTGATGCCGGATCGATACAGCTATATCGATATAGGGGAGAAGGATTACGACAATCCGCTGCCTTACGATAAAATTTCTCCGGCCGATTATGAGCCATGGGAAGGATACATCGATTATGAAGGAACCATTCAGCGAAGCAAAGAGCGTATGGCCATGAGTTCACAATTGCAATTGATAGACGAAAATGCACGATGGATTAAAAAGAGCCGTGATGAAATGGAAGTAGCCTTGAACTTTAATGCTTATAAGGCAGAGATTGAACGGCGTAAGAATGAAACCAAAAAGTTTGACGCCATCGAAGACTACGATAATAAATTAACGTACAAATCCTTGCCAAACGAATTGGCCTTGATGAGTCAGGATACTACCTTGAGAGAAAAGCGTAAAAGATGGCATGAAAATCTTGCAGGTGATATCTATGTGGAAGAGGCTGTAAATGTGTTGGCCGATTTAAAATTGAACAATATTCGAAGCGGAAAAGTTGCAAAAATTAAGAATTAAACAATGCCACAATCCGGTTCATTAGGTACCCAAGCGCTTCAAAAGTTTAAAAAGAACTTTTGGGGCGTTTTTAGTTTAAGCTTCTTGCTTATTTGCGTGGGTATTGCTTTTTTTGCCTATGCCTTGGCACCGGACAATTCGGAGAATGCCAACCAGATGCATCTTTCGATACACTCAAAGGCACCCGGATTTGAAGTGACCATGCTTACCTTACCTTCCGAACGAATTGATCAAAACGGACTTGCTGTATTTTTTATGGGGAGGAAATCCACGG
Source organism: Flavobacteriaceae bacterium (assembly GCA_024643425.1). Lineage (GTDB taxonomy): Bacteria > Bacteroidota > Bacteroidia > Flavobacteriales > Flavobacteriaceae > JAHEMY01. The sequence continues at coordinate 7,847 of JAHEMY010000097.1, forward strand.
CTACGGAAGTGCCTATTGCCTCCTATCAGAAAAAGGAGAACGCTATTGAGATTACCGAATATACCTCCGATGGTGCCGAAGGATTAACCAAAGCGTATCCGCTTTCTCTATTCAAAGGGGCAAGCAGTATTGATGCTGTGGTGCAAGAATACATTTCCAAGAAGAAATTTATACTGGGTACCGATAAATACGGGCGTGATTTATTAAGTAGAATGTTGGTGGGGATTCGTATTTCTTTGGCGATTGGCTTTATCGCAGTATTTATTTCCTTGCTTATTGGGGTTACCTTGGGAGCCATTGCAGGCTACTTTGGCGGGAAGATCGATGCTGCCATTATGTGGCTTATCAATGTGACTTGGTCTATTCCTACCTTATTGCTTGTAATTGCCATTACCTTGGCTTTAGGAAAAGGTTTTTGGCAGGTTTTTATTGCCGTCGGACTTACCATGTGGGTAGAAGTGGCGCGGGTAGTTCGTGGGCAAGTGCTTGGAGTGAAACAAATGCAATACGTCACGGCGGCCAAAGCATTGGGGTACGATCATTGGCGCATCATTAGACATCACATTCTTCCCAACATCCTTACACCGGTGATTATTATTTCGGCGGCAAATTTTGCAAGCGCTATCTTGATTGAAAGTGGTTTAAGTTTCTTAGGAATTGGGGCACAACCCCCGATGCCTAGCTGGGGTGGGATTATCAAAGACCATTATTCCTATATTATTTTGGGGAAACCTTACTTAGCGATTATTCCCGGCTTGGCCATTATGAGCCTGGTGACTGCTTTTATGTTGCTCGGAAATGCCTTGCGCGATGTACTTGATGTAAAAAACTAATTAGCTTGGTTAAAAAAATTAAATACATCATCGTTCTTGTAGTAGTGCTTACGGCACTTTTTTTTATTGAAAAAACGGTCGTTAAAAAGGATGTATCGGTTCAGTCAAATAAAGAACTTGGAGC
>JAHEMY010000016.1:0-2750 GCA_024643425.1 Flavobacteriaceae bacterium
TACGTATGGATAGAGTTTCTTTGAACCTAAGTTTTCTAGTAAGCTTTGCAAATTGCACTGAGGAAAAGATTGGATAATAATCACAAGTGAATAGGTCCTTATTAACAAGATTAAAGATAGTTCTTCAAAAAATCTCGCGATAAATGGAGCACCAATAAAAGTTATTCCATAAATAATTAAACTCAAACCAAAATTTGTAACAAAGACAGTTGACAATTCAATGTCCTCCAAGGTTTTTGATCGAATTATCGAAGACGTCAAACCTCCCGTCATTAAAACATTTCCAATTGCTATGAATATGGAGACTATTCCTATTAAACCGAATTCTTCTGGTTCTAAAATTCTAGCTAACCAAATTGAAACAATGAGATTTATAGATAAAACTGATATTTGCTGCCCCGAAGACCAAAAAAATGCGGTGAGGGATTTCTTTCTAAAACTCATATCGTACGGCTTTCACAAATAAGCTCGTCTTTAGAAAAAATTATTTCAAATTCCTTTTTAAACTTATCTGAAATATCATTTTCTTGCCTTTGAAATTCAATCATTTTGTTAAATACCAATTGCCTCAGTTTTGAGCCAAATATCTTCCTCAAGTAACTTTTAAAATGCTTTTGATACTTTTGATGAATGCCATTCAAGGGACTCTTGGCTTGTGACATGTTTAATTTCATTAACCCCCTATCTTTAAAAGAATCGAGAGCAAAGTCAATTGCTAATTTATTTAGTACATTTTCCGGATTGGTAGTTAATTCTTTTAATGAAAGGACTTTTACATTTGAAAACAGATATTGAAACTCTTCTATTTTAGAGTGATATAAACTCATGGATACATAATCGAACCAAGATGCGTTATTTGCATTATGTGAATCCAATTGTCTATTCAAAATTTCATCTAAAGGCTCCTTTGTTCTTCCCAAACCATAATCCATATAAATATGCGATAACATTCGTTCCCAAGGATCCCTCAATAGTACAATAATCTTCGCCTCCGGGTTATATTCATATATCCGCTTAGCCACTCCAGGCGCGTACAAATAAGCTGTGCTGGCATCCAATAAATACTTTTCGTTCCTGGCTCCTGAATAAAGCTTTTCGTAATGTTCCTTTCTTTGGATATGTGCGATATGTAGCCGCTTTTTAGGAAAGTCTTTTTCAAAATAGTGGTCAATGGAAAAGTTTTTCGGAGGGCTGTACAATTCTTTTGGTAAATCTTCAGTAAAGTAATTTGGTTCTTTGATGGGTGGAACATAAATATCGGGATGACGCGAAAGCAATTCAACCAGCGAGGTTGTTCCTGCTCTCATGGCTCCTATCAAGAATAAATTAACCTTTCGTTCCAATGTGTGTCTGATTTATCAAAGTCGATACAATATCCAAAGAATCCAATAGGTGGGCAAGGAAATCAACCCTTTGCTTTTCATAATTATCCCCTTCTTTTCAACAGGTTTATAATAACCTTTGTTTTTATTAAAACTATATAGGATAAAACGATTACAATACTTTCGTAAATGTTCTTTCCGACTAAAACTAAGATTCTTCTTCACATTGTTTAAAGTTGATATGTAGAAAGAAAAATCGGCGGCATTGAATACCCTACGCGGTGGGTTTTCTATTTTTCGATAAAATGAAAGGGCTTTGTTGATCATCAAAATGTTATTATCACAACATAACCTAATCCAAAGGTCGTGATCCTCATGTGCAACCATCTCATTGTTAAAACCCTTTGCAGCCAATATTAGTGATTTGTCGATAATAGAATTACTCGAATTTATTGGCGGCAAGTTTCCGGTACTAATCACTTTTAAATAATCCACCTCTCCCGATTCACCTTCTTTTGGAAGATACGCTGCCTTATATCGCTTAGAATAGTCTTCATAAACATGAGTCCGTCCCGTTGCAAATATTCGATATTTTGGAAACTGTTTTATGGCCTTATGCACTTCTTCTAAATAGTTTTCATCCCACCAATCATCTGCATCTAAAAAGGCCACCCAACTATACCTGGCCTTTTCTACTCCCAGGTTTCTAGCTTTCGACACACCTGAATGTTGAATAGAAATAACTTGAAGGCGTGGATCGGTCTTCGTAATATTTTCCAACGAATTATCGGTTGACCCATCATTTACCACAATAATTTCAAAGACACTAAAAGTTTGGTTCAATACCGATTGAACACATTTTTTTATAAATGCTTCTTTGTTGTATAATGGTATGACTACTGAAAACAAGTTGTTAGGCTATAGAAGACAAATTACAATAATTGATCAAAACCAATTGATTTACAATGAATACTTATTTACGGACTTATTCACCATTTTTCATAGATCAGGACTATTTATTAAATAGTATATTTATGATCCTAATCCCGACCATTGAAAAATTACATTATCCCCCATCTCGTTCGACTTTTGTTAGGCTTTTTAAGGAAAAATAGATCTCAACAGAATAAACTTACTGTTATCTCAAATGATTACATTGGTGATGAAATCATATCTTTTGGAGTCTACGAAAAAGAGGAATTGGATACTATAAAAATGGTATTAAACTTTGATACTACAAAACATACCGCCCTTGACATAGGTGCTAATATTGGAAATCATGCCGTTCAACTAGGGTTCTTTTTTAACCAAGTGATTTGTTTTGAACCAAACCCCAAAATTTTCAAAGTATTAGAATTAAATATAAACGAGTTTAAAAATATAAAGGCGTTTAATTATGGTCTATCGAATGAAGAATATTCCGGATTT
>JAHEMY010000016.1:2760-5230 GCA_024643425.1 Flavobacteriaceae bacterium
TGGAAAATCGTCTGTGACAACCAATCCTAATAAGGACACCCTAGCCATTCAATTAAAAAAGGGAGATACTACCGTTTCAGAAGACTGTTCCTTCATTAAAATGGATGTAGAGGGTCACGAAAATAATGTAATTGTGGGGATGACGGAACTATTAAAAAAGAATAAGCCTGTTATTTGCTTCGAGTTAATCCCCAAAAACATTGAAGATAAAACGCTTATAGAAACACTAAAAGAACTAGGCTACAAAAATTTCTATACCGTTTATCGAAAAAGTGTCTTTCCGGTTACATGGAAAAAATCATTTTACACTGCCTTTTTGGATGGATTATTATTCAAGCCTACACATCAACTAAAAAGTATAAAGGATTTTGACCAACCCTTTTATAATTTAATATTCTGTGAACATATGGATTCTGAATTTCGAATAAAAGAATCTTCTATAGTCAACTAAATCTATAGTATCATCCCCGCAGCCACCGTCTCATGGGTTGCATCGTCCACCAAAACAAAGCTACCGGTAATTCGGTTATCGCGGTACTCGTCAATCATGAGCGGACGCGTAGTTCTAATTTTAATGCGGGCAATGTCGTTCATGTTTAGCTGCTTGTCCTCTTCTTCTCGGTTGTACGTATTGATATCAATCTTATAAGACACTTCATTGATCATCGCCTTCTGCTCGTTCGAAGTGTGCATGATGGTGTATTTAGCCCTCGGTCTGGCAGGACTGCTGTTAAACCAACATAACATGGCATCAAATTCCTGTACTGCTTCCGGCTGATTTCCGGTTTTTACAATCATATCACCACGACTAACATCGATATCGTCTTCTAAGGTTATTGAAACCGACATAGGTGCATAGGCTTCTTGCAATGCTCCTTCAATGGTGTCGATAGACTTGATCTTCGAATTAAACCCTGACGGTAAAATAGTGACATCATCACCCGGTCTGAATATCCCACTCGCTACTCGTCCGGCATATCCTCGGTAATCAATAAATCCTTCCCGTTGCGGGCGTAACACCGTCTGCACAGGAAAACGGGCATCAATTTTATTGAGATCACTACTTATGTGCATGTGTTCTAACGTGTGAAGTAGCGGCGCTCCTTGAAACCAGGTCATATGTTCGCTGCGATTTACCACATTATCTCCATTCAATGCGCTAATAGGCAAGAAACGAATGTCTTTCACATAGAGTTTCGATGAAAACTCTTCAAACTGCGAAATAATTTTTTCGTAAACATCTTCCTTATAGTCCACCAAGTCCATCTTATTCACACAAACAATGATGTGTGGGATTTGAAGCAGCGAAGCAATAAAAGCATGGCGTTTGGTTTGTTCAATTACACCATGTCGCGCATCGACTAAAATTAAGGCTGCATTCGCCGTAGATGCTCCCGTAACCATATTTCTTGTGTATTGAATATGTCCCGGGGTATCGGCAATAATAAATTTTCTTTTGGGCGTGGTAAAATATCGGTACGCCACATCAATGGTAATCCCTTGCTCCCGTTCGTCGCGCAATCCATCGGTGAAAAGTGCTAAATCCACTCCTTCATGCCCTTTTCGCTTGCTGGTATTTTCAACAGCTTCTAATTGATCTTCAAAAATAGATTTAGAATCGTAGAGTAATCTCCCAATCAAGGTGCTTTTTCCATCGTCTACGCTTCCTGCAGTAGTAAATCTAAGAAGCTGATTATTGTCTATTTGAGTCATTTAAAATAAGTTTATCTATGGTTGCCAATTCTATCCTTTGCGTTCCATTGATCACAAAAAACTTTAAGTCTTCAAAGGTAGAAAAAACAGAATTGAACTGGTATATCTTATACTTTTTATTCTTGTAAAATAGATCGTTCCTCATTACTAATCGTTGTGCAACAATTTTATTATTATGAACTGTAATCTGTTGTATCGAGTCTATTAAATGCATTTCTTCAGGATCGAATCGATATTCATAACGCATCACCACGTCATTCATGTTCTCTGGACTTCCCTCCAAGGCAATTTCATAACGCCCGGGGTAAACTTCAAAAAAATAAAATTGCTCCACACCCTGGTATCTATTTGATTCTAAACTATCGAAAGTGGCTCGAATAATTGGAGTGACTTCGTACTTATCAATTATGGCATATCGATTATGGGTAAAATGTGTCGCTGCTATATCAGACTGAACGAAGGTGTAGTTGTTTTTTAAAAATTCTGCCAAATAAGATGAAAGTTTTAAACCCCCTTGCGTATTTAGATGTTCCAGATTTTTGAAATCAAATTTTACTAAGTTTTCCTTTTCCCACAATCCATTAAAATCAAGGACTTTTTGATTTTTTATACTTAAATAAGCCATGATGGCTTTATGTTTTTTTTGCTGCTGTTCATTTTGCATGTCTAGGTTATGCGGACAACTAACAAATAGTAAAGGGATGTTATATTCAGTACAAAGGGAAATGATATCATCAATACTCTGCTTTTCAATGTC
>JAHEMY010000016.1:5330-34308 GCA_024643425.1 Flavobacteriaceae bacterium
ATTATCTCCATAAATCCCAAAAATTAAAATTACCATCGCTATCGAAAGATACACCATCCAACGAATAACAAATGGCCGCCGCGTCAACCAACCAAATGCATTTCTACGGTTATGAAAATATTCAAATAATAATAAAAGGAAAACAAATACACATCCTGCCAGAAACTCCTCTTTTATAAGTCCTAAGTGGTACATCCCACCATTTGCTACTTCATTGTAATTATTAATAAAAATACCTTTTGCAATCAATATGGAATCTGACAGCGTATTTGCTCTGAAAAAAATCCATGCATAGCATACTAACAGGTAGGTTATTAAGGCGAAGAATAATTTATTGAAAAAGGTGGGTTTTTGTAAGTTCAACCACCGCAATACACGATCTTTTGGTTTGTATATAGCCTTTTCAATTATGATGTATAAACCATGTAATGAACCCCATATAATAAAGGTCAAAGCCGCTCCGTGCCAGAGTCCGCTAACAAAAAAGACAAAGAACAAGTTAAAATACACCCGAGCCTTTTTCTTGCGATTTCCTCCCATAGAGATGTAAACATAATCCCTAAACCAAGACGATAGTGAAATGTGCCATCGATGCCAAAATTCGGTAATGGATTTGGCAAAATAGGGTGATCTAAAGTTTTTCATTAAATCAAAACCCATGGTTCTTGAGAGTCCGATAGCAATATCCGAATAGCCCGAAAAATCACAATATATTTGAAACGAGAAGAATATGGTTGCGATTGCTAATTGGTAGCCGGAATATTCGCTTGGATGATTGTATACCTCATTCACCAAAACAGACAAGCGATCGGCAATCACCATTTTCTTGAAAAGTCCAAAAGCAACTAATAATAACCCTGAACGTACTTTCTCGTAATCGAATTTGTATATTTTATCAAATTGTGGCAATAAATGCGAGGCACGCTCAATAGGACCTGCAACCAGCTGTGGAAAAAAGGCCACGAAAGTGAAAAAAGCCAGTGGATCCCTAGTAGGCTCCAGTCGCTTCCGGTAAATATCAATGGTATAACTTAAGGTTTGAAAGGTGTAAAAACTTATCCCGACCGGCAAGATTATTTGTAACGTTGAGACTTCTAATTCCTGGCCAAATAAACGAAAGGCATCTGTAAAGGTTTCAATAAAAAAATTGAAGTATTTGAAATAGACCAAAAACCCCAAATTCACAAAAAGACTCAAAAAGAGTAAGGCTTGTCTTTTTTTCTGAATGGATGATTGAAAAATGGCCTTGCCAATAACATAATCAAGCGCCGAACTAAAAATAATTAACGAAAGAAATCGCCAGTCCCACCATCCATAAAAGACATAGCTCGATGCTAATAACAGTAAATTTCGTGCGTTTTTATTCCTTGCAAATACCCAATAAAGAATAAATACTATTGGGAAGAAAATAGCAAAATCGAGCGAGTTGAATAACACCTATAGAGCGTTAAAAGTATCCCTGTCGTTTACGATCTTCCATGGCCGTTTCGCTTCGCTTGTCGTCGCTTCGATTGCCTCTTTCTGTTTGCTTCATGGCCGAAACCTCCTGAACGATTTTTACCAAGGTGTCGGCATCACTTTCAATTCCACCGGTAATGGTGATATCTCCTAAGGTTCTAAACCTAATTTTTTTCTGGTGAATTTTTTCTCCCTCCTCCAACTTTAAATGTTCGGAAACCGGAATCCAAGAGTCACTTCTCCATACCACTTCCCGCTGATGAGCAAAATATAGGGATGGAATGCTAATTTTTTCCCGAAGGATATAATTCCAAACGTCCATCTCGGTCCAATTACTTATCGGGAATGCCCTGAAGTGCTCTCCTTCAAAATGTTTTCCATTTAGGATGTTCCACAACTCCGGACGCTGATTTTTAGGGTCCCACTGACCAAAATCGTCTCGATGTGAAAAGAACCGTTCTTTAGCGCGTGCTTTCTCTTCATCGCGTCTTCCTCCTCCAATAGCACAATCTACTTTGTTGCTTTCAATGGCATCCAACAAGGTGGTAATTTGCAACGCATTTCGAGTAGCATTCTTACCGCGTTCCTCCGCTACCCTACCGGTATCAATGGATTCTTGCACAGATCCTACGATAAGTTGGGCTCCCAATTCATTAATGAGGTCATCGCGAAACTGAATGGTTTCCGGAAAATTATGTCCGGTATCCACGTGCATCAAAGGAAAAGGAATCTTTGATGGATAGAACGCTTTTTTAGCCAAATGGGTCACTACAATGGAATCTTTTCCTCCGGAAAATAAAATCACCGGGTTTTGAAATTGCGCCCATACCTCCCGAAGGATGTAGATGGCTTCCGATTCCAATTCGTCCAAATAATTTAAATAATACTTACTCATGGTTCAAATGTAGTTTATGCGCTATATTTTTGAAAATAATTTCTACGGAATCTTCAACCGAAGTTTTCGTTGTATCAATTTCGATTTCAGGGTTTAACGGAGCTTCGTAAGGAGCGTTGATCCCTGTAAAATCTTTTATTTCACCCGCCCGAGCTTTGGCATACAAGCCTTTCACATCGCGGCGTTCACATTCTTCTAAAGGGGTATTCACGAACACCTCAACGAAATTTGAAGCGTCCACAATATTTTTTATGTTTTCACGGTCTATTCGATATGGAGATACAAATGCCGAAAGCACTACCAGACCGGCATCGACCATAAGTTGAGCCACCTCCCCAATTCTTCTAATATTTTCAGTGCGATCTTCCGGGGAAAAGGATAAATTATTGTTCAAGCCTTTTCGGACGTTATCACCATCTAAAATGTAGGTGTGTACACCTTCCTGATACAATTTTGCCTCCAACGCATTGGCGATGGTCGATTTTCCCGATCCGGAAAGACCCGTAAACCAAATCACAAAAGAATGATGGCCTTTATGACGGTTTCGATCGTTCTTCCCCAATTGGAAATTATGTGGGATTATATTAGTCATTTTTTTTAAGCTGTCTTCGTCGTTCTAACCCAAAGTCGATTTTATACCAAGCCCGTTCGTGTAAATAATATAGCACCATTTTCGTGATTAGCTCGGCAAAGCCTATTTTCAACCCGATAAATGGATTTCCGGAAATTATCCAAGAAATCACCATGGTATCTGTGGTTCCTACGGCTCGCCAGGTAATTGTTTTAGCGATATGTCGTTTACGGCTGGCTAAGACCGTTCCGTCGTTACTCAAATTAATTTTAAACCAAACACGCTCGTGCAAGTAATACAAGAGCATTTTGGTGAGCACTTCAGAAACACCAATTTTTAAACCCGTCATTGCATTTCCAGTAATTAGCCAAGAAAGCAAGATGGTATCTAGTGTTCCTAAAATTCTCCAGGTAATCGCCTTGAGAACATGTCTTAAATGCGAATTTCCTTTCATGCTCCGGACACCAAAAAGAATGGATTTAACAAATTCTCTTTATTGTACCGTAGCGGTTTCTGCGTATTTTGATCAATTACTTGCAACCCAACAGCATCACAAATGGCATGACCTGCAGCCGTGTCCCATTCCATGGTAGGTGCAAATCGAGGGTATGCATGTGCCTTGCCTTCCGCCACCAAACAAAATTTTAAAGAACTTCCTTTCGAAACAATTTCTGTGGTGTACGTTTTCCCAATTTGGTCCACATAATTTTTTGTTTCATCATTCATGTGAGAACGACTTCCAACAATTTTTATGGGCTCTATATATTCAGCAGGTATTAATTTAGCAGCATTTGACTTTACATCTTCCAAGCTCCACCCCTCTTCAACCGTACATTTGAACGATCCTTTAGAATTACCTTCCGTAAAATATAACTCACGCGTAACCGGAGTAAAAATAACTCCCATGATAGGGCAACCTTGTTCAACCAAAGCAATATTTACAGTAAACTCGCCATTTCGTTTTACAAATTCCTTGGTGCCATCCAATGGATCGACAATCCAACATCGTGTCCATGACTTTCGTTCTTCGTAGTCGGTTTGCTTATTCTCCTCACTAATGATTGGAATTTGTGTTTCTATCAAATAGTCGTTGATAACGGCATTGGCATTTTGATCTGCTATGGTTAAGGGTGAATTATCTTCTTTCACCTCAACGCTAAAGTCGGTTTCGTATACCTTTAAAATTTCTTTTCCACCGTCTAAGGCAGCCATGATAGCGATCTCTAAAAGAGGATTCATTGGGATTGTTTTGGAGCGCAAATGTATGACTTTATTAGAGAATCACGAAACCCTACTACGATATAAAGACGACCTAAAAAGAGATTCCTAATAGGAAGGAAAAGCGCAATCCTTCATTGCCTCCAAACAAGCTAAATTCTCCCGCGATGGTGTCGACAGCATTTACCCAAAATCCCATTCCAAAGTCTGAGTGCCATTTTGAGGAGTCTTCGTCCTTCAACCAAACCCTACCTGTATCCGCTCCCGCTAATACGCCAAACTGAAGAGGCAAAACCACGGTCTTCATTTTTTCAAAATGGTACCGAATGTCCCCTCCAAAAGCTACTGAACTCGTTCCGCTAAAACGTTGAAAGCGATATCCTCTTAATCCTGTGTCTCCTCCCAAAGTCGCCGCTTGAAAAAATTCATAAGTATCTCCAAAAATAAATTTCCCTTGCGCCATAGTCTTCAACACCCATTTATGATCATCCGACAAGGCGTTATAAAATGAAACAGATGGATTTAAAAAAGAAAAAGTACGATCCGTATCGCTTAAATTTGTAGTAACTCCGGCGAGCATGGAAAAGTTCATTCCTCGGGTTGGAACCACCTTGCCATCACCCCCTTTAAATTTATATGTAACCAGCAATTTTGCAAATCGATCAGCCTCAAAGTCCAAGTCATTTTCCTCATAGAATTCAGAAATAAATCGATCTTTTGAATTCTCAACTTCCACCTGCTCCACCTTTCCTTGTATTGCTATGGTGCTACCATTCTGTCCATCTTTAGAAATCCCTATTCCCCCTGAAAGAATTCCTGTTCTTACTCGGTTATAATCGGTTCCTGTGAAATCGTCGGTGTTTTCTGTCTCATTTCCATATCCAAAAAAGTTTTGAGTAAAATTTTCAGAAGTGAATGTGCCTTCGGCTATTAAATTCCAATGACCAATCACATCGGCGAAAGTCCCCTGATAATTAAACCCAAATCCTTGTGTTGCAAAGAAATAGCCTGCTTTAAAAATATGCTGATGATGAAAAGGTTCCGATTTAAAACCCGAGATGGTCAATTTATTCATAACACCGATCTTAAGTCCGTCATCCGGGTTAAAACCAATGGCCGGAACAATCTGATTCACCTTCTGAATCATTTTTCTGGGATTGTAGGTATTAAAATTATAATTATCGGTTCTACGTACTGAAGCCCCTTCAGTATTAATGTAAGTATTAGGCTTCGATTTATGATCGAAAACCTTAATCTTAGCACCATTTTGAATATCGTAACTGTCGTTATTTTGACCACCTATAATCCTTATGAATACAGGATTTGAACCTGTTCCGGTAACCTCGAATCGATCATCGTCATCCAAACCGTAGATCCAAACCTCATTCGTTTCATTTGAACGTATTAATCGCGATTTATAGGGTTTTGATTCACTTTTTGGAACATCGCTATATATTCTATAAACATTGATAAGCGTCGCATCATCTTGACGAATAATTTCAAATCGATCGTCCTTGTCGGTTCCTGTAATCACAACTAATTTTGACATATAATCGTAATACCTCGTCGCAGCATCCACTAGTAAATCTCTTCGGCTTCTAAGTTTTTCTTTTATAACTGCAATAGTTTCATTCTGCAACTCTACAGGGAGCTTAGCAAAGGCTGCTTCGATTACATCGTCGGTAAGTTGTTCGGCAATGTACCTAGCTTCCTGAACCCAAAGTTCTTTATTGGACGTTTGAATGAACGCTCTATCTAACTTAATTCCAGCTTGATTAAGCCAAGTGATTTCTTTAAAATCTCCGTCAAATTTTTGTAACTGACGAGCCGGGGGCATGATAATTTTGAGCATTTCAAGAATAGTCCCGTCGTACTTTGAAAATGCCTGGTCCCGATCTCTCGGAATCGGTCTGTACAAGCGTTCATTATCAGAAACATCAAATCGAGACCAGCGCCATTGGTCTTGATGACGGTCCCAATCTCCAATAACCATATCGAATAAACGAGCTCTAATCAAACTTGCCTCATCAATCCGGTACTTTTCGTCTTTTCTTAAATTCTTATAAACATCCTCCGTACTTTCAATCGCATCGGGATTCCCAAAGGATGGAGTATCCAAAAACCCATCGTCCGGTCGTTCTTCTAACACATAAAGTTCATCGCCAAATTCACTGTTAAAAGCACCCAATGCCTCATGTTTCGGCATATAGTAAATTTTTGGATTGGTGTGGTATAGTCCTATGGCATCCGACATAGGGGCTATTGCCAACGCAGCAAAAGGATGGCTCGCCGTATAAAAATCCATAATAAAATCCTCGGTATAGGTTCCTCGAAAATCGTCTTGAATGTATTGATCGGTAAATGCCACGCTTTGTAAATATTGAACGGCACTTTTCTTCATGGCTCGAAGCGCAAAGTTTTTTCCGTTGGGATCGATTAGTCGCAATGAACGTGTTTGATGCCCACCACCCTTTCGGTCAATTTTAACGCCCCCCAACAAGGTGTCCAGTGTTGCAACCGGAACCTGGAACTTTATGCCATAAGTATCTCTATAAAAGGTCCCCCAAAATTTTTTGTAAGAAGATGTTTTTTGGGTATCCGCAGGATCGTATATAGAACTTGAAATCGTGTCTTTAAAAGTGGAAGGGAAATTATAATCTATCGGTTCCGATTCATTGTTATAAATCTCAGTTTCAAACAATAATTTTGGTTCACCTTCGCTACCATCATAAAATTTGACAGTGGATGTTCCATCATCAAAAATATCCAACACCGCGAAACCAAGACCAGAACTGAAAAATTGTGTTCCATTTCCAATGGAAGGAATGGATTCTTTAGATCCCGAGCCAGAAACAATCTGCTTTATGCCATCATAATCAATATATTGCAAATTATGTTCATGACCTGAAACAAATATTAGCCGCTCAGAGTCCTTGGCTAAGGTGATTATACGATCCATTACCATTCGATACATCTTACTATATCGATCTTGATTAGAAACACCTCCTTGTGAACGGAGTTGTACTGCTAAAGACCCTAAAATAGGCAGCGGTATTTGATTCTCAAACGGAAAAAGATGTTTGCTAGCGTGAAATCTTCCTCCGTGTTGCCCATAAGTATAAGCCGGATGATGCATAGCAATAACAATGGTTTTTCCATAGTGCTTTTTTAATTTACTGTCCAACTCCTCAAAAAAGCCATCCCTTGTTTTTATAGTGCAATCATCATTCATCTCGGCATGCTTATCCCAGTCTGTAATGAACCATTGCGTGTCCAAATAAATCATCACTACTTCATCCGCGAGCTCTTCTGTTTCAATTGGGCAACCATTTTCCGGTAAAAAAGAATTCTTACCTAACTGATTTTCAATGAACTTCTCTTGGGCTTTCAGTCCAGAAAGTCCTGAATACCAATCATGATTTCCGGGAATGAACACTGTGCGGCCTTTAAACATTTTTGCAGCGTTTATCTGTGCTTGAATTATTGCTTCATCAGCATTTCTCTTTGGATGTTCTTCAGGATGAAATCCGTTTTCGTACACATTATCCCCTAAATATAGAAGCAAGTCATTTTGAGTTTCTCGAGTGGAAATAAGTTTAGTGAATGCATCTAATACCGGATTATTGGTTGTGGTAGAAGTTTTTCCGGCGTCGCCTATTAGATATAGTCTTTTTAATGGAACCTTACTATCCTTAAGTTCCAATTTATTTATTGGTATATCCGGATATATTTCTTGATAACTAGAACAACTTGCCCAAAGCAAAATAAAAAAGACAAAAAATAGTCTATTCAAATAACCCATGTTCTTCTGTATGTTTTTATAAATCTCTAAATAAATTTATTAATTTGGCATAAAATAAAATGTCATGACCCCACTCGTTGAAAAAACAAGAGAATACGTCGAATCATCACTAATAAACAGGTTACCCAGTAATTGTATTTATCATAACCTAACCCATACCAAAAGGGTCGTCAAAAGTACAAAAGAAATTATTGACAATACGGTGCTGTCTGACGAGGATAAAGAAATTTTATTACTAAGTGCATGGATGCATGATATCGGACATATTGAAGGCTGTGTAAACCACGAAGAAAAAAGTGTTGAGTGGGCGCGAGAATTTCTACAAAAAGAAGGAGCTACAACAAGCATTATTGAAGGTGTGACAAAATGCATTAGGGCAACTCGAATGGATCTTGTTCCTGCCGAAAAAAACGAAAAGATTATCAGAGATGCCGATGCTTCCCATTTTGCAAAAGACTATTTTGAAGAGGCAAGTGAATTTTTACGTTTAGAATTAGAATTACAAGACATTGCTCATTATTCGAAGTTAGAATGGCTGGAGGGAAACATTAACTTGTTGAAAGATAAACATGTTTATTATTCAGAGTATGCCAAAGAATATTGGACGCCTAAAAAGGAGGAAAATATCAAGATCATGAAGAAGGAGTTGAAAGACATAAAAAAGGATGAGAAGTCGGAGGTAAATGAGTTGAAAAAAGAGCTTAAAAGCAAAGATCCAGAAAAAGCAATTCAAAGTGTTTATAGAATTACCTTAAGAAATCACATTAAGTTAAGTGATATTGCCGATACCAAGGCGAACATTTTACTTTCAGTAAACGCCATTATAATTTCTATTGCCTTATCGAATTTAATTCCAAAATTGGATAACCCTTCTAATCAATATTTGCTTTACCCAACTTTAGTATTCCTAGTTTTTACCGTTGCTTCTATAATTTTGTCCATAATAGCCACACGTCCTAACATTACTTCCGGAAAATTTACTCGAGAAGATGTCGAAAAGAAAAATGTGAACTTATTGTTCTTTGGAAATTTTCACAAAATGAATCTAAGCGAATTTCAGTGGGCCATGAACGAAATGATCAACGACAAAGAGTACATCTATTCATCCTTGACAAAAGATTTATATTTCCTTGGTGTTGTGTTACAACGAAAATACCGCATACTTCGACTCACCTATACTATTTTCATGATAGGGATTATCGTTTCTGTGATAGCCTTTGCCATTTCAGTTAGCTTACTTGGAACTTCCTAGTTTTTTAAGGTGTTAATTAAATCCTCATAGGTATATAAAGTATCGTCTTCTTTAGTCTTATGATACATTACATTGACACGTAAGGCTTTTAAACCAGTAACTCCCTGTAGATTTTCTAATTCTAAAATTTCAACTTCTTCTCCTAAATAGCTTTTAGACTGAAGGAACTTTATGTATTGGAGGTATTCTTGTTCATCTTCAGTTTGAGAAAAAATAATGGCAATCTTGCCCGGCTGCGTAATTCGTTCATCCGTGCCTTGGATCTTAGCTTTATCTACCCGCTTCTTAACCACTTCATAGCGCGCATTGTAGGTGCCATCAACGTCAAAGCGTTTTTCGTCCATTCGAAACCTAAGCGATAAGGAAGAATTAAATACCAAAATCATGGAGGCAACGTCCAACGGCACCGGTAATTTGCTTTTTAACTGATAGAATTTATTTTCCATTTCGCACATAACCTGAAGCTGCCATAACCTCAAATTATAGAGGTATATTTTATTAAAACTCACTTCTTTTGTAATAGACTCCCCTACGTACAGATTATGCTCTACCCCATCGGTTTTGAATCGCTCATAATAATGTGGATACATTTGCTGGGCTTCGATCTGTTTTTTATCCAACATATGCGCCAAGGTTTTATTAATAAGCGACACAGAATCGTCATAATCTTTTCGATGCTTGTACAAAAATCCTTTTTCGACATCAATCCTTTTGTGGTAGGATGCTACTAATTTTTTAGATCGTTCGCTTTTATGTGCGATATGCCGGTACAAAGGCACAATCTCCTGTGATAAGAAATTCAGTACTCTACGTTCGCTATCTACTTCAAAATGATTGTCCACTTCCACAAGATACTCGTCAATTCTAAAACTAATTTGCTCATAAATGGGCAAGGGTTCCACTTCATGAATTTGGCCAATTACTTTTTTAACCATGCGTAATTGCAATTCCAAATCTTGTTTGGTGGCTTCATTACGAGCTTCAGACGATCCTTTAATATCGGTTTGTCCGTATAACGGATAAACATTCTCAAAAACAATTTCTTTAAAACTAGCCGAAATACCATTTTCCTGTTCAGTCAAGACACGAGCAGCTTCCTGGCGAAAACGCCAATTTACACTTGAGTGAATCGAGGTACATTCATGCTGAATTAACAACTCCATTTCATTGTTCCATCGTTCATTATTTCTGCGCAGCGAGTCGATTAATTGCGGTAAAATGTCCTTTAGCTTTGTAGCATTTATCGAATTAAGTTGTCCAGGAACATCCGAGACTATCTCCAACATTCCCAGTAACTGCTTACCACTTACCAAAGGAACTAAAATAGCACTCTCTACATGCTGTCGATTCAATTTATTAAGCAACACATTATCAGTGTTCTTACGAAGCTGTTTACTTACATTTGACACCGTTATGGGTTGGTGTTCATCAAAGAGCACATGGTAGGAATGATCGCATAGTGCTTTTTTACATTCCTGCGATTCAGCTCCTTCCAGAATATAACTCTGTACTCCGTGCATCTTCGGAGGTCTACAAAACGATTTTTCCTCTCGGTTATAGATGGTGTAACCCACCATAATTTCAGGGGCATTGAAAATGGTTCGAATAATTTCTTGGAATCGATTAATAAACTTATCATCCTTCGATTCTATTTCCAGCAGCCCTTCCTTAAAATTCGAAAGGGTCACGTCAATCGTGGCATCGTACATATTTGCAAGAACAAACCCATTGAAAGTCCAGCTATTGGGAGGGAATTTTTCCTTCCAAACGGAAACGTTATCAAAGTTATCAAGAAGTTCTTCCACATCTTCCTTACTAATTTCTTTGGCGCCTTCCCCTTTTTCAACGCTCACAAAGTCACCATTATAAAGCACTCTGTAGGATCGAATAATACCATTTGTATCGGGAATTTTATAATAGAAGGGTCTTCTAAAATCGACCGAATAGCCGTAATAATTTGCTAAAATGATGCTGCAAGCCATGATGTAGTATTCATCTTCAGAAAAATTAGCAAGCTCCATACTAAAATCTTGCCCAGCTACATTTCGAATATCTTGGTATCGTTTGCTTGCTCGAAGTACCCGCTCTTGAAAAGGTGCGGTTGCAATTTTAATTTCATTATTAGAGAGCACTTCGGAAAATAAATCTTCCAAGACTTGATGAATGGGCTCATGCAATTCCTCAACTCCTTCATAGCTTTCAATTCCGGAAGATAATACCGGGTACTTTTTTTCGATGGCCAAAATTGATTTAGCTCGTTCCGCAATGAGTGCGTTTGTGGAATCTAGGCGTTCCCGATAGGCATCAAATAATTTTTTGAACCCAATTTTTATTTTCAGTGGAGATAATTTTTCTTCCATACATTTCTTTTTCAGCAACTTGTGCCATCACAAAAATAACTAAAACAGATTAAAGTTGCTTTTATCCATCGGTATTTGACTGTAATTAGATTTCATCAGTCAAAAAATACCGCTATTTTTGCAAACTCAAACCCAATACACTATGAGACGTTTAATATTCGTTTTTATTACACTTTTTTTCATTTCTTGTGGTTCCGATGATCATTATTCTCTAAAAGGTACTGCTTTTGGTTTTGCCGATGGCACAAAAGTATTCCTATATGGAATTGATCAAAACAACCAATCCTCTGTAAAGGATACCCTTGTGGTACAAAATGAGCGTTTTGAAGGATCCTACCCCAAGGTGGAAGATACTCCTTTGAATTTTTTACAGATGGAAGGATCCAATGGAAATATTGTGTTTTTTGTTGAAAATGAAAACCTCACGGCACTAGTTTATAAAGATAGTTTGGCTGCATCTCACGTTATTGGAGGAAAACAAAATGAATTATACAACCAATACATCAAAGAATCCAATAAGTTAACGCAAGAGAAAATGACTCTTAGTGCGGCATTTCGAAAAGCTCAACAAGAGCAAGATGGTATTATGGTTGAGGCTTTACGGGAAGAAAGCAAAGTGTTAAACGCAAAAGAACTGGCTTTTAAACGCTCTTTTGTCGTGGAAAATCGAAACTCTATTTTTGGTTTGATGCTTCTTTCTGAGTTATTCTCTAAGGAAGAGCTTTCCGGAGCTGAAACTACAGAAATACTTAATGACCTAAGTCCAAAAATGGCAAGCCATGCTTTAGCGACCGATTTAAAAAATAAAATTGCCATCTCAAAAAAGGCGGATATTGGTGGAATGGCCCCCGAATTTGAGGCGCCAAACCCGCAAGGGAAAATTATTTCCTTAAAAGAAACCTTAGGGACTTATACCATCATCGATTTTTGGGCTTCATGGTGTCGTCCTTGTCGTATAGAAAATCCTAATGTAGTGCGCGTTTATGAAAAATACCACGACAAAGGACTTAATATCATAAGTGTCTCTTTAGATAAGGAAGGTCAGCAAGACCGTTGGATGAAGGCCATTACCGACGACAAAATGGATTGGTACCATGTGTCAAATCTAAAATTCTGGCAAGATCCTATTGCACGCCTGTACAACGTAAGAAGCATCCCTTCTACGTTCTTACTTGATTCTGAAGGACGTATTATCGATAAAAACTTGAGAGGTCCCGCTTTGGAACAACGAATTGCCGAATTATTGGATTAATTCAATTCGAAACTTACATTCACGTTTACGGAAATTTCCATTTCTCCGGGAGCCATGGTTTGAACACTGTCGCTTGGCGGTGCTGCCGACATCATTTTATACATTGGGCCCGGACCTGAATTATTTTGAAACTCACTAATAAGAAGGGCTTTTCCTATCGTCTGACCTAAAGTGCCGGCGTATTCTTGTGCCTTTTGTTTCGCATCTTGAACCGCCTTAATTCGGGCCTCGCTTTCAAGCTGCGCTCTTTTTGATGAAATGAACGAAACCCCATCAATTCGATTAATGCCGGTTTCCAGTAAACCATTCATAATCGGTTCATAACTCTTAAGATCTTTTAGCAGAATTGAAATGGTTTGATTGGCAACAAATCGATAGGTTTTGGTATTGTAATCGTAATTTTTGTTCAGGTTTAAATATTCTGTTTTCACGTCTTTATTGTCGATCCCCGATTTTTTTAAAAACTGAAAGATGTTGTTCACCGTTTGGTCGTTCTTTTGTTTTACCTCCCGAGGATTCATTCCTTCATTCTCGACGCGAACGGTGATTCCTACTTGATCGGGAACTATTTTAACAACTCCTGTTCCAGTGACGTCAACAGAGGGTTTAGGATGGTTTTGTGCATTCATGGCAAATGTGGTTAAAGCGATTAATGTAGCTGCAAATAATTTCATAGTCTTTAGAATTAAAGTTTACCTAATTTGTATAACACAAACAATACCAAAATTGGAACGGCCAATAAAACAACCAGCCACAAATCGGTTTGTAAGATGCTTGGAGCAAATCCAAGGGTTAATATATATCCGGCGACAGCACCTCCTATGTGTGCATCATGACCAATGTTTCCAAGGCGTTTCTTCATGCCATAGATTGAATACCCCAAATACATTATTCCAAACAACCATGCAGGAATTGCAATGGGAATAAAAAATAAATACAAGCCCATATTGGGTTCAAATAAAATCGCAGAGTATAGTATTCCCATCACGGCACCACTTGCCCCTACGGCGCTGTAATGGTATTCGTCTTTATGCATCAAAAAAGAAAGCAAGTTTCCCACTAAGAGACTGAGTAAATAGATCAAAACGAATTTGGTGACCCCTACGTTAAAGATCACCACATTGGCAAAAAAATACAGGGTAAGCATATTGAATAGCAGGTGGGAAAAATCGACGTGCAAAAAACCCGAGCTAAACATCCGAATTTGCTCTCCCCGCTGTATGCCTGCGATATTGAACTTATAGCGTTCAAAAAAATTAAAGTCGTTAAACCCTTTCATTGAAATTAATACGTTGGCGCCAATAATCACCAAGGTGGCTAATCCGATGTCTTGCATAAAACTCTTTTTTGTAAAAATACAATATTCTAAAGGGATTGGTCTTTGTCAATCCAGTGAATTTTTCAGCTTAAAAAATCTCAAAAAAGATATGAACAAGGAGTTTATTTGTTGGAAATATTCCATAATTTTGGAATTATTCCAATATGTATTTAAACACACACACATATTATAGCCTGCGCTACGGAACTCACGCTCCGAGAGCGCTCCTTGAATCCCTTAAAAACAAGGGAGTTACTCGCTTTGCGCTTACCGACATCAACAATACTTCGGCTTGTTTAGAGGTACTGCGAATTGCTCCTGAATATGAGCTTGAAGTATGTTTAGGAGTCGATTTTAGAAATAAGGCCCAACAGCAATTTATCCTCTTGGCAGAAAATAATGAAGGCTTTTTAAACATCAATCAATACTTGTCTGAATTCCTTTCAGAAGGAACCAAAATTCCAAAGCTCGCAAAGAACCTTTCGCATACTTTTGTTGTTTATCCCTTCCAACCCTCCTCGATAATTCCTTTAAAAGAACACGAATTTATTGGAGTGAAAGCAGAACAGCTCAATCAGTTGAAATTTTCTCCTTGGAAACAACAGCTTCATAAGCTGGTAGCGCTTCATACCGCTTCCTTTCAAGATAAAAAAGGATTTAACACCCACCGACTCCTAAGGGCCATCGACAACAATACTTTATTAAGTAAACTCCCTGAATCGGAACAAGGCAGTCTTCACGACCTCCTGCGTAGTCCGGAAGAACTCACAAAATTGTTTCATGAATTTCCCGAACTTATTGAAAATGCAAATCGGTTGCTAAAACGCTGTAGCATTGCCTTCGACTTCAGTAAAGAGATTCCCAACAACCAACGCACCTATACTTCAAGCGAAGCCTTGGA
Organism: Flavobacteriaceae bacterium; assembly: GCA_024643425.1. Classification (GTDB taxonomy): domain Bacteria; phylum Bacteroidota; class Bacteroidia; order Flavobacteriales; family Flavobacteriaceae; genus JAHEMY01. The sequence goes on from JAHEMY010000016.1 coordinate 20,358, forward strand.
CTACCGATTGTTGAGAAAACTTGCCTTCAATGGTCTGGAGTACCGTTACGGAGCCAATCCCCAACCCCCTATTCTTTCCCGCATCGAAAAAGAGCTTGACATCATTCAGCAAAAAGGATTTGTCTCCTACTTTCTCATCAATTGGAAGATTGTGAAATACGCGCGCAGCAAAGGATATTTCTACGTGGGTCGCGGAAGCGGAGCCAATAGTATTATTGCTTATTTATTGCGCATCACCGACGTAGACCCTATTGAGCTGGATTTGTATTTTGAGCGTTTCATCAACCTTTATCGAAAAAATCCGCCCGATTTCGACATCGACTTCTCCTGGAGCGACCGAGACGACATCACCCAATTCATCTTTAAACGATTTAAGAACACGGCTTTGTTAGCGGTATACAACACCTTTAAACACCGGGCATCGGTTCGGGAGCTGGGAAAGGTATTCGGACTTCCAAAGGCCGAGATCGATCTCTTGAGCAAGGGTGATTTTGACTATTCAAAGTTGGATAAGCTTTCCCAATTGGTGCTTATCTATAGCAAATACATTCAAGGATTCCCCAATTATCTAGGAATTCATGCCAGCGGCATCATTATTTCTGAAAAGCCGGTTCATTATTACACGGCTACCTTCATGCCTCCCAAGGGTTTTCCTACCACCCAATTTGATATGGTAGTCGCCGAAGACATCGGTTTGTACAAATTTGACATTTTGAGTCAGCGTGGCCTTGGAAAAATAAAGGATGCCGTGACTCTTGTACAGCACAATCATCCTGAAGATCCTCCCATCGATATTCACGACATCAAACGGTTCAAACAAGATGAACGCATTCAATACTTATTAAAAAATGCCAAAGCCATCGGTTGTTTTTATGTCGAATCGCCTGCCATGCGGATGCTCCTTCGGAAATTACAAGTCGATAATTATCTAGGGTTGGTGGCAGCCAGTTCGGTGATTCGTCCCGGAGTGGCTCAATCCGGAATGATGCGAGAATACATCCTTCGGTATCGCTTTCCCGAACGTAGAAAAGAAGCACATCCCATCATGATGGACATCATGCCGGAAACTTTTGGGGTGATGGTCTACCAAGAGGATGTTATTAAGGTCGCGCATTATTTTGGCGGACTCACCCTTGGGGAAGCCGATATGCTGCGCAGAGGGATGTCTGGAAAGTTTCGATCCCGCGAAGAGTTTGCCAAAGTGAAGGCGCAATTTTTTGAGAATTGCAAGAAGGCAGGAAAGCCAAAAGCACTGGTCGAGGAAGTGTGGCGACAAACAGAGAGTTTTGCAGGCTATGCTTTTGCAAAAGGACATTCGGCCTCCTATGCGGTAGAAAGCTATCAAAGTTTGTTTATGAAAGCCTACTATCCCTTAGAATATATGGTTGCGACGCTAAACAATGGCGGAGGGTTTTACCGCCCCGAATTTTACATCCACGAAGCTCGAATGCACGGAGCAAACATCTTACCACCCTGCATCAACACAAGCCTTAGTGAAACCGGGATCTTTGGAAAAGACATTTATCTGGGGTTTGGGTTTTTATATGCATTGGAGGCGAAACTAATAAAACGCATTCTCAAAGAACGATCTATAAAAGGTTCCTATTTAAGTTTAGACGATTTTCTCGAACGAATCCCTATTTCAATGGAACAGATTTCTATTCTTATTAAAATCAATGCCTTCCGATTTACAGGACGAAACAAGCGAGAACTGCTTTGGGAGGCACATATGAAGATTAATAAGTCGGAGGTAGCAGAACCACAACCCATTCTTTTTAAGACGGCACGCATCAACTACCAAACTCCAAATCTTCCCAACACCCTCATGGAGGATGCCTTTGACGAAATGGAACTCTTGGGCTACCCGCTCTGCTCCCCTTTTTACTTGCTTCGAGAGGAAACAAATAAAACCCTAAGGGCCAGACACCTCCCTAGGTTTGTAAATAGAACGGTGCAACTTAGAGGTTATTTGGTCACAGTGAAAAACACCAGCACTTCCAAAGGAGACCGTATGTACTTCGGAACGTTTTTGGATTACGATGGCGATTTTATCGATACGGTACATTTTCCGCCGGTGGCAAAGAAGTATCGTTTCCGCGGAAAAGGGATTTATGAGATTACAGGAAAAGTTGTTTCAGAATTTGATTGCATCACTATTGAAGTCAGCCGCATGGAGCTCCTCCCCATCATTGAAGACCCCCGATATTCTGAAGGAGCCGTCACCACACGCATTCATGGAAAACGCTATAAGAATGTGGTCTAACAAAGATCGACATATCGTGCACATGGATCTCGACACTTTCTTTGTGTCTTGTGAACGCTTGCTCGACAGCAGGCTCAATGGCAAACCCGTGCTTATTGGCGGCACTACCGACCGTGGTGTGGTAGCTTCTTGCAGCTATGAAGCACGGCGCTTTGGCGTTCATTCGGCCATGCCTATGCGGTTGGCAAAACAGTTGTGCCCGGAAGCGATTGTCGTTCGAGGGAATTCGGGCACCTACAGTAAATTCTCCAACATGGTCACTGAGATCATTAAAGAGGATGTTCCTGTCTATGAAAAGACTTCGGTAGACGAATTCTACATCGATCTCACCGGAATGGATCGCTTTTTTGGCTGCCATCAACTCTCCTCCGAATTGCGCGAGCGAATTATCAGGGAGACGGGCTTGCCCATTTCATTTGGACTCTCAATGAACAAAACAGTTTCTAAGATCGCCACCGGAGAAGCCAAACCCAACAACAAACTCTTTATCGACTATGGCACTGAAAAGCCCTTCCTCTCCCCGCTTTCGGTTGCCAAGATTCCAATGGTGGGAAAGGTTACCTACAAGCAGCTTTGTGACCTAGGCATCAAACGCATTAAAACCGTGCAAGAAATGCCTATGGAAATGATGGTGAAGGTCTTTGGAAAAAACGGTCAATCCATTTGGGAAAAAGCCAATGGAATTGATAACAGCCCTGTTATTCAATACTCGGAACGTAAGTCGATTTCTACAGAGCGCACCTTCGACCGTGATACCACCGATATCAAAAAACTGGAAGGAATTATCATCGCTATGGCCGAAAACTTAGTATATCAATTGCGGCGGGGAAATAAGCTTACGGCTTGTGTCACCTTTAAAATTCGTTATTCCGATTTTCAAACCTATACGCAGCAAAAACGCATTCCGTATAGTGCGGCCGATCACAAGATTATTCCAGTGGTTATGGAGCTCTATAAAAACTTATACCAACGGCGAATGCTCGTGCGTTTGGTGGGAGTACGCTTTAGTCATTTGGTAGAAGGCGGTCAGCAAATTGATCTATTCGAAGACAATGAGAAAATTATCAATCTGTATCAGGCCATGGATAAAATGCGGGAACGGTATGGGGATCGGGCAGTCACCCGTGCCGTTTCTATGGACGCTAAAAGTATTGGAAGGTGGAATCCATTCAATGGAGAACCTCCACCATTGCTTGCAAATAGGCGGCAATAAAATTTAGAAGAATTATGTGTATCGGAGCCTTCCGAATAGTATATTTGCCGCATGACGACCCGCATAGAAAGTATTAGTGTTTTTGACATGCTCAAAATTGGCGTAGGCCCTTCCAGTTCCCATACCCTAGGCCCATGGCGTGCAGGATTGCGATGGATTGAAGCCTTGAAGCAAAAAGAACAATTCGACTTAGTTGAATCTATCACTGTTGATTTATATGGCTCGCTTTCTTTAACCGGGAAAGGGCATGCCACTGATATTGCTGTGATCATGGGATTGTTAGGAACCGATCCGGTGACCTACCCTATTGAAAACATTCAACAGGAAGTAGATGGTATAAAAAGCAAACAAGTCATTCACCTAAATGGCGAAAGACACATTTCCTTCGATCCGGTCACTCAAATTAAATTCAATAGAAAATTCTTAGAATACCATCCTAACGGAATTACCTTTCGTGCGACGCTTACCAATGGTAAAAAGGTTTCCGAGTCCTATTATTCCATTGGAGGTGGTTTTGTGATTCAAAAAGAACGGAAAAGATCTAAACAAAAAATGGAAGCCTTTTCACATTTTCCATTTCCCATTCAAAAGGCCACAGAATTACTTGAATATTGCAAGGTGGAACAAAAGTCTGTAAGTGAGGTTGTTCTCCAAAATGAATTATCGTTACGCACAGAAGCGGAGATCAACGACGGACTTCGCGATATATGGCAGGTCATGCTCGATTCGATGTATGTAGGCTGTCATACCGAAGGAATTCTCCCAGGAGGACTCAATGTCCAGCGTCGTGCGTTTACAACACACAAAACCCTCATTGGCACAAGACCTTACGACAATCCCATTGAGTGGATTGAAACCATTCGCGATACTGAAGTAAAGTTCCGACAGATCCTAAAATGGGTCTCTTGTTTTGCTTTGGCTGTAAATGAAGTAAATGCCTCTTTAGGAAGGGTTGTAACAGCACCTACCAATGGAAGTGCCGGTGTAATTCCTGCCGTGATGATGTACTATATGGTGATCGAAAACCACGATGCCAACTTTAGAGATATTCGCAAGTTCCTACTTGTAGCCGGTGAAATTGGAAGCCTCTTTAAAAAAGGATCTACGATTAGTGCTGCCATGGGGGGTTGTCAGGCAGAGATTGGAGTTTCCTCGGCAATGGCTGCCGGTGCCTTGACAGAACTTATGGGAGGAAGCCCTGAGCAAGTACTTATGGCTGCTGAAATTGCCATGGAGCATCATTTGGGCCTTACATGCGATCCTATCGGCGGACTCGTACAAATCCCTTGTATCGAGCGTAATGCTATGGGAGCGATCAAAGCTATAAATGCCTGTGAAATGGCTTTGGATGCCGATCCGACGAAGGCAAAAGTGCCTTTAGATAAAGTAATTTCAACGATGTGGGAAACCGCAAAGGATATGACCACAAAATACAAAGAGACCAGTGAAGGTGGTTTAGCAGTTCATGTAAACATTAGCGATTGCTAATGGCCGCAGCCTTCTTTCCTTCTCGAATCAATTAAATGAAGTATTTTCCAACCATCTTTTGTTTTTCCTAGCGTGAATGCATTGGCGCCACAATGAATAAATTCCCCATTGAGCCAAAATTCGTAAGGAGTCCAAACATGGGCTAGATTCCCGTCGACTTGAACAGAATACGATAATAATTTTTCCTCCCAAATTTGATCTTCAGGACGATTCGCGATAGCATTTAGCAGACCTGCAATGTCGGAATCCATCACTTGTTCCATCCCTTTTCCGTTAGTAAAAACAGTTTGCATCGGTACTTTTTCAACCATGACAGATTTCATCATGAGTGTATCTCCTTGATGGAACCCTTTGAAAAAGGTATCCACAATATTTTGAGCAAATGCATCTGCAGAATTATTTTGGGCAAATGAAGAGACGGCTAAAAACAGTAAACTCGAGGTAATAAGAAACTTCATAGAGTGGTTTTATTGATTGCGTATCAAAATTAGTACTTTTACCATTCAATTTGTTACACTATGTCCACAGCAAAAAAAGAATACAAGCGAATTACCACCAAGACATTGGTGGATATGAAACAGAATGGTGAAAAGATTTCGATGCTTACCGCATACGATTTCACCATGGCAAAGATTGTGGACAGTGCCGGAATTGATGTGATTTTGGTAGGTGACTCCGCTTCTAATGTTATGGCAGGGCATGAAACCACATTGCCCATCACATTAGATCAAATGATTTATCATGCCTCCTCCGTGGTTCGAGCCATTGAACGCAGTTTGGTTGTTGTCGATCTACCCTTCGGAAGTTACCAAAGCGACCCTAAAGAAGCCTTGCGATCCGCCATTCGTATTATGAAAGAAAGTGGTGCACATGCTGTGAAATTAGAAGGTGGAAAAGAAATTAAAGAATCCATCAAACGAATCCTTAATGCCGGAATTCCTGTAATGGGTCACTTGGGCCTTACCCCTCAATCCATTTATAAATTCGGAACCTACACGGTAAGAGCGAAAGAAGAAGAAGAGGCTGAACAACTCAAAGAAGATGCATTAATGCTTGAAAAAACGGGTTGTTTTGCGGTTGTGTTGGAAAAAGTCCCGGCAAAGTTGGCGGAAGAAGTAGCCAAAAGCATCAGCATTCCGGTAATTGGAATTGGAGCCGGTGGTGGCGTTGACGGACAAGTATTGGTAACACACGATATGTTAGGAATGACCCACGAGTTTAGCCCTCGATTCCTGAGACGTTACTTGGATTTATACAATGAAATGACCAAAGCATTTCAGGGGTATATTTCTGACGTAAAATCTGGAGACTTTCCTAACAGCAAAGAACAGTACTAAATCTTGCATACCTCTGCTGAAAATATTCAGGTTTTATACGAAGACAACCACCTGTTAATTGTCAACAAACGTCCGGGTGATATTGTTCAGGGCGATAAAACCGGTGACCTACCTCTTTCAGAAGTTGCTAAAGAATATATCGGAAAGAAATACAATAAACCAGGAGCAGTGTATCTTGGCGTAGTACACCGACTTGATCGTCCTACGAGTGGAATTCTAGTCTTTGCAAGAACTTCGAAGGCATTGGCGCGATTGAACAAACAATTTGCCGAACGTGAAACAGAGAAAATCTATTGGGCTTTGGTAAAAAATACTCCTCCAAAAACCGAGGATCGTTTGGTACACTACTTACTTCGCAATCCAAAACAAAACAAGTCGTATGCTCATGAGAAGGAAGTGCCAAATAGCAAAAGAGCTGCACTTTCGTATCGTATCTTTAAAGTACTGAAAAGCTACACCGCCCTAGAAATTGTATTGGAAACCGGAAGACATCATCAAATACGCTCCCAACTTTCAGCCATTGGAAGCCCCATTAAAGGCGATTTGAAATATGGTTTCGACAGGTCCAATCCGGATGGAAGTATTCATTTGCATGCACGAAAATTAACCTTCGCTCATCCTGTTACGAAAGAGATTATTTCTATTGTAGCTAATCCTCCAAAGGATGTCCTTTGGAATGAACTGCAATAAATCTTTTAAATAGTATACATAGAGCCATCCTATTAAAGGCCGAACTTGGTTGTTATAAGTGTTATAACATTTCAAATTATCTCCCTACCTTTCCTCCAGATAATCAATTATGAAGTATTCTATAGTATTTGTTTTTATTCTTAGCTTTTTTGGGGCCACGGCTCAGGACCTTGAAGCCACTCACCTTAAGCATGTTGCAAATATTGAAGCGCTAAAGGCATTAGCAAACCCTACTCATGGCGCTATGGTTTATGTTCAGGGTTACCATAACATTAACGATCGTGGTGGAGGATATTTTTATTATATCGATCCAATTCATGATGCCAACATAGTGCCAGATAATGGAATGAACATTCGCCCTAATAGGAATAATGGAATTTGGAAACGTATTAATTATAGAGAGGTAAGCATCGCCTTTTTTGGTGCTTTAGGGGGTGATATACTCGACGACACCAAGGCGGTTCAGGAGGCAATTGATTACGTTGGAAATGTGAATCAGACTTCGTTTCCCAAAGGGGGCACCGTGTACTTTCCTAAAGGCACGTATTATGTTCAGCAAATTGTTTTGCGAAATCGGGTCTCCCTTTTAGGGGAGTTCGGAGGAACTATTATTCAGCCCATCACGGATATAAATGGATTTTATAAGTCGAGTTTGGTTATTTTGGAAAAGGGATTCGTTGAACAAGTGAATGTAGAGGGATTCACTTTTTATGGCACAGTAAAAAACAACCACCAAAGGCTAGCTGCTGAAATGGAAAACGAAGATTCTGGAATGCACTGTTTTGATTTCAATGCCAATGAAACGAATGGCGGATTGTGGTATGCTAATTTTAAAAACATTCATATAAGTCGGTTTAAAAAAACAGGCATTCGCTTTGAGGGTGGAACAGATTATGACCTAAACAACGAATTTAATAGGGTGAATCAATTTATAAGTTTTGAAAACGTCCGAGTGCTTCGAACTAATTCGGCCGAGAGCAAAGCCTTGTATATGTTTGGTCAAAATGCGCAAATCAATTTCCTGAATTGTTCTTTTTCCGGAGTTTTCAATCCAGACCAACCACCTCCTGGAATTAATGTGTGGTTGGAAAGCACCCCGCAAAATCCTAATCAGATGATAAAACTTGGGCCTCAAACTTCACTTATCAATTTCGACACTTGTACGTTCGAGAATGCAGATTTGGCCTTTCATCTTGAAGGAGCTTATGCCATAAACATAAAGGGCAGTTGGTTTGAAAACTTAAATAAATCCTTTGATGTGGTAGAATATTGCCGTGGTGTTGACATTTCAAATAATAAGTTTCAAAAAGCCGGGACGCGTTATTTGCTGTCATTAGATAATAGTGGCGTTACCTTTACCAACAACTTAGTACGACAAACACAATCGGTGGAGATAATCAAATCGGGACGTGATCGAAATTTCTATGGTAAAAACAATTATTACGAATCGCCCGGAACTTCTAACCAATCTTATTTCAACAAGAATTAATTTATCATATTTAATTTTACTGAACAACTGACAGTAATCATATTTTTAACGCTCTTAATTCTGCAACTTGAGGTACTAAAAATTTCTCATGGGGGAGCAACGGGACTTTTTAAATTCATCGGAAAATTCCTTATCCGATTATATTGAACACCTACTTCAAGATATTGAAGCTTTGGAGCTTATGCTTCAGAAGGATTTGTTTGAAAAAGGAATTACGCGCATCGGTGCCGAGCAAGAATTTTGTTTGGTAACCGAACATTGGCGTCCTGCCAATAATTCAGATGAAATACTATCGGCAATCAACGATCCTCATTTTACCACAGAATTGGCTAAATACAATTTGGAAATTAATTTGGATCCCGAAGAGCTCACTGGAACTTGTTTTGAAACCATTGAAAAAAAATTAAATAGGTTACTGAAGAAAGCAAATCTGGAGGCTCGGAAACAAAACTCTAAGGTACTTCTCTCTGGAATCCTTCCAACCATATCTCAAAATCATTTAAAGCTTGACTATATTACTAATCGCGATCGATATTTAGCCCTTAATGAGGAGTTAATGAACCTACGCGGTTCGAATTTTCACCTTCATTTAATGGGGGTAGATGAATTAAGCATTACCCACGATTCGGTTCTTTTTGAAGCATGTAACACAAGTTTTCAGCTTCATTTGCAGATTGATCCAACCGATTTTATTTCAAGTTATAACTGGGCGCAAGCAATTTCCGGTCCGCTATTATCTATTTGCACCAATTCCCCCCTCCTTCTTGGAAGAGAATTGTGGAGCGAAACACGTATTGCCCTTTTTCGGCAAAGCATTGATACACGGCATATTTCATTAGCTCTGAAGGATCAATTGCCACGAGTCTCTTTCGGAACTAAATGGGCTGAAGGAAATATTGTAGATATTTACAAAGAGAACATCGCCCAATATAAATCGATACTCGCGGTCCCTATTGAAGAAAACTCCCTCGAAGTGCTCCAACAAGGAGGGATTCCTAAGTTAAAAGCCTTAATGCTTCACAATGGCACCATTTATCCTTGGAACCGGGCTTGCTATGGGGTTGGAAACGGAAAGCCTCATTTGCGCATCGAAAATCGCTACATACCAGCGGGTCCTACAGTATTAGATGAAATTGCCAATTTTGCATTGTGGGTTGGCCTCATGCTTGGCAGGCCGAAAAATTTCGACGATATGGCAACGGCGATGGCTTTTGAAGATGCCAAGGCCAACTTCATTAAAGCAGCGCGTTATGGCAAACAAGCGGTGCTTTCATGGCAAGATGAATTGATGCCCGCTAAGCGTTTGATGGAAGAAATTCTGTTACCTATTGCACAAAATGGATTAAAATCAATTCAAATGCCTCAAGCTTCTATTGATCGCTATTTTGATGTCATTCGAGGACGACTCGCTGGAAAAAGTGGAGCGCAATGGCTTGTACAAAATTATCGTGACTTAAAGAAAACTCAGAAAACAGATCATTCGCTGCGAATGATCACTCGGGCCATGTATAAGAATCAGCAAAAAGGGATTCCTGTTCATCAATGGCCAATGGTTCCCTCTGATAAAACGTTAAAGGACTTTCAGCCTTTAGTCGGACATATCATGACAACGCGGTTGCTTACAGTAAATGAAAAGGACTTGGCAGACTTAGCAACAAGCATCATGTCATGGAAAAATATTCATCACATGCCCGTAGAAGATTCAAAAAGCAGGCTGGTCGGGCTACTTACTTGGACTCATGTTGAAAAGAATAAAAAAGCGCAAAACAACAAAGCAAGGCTGGTGAAGGATATTATGGTTACCAAGGTCGTCACGGTGCCCCCAACTACAACCATTGAGGAGGCCCTTGCGATTATGAAAACTCAATTAATAGGCTGCTTGCCTATTGTGCAAAATGATGAGTTAATAGGAATAATTACCATTAAAGATGTAGCCCCCTACAACCATGATTGATACTCCGGAAAAAATATTCGAATTACCTTCCAAGCGAATAATCGGATCCGTTAGCGGTGCCTTACCAGGACCAACCTTGATCTTTGTGGGTGGAATCCATGGAAATGAGCCTAGCGGAGTCTATGCTCTTCAAAAGGTGATGCTTGAATTGGCAGATCAAAAAGACGAACTTAAAGGTACCGTTGTTGCGCTTGCCGGGAACATTTCGGCCCTTCAAAAGGGCATGCGCTACTTGAATTATGACTTAAATAGATTATTTACAAAAGAAAACATAAGTAACTTACATTCAGACTTATGTGAATTTGAAAGAGAATGTGAAGAGCAACAAGAACTCTGTGATGCTATCGATAAAATTTTAAACGAGCGACCGGGCCCTTTTTACTTTTTTGATTTGCATACCACCTCCGGGGAAACCGTTCCATTTTTAACGGTAAACGACAGTTTATTGAATCGTCGTTTCACCAAACAATATCCCGCACCTATTGTGCTTGGTATCGAAGAATACCTAGATGGACCACTCCTTAGTTATATCAACGAGCTGGGCTATGTGGCGTTTGGCTTTGAAGCAGGACAGCATACCTCGAAGCAATCCATCCAAAATCATATTGCCTTTATCATGCTTTCCCTAGTTTTTACGGGCGTCCTTTCAAAAGAGGACGCAAATTATGAACAACACTACCAAATGTTGCACCGGTCCACCATCGATAAAAAGAAATTTTATGAAATCATTTTTCGCTATCGAATTGATGGAACCCACATTTTTAAAATGAATCCGGGTTATACTAATTTTCAACGTATTCAAAAGCATGATTCATTAGCGGTCTATGGAGAAAAAGTGCTAAAAGCGCCCTATTCGGGTAGAATCTTCATGCCCCTTTATCAAGGAAAAGGGGAAGATGGTTTTTTTGTGATACGAGAAATTCCCGTTTTCTTTCTATGGCTATCCAAATGGTTTCGAAGCAGGAGTCTAGACCGATTTTTGGTCCTACTTCCGGGAGTTCGTTGGGGCGAACCAAAAGGTGAAGTTCTGCTCGTAAATAAAACCATTGCGCTATTTTTAGCAAAGCAGCTGTTCCATTTATTGGGGTACCGCAGTAAAAAAGTGGGTGCAAGTCATTATATCATGAAAAACAGAGAGAAAGCTTCTAGAACCTTAGAATACGTTTTTGAATCATGGTTTTAAAAACCGATGGTTATATGTCTTTATATACCCTAGTTTTTCAAACCGTTAAATAAATAGATTCACTTTATTATTTGAAATCGGTTACTTATATTTGTAGGCCAATTCAACAACCTTTCCTACATTTTTATTGCTTATTTAAGAATAGTCTATGTGTTTATAGACTACAAGAAAATCACTATGAAAAAGTTTTTTATTGCGTTTGCAATGCTTTTGGGCGTTATAAGCCTTCAAGCACAAGTTGGGATTGGAACCATAACTCCAAATAGTACATTAACCGTTGAAGGATCTTTCGCTACAAAAATTTTTCCTTCCCCTTTTCCAATTACATTGAATGAAAGTAATCATACTGTTTTTGCGAATGATGTTACTTTACCTGACCCGACTAATATTATCGGAAGAGAATATATCATCAAAACTGACGGTAATGCAGCAACCGTTTCTGCTCAACCAGGGGATTTAATCGATCTAGTTAACTCGATTCCATTGAATCCATGGGAAAGTATTGTGGTGAAAGCTGTTACTTCCAACCAGTGGTTGATTGTGGGTGGAAAATTTAATAAAGGCGCAGAAGAAATTGACGATTTATCCGATGGTAAAACTTTTAACAATAGTGTTTATTTAGGTTTTGATTCGGGATTAGGAGCGATTGGTAATCGTAATGTAGGATTAGGTCAATTCTCGTTAATTAATGCTGATGGAGATGAAAATGTTGCTATAGGGCATCTCGCCGGCAGTACCATAACCGCAAACGGGAACAATAATGTTGTTATTGGGGCATTTGCCTCTGAAAGTGTGGGAACTGGGATTACTACAGGAGATAACAATATCCTTCTTGGTGATCGAGTAAATACTTCAGGACCCACTGTGAATAATGAATTGAATATAGGGAATGCTATCTACGGTACTAATATTTATGGATCTACTGCAAAAATTGGTGTAGGGAACGGAAACAATGCCCCTAACAGTACGCTCTCTGTGAATGGTTCGATGAGTTTGCCAATTAGAACAGTAACAGGACCAACCACGTTAAATGATACAGATTATACTGTTTTAGTTTCTAATTCAACAACTAATGGAGCTAATATTACATTACCCTCAGCTGTAGGACGTACAGGACGGTTATTTGTGATTAAAAACATATCCACCGCCGTAAACAATTCTCAGAACGTATTAACTACATCAGGTCAAACTATCGACGGAATACTTACTGCCTTTGGTCTTTCAAATCAATCAAATAACATTCGAGGAATTACGGTTCAAAGTAATGGGACTAATTGGTATGTAGTTGCAATTGTAAGACCTTAAAAAACAACTCTATCAGTTCACCCCAACCACCCTTCCCGATCTAAACTACGGTATTGTATGGCTTCAGCGATGTGTGGTGCATTGATGCTTTCAGAATCGGCTAAATCTGCAATAGTTCTCGAAACCTTTAAAATGCGGTCGTAGGCCCTCGCCGAGAGTTGTAAACGCTCCATCGCGCTTTTAAGCAAGGCCATAGAAGCCTCGTCCAATGCACAAAATTCACGAATTTGCTTCACTCCCATTTGTGCATTGTAATGCACCGTTTCAAGCTGTGAGAACCGCCTTGCTTGCCTTTCTCTTGCTTGGGTCACTCGTTGTCTGATTACCGCACTTCGTTCTCCATTTCTGGCCTCGCTTAGTTTTTCAAAAGGCACGGGCGTTACTTCTATGTGTATGTCGATACGATCCAACAGTGGCCCTGAGATTTTGTTTAAATAGCGTTGCATCTCATAAGGAGAGGATGAAACCGGAGCCGAAGGATCGTTGAAGTACCCGCCCGGGCTTGGATTCATACTCGCCACCAACATAAAACTAGAAGGATAGGTCACCGTAAACTTCGCTCTAGAAATAGTGACGTCTCGATCCTCCAGCGGCTGCCGCATCACCTCCAACACACTGCGCTTAAATTCGGGTAATTCGTCTAAAAACAACACGCCATTATGAGCCAAGGATATTTCTCCGGGTTGCGGATATTGCCCCCCACCAACGAGCGCGACGTCAGAAATCGTGTGGTGTGGGCTACGAAAAGGTCGTGAGGTCATGATCCCTCCTTTGCTCATGGTGCGGCCCGCCACACTGTGAATTTTAGTGGTTTCTAATGCTTCCGACAGAGTGAGTGGCGGCAATATACTGGGAAGTCTTTTCGCCAACATGGTTTTACCACTTCCCGGCGGACCAATAAGAATCAGGTTATGGCCTCCTGCCGCAGCGATTTCCATGCAACGTTTAATTCCCTCCTGCCCTTTTACATCGGCAAAGTCAATTTCAGGATTTTCCAATTGCTCATAAAACTCGGAACGCACATCGATT
>JAHEMY010000017.1 GCA_024643425.1 Flavobacteriaceae bacterium
GCCCGTTGCCGGAAATGCAAAATCGCAAGGTGTAAATACCATCGATTGCGCAAACTGCATGTCCATATTGTGTACTTTCGGTAAGTTTCCAACACTCCCTGCAATAGCCACATAGCATTCGTTTTCGATGGCGCGTGCCTGGGCACAGTTTCGAACACGAGAATAACCATTCTGGGTATCGGTCAAGAAAGGGATAAATAGTATGTCCATGCCTTCATCCGCAAGTAGTCGACTCAATTCAGGGAATTCAGAATCGTAACAAATTAGAATACCTATTTTTCCACAGTCGGTGTCAAACACTTTTAAATCATGACCACCTTGAAGTCCCCAAACCTTCGCTTCGTCGGGAGTAACGTGTAATTTCTCATAACGCTCAACATTACCATCACGCTTGCATAAATAGCCTACGTTGTAAAGATTCCCATCTCTGATTTCAGGCATGGAGCCGGAAATAATATTGATGTTGTACGATATCGCTAATTCCGAGAACTTTTGAACAATGGTTTCGGAGAATCCTGCTAATTCCCGAATCGCTTCATGGGCGTCTAAATGATTGTATTCTGCCATGAGTGGCGACATAAAGAACTCAGGAAATAGGGCAAAGTCGGAGCGATATCCGGAAACAGCATCCACAAAAAATTCTACCTGCTGCATCAATTCTTCAAAATCTTTATACGCCCGCATTTGCCATTGCACCAATCCAAGTCGGATAATCTTTTTAATGGTCTGCGCTTTTTTGGTTTCCTTTTCATAAAGCACATTATCCCATTCTAAAAGGACGGCATATTCATTAGAAGCGGTATCACCTTCCAAGTAATTCTTTAATACTTTGGCAGGGTGGAAATCGTTCGAGATTTGAAAGTTTAGGACAGGATCTTGAATTTCCTTCTTTCGTACTTTGTCTATATATTCTTTTGGGGATAGTTCATTTTTGAATTTGTGGTAATTTGGAATTCTACCACCGAAGGCGACCCCTTTTAAATTCCATCGCTCACAGAGATCTTTACGGTAATCGTACAAACGTCTTCCTAAGCGTAAGCCTCTAAACTCAGGCTTAATAAACACATCGATTCCATAAAGCACATCCCCATCGCTATCATGAGTGCTAAAGGTATAATTCCCTGTAACTTCCGCGTAAGAGTGACCATCTTCAAACCGATCGTAATCCAAAATAATGGACAAGGCACAGCCTGCAATTTGATTGTTCACTTTCACCACCACCTGACCTTCCGGAAAAATGTCGATTAACTTCTTTATCTGAGACTCTTTCCAATACATTTCCGGCATGGTTGTATAAGCCGAAATCATCGCTTCTTTTAATTCTTGGTAATCTTCAAGGCTCAAAAATGAAAGTTCAATATTTTCAATGTTAGTGATCATCTAATAGGGATTTTTTAAAAATTGATAGATTGCAAATATACAATAATTCAGAGGTTCGGAATGTCATCTAAAACGTTGCCGATCTATCTGTGCAATTGCGCCATAAATAAGTGATTTTATATCTTTATGAAATGCATTGTTCTTCACCCATTTCTGGTTAATTTCCAATTCGATTCCAACATATTTTCGAAGAAAAATTCTTCGCAAGGAGGTGGTGAGTCCATCTGCAGTCCCTAAGTAGGGATAATTATAGCGCACGGTGAATGAGGTGTCAAATTTCAGTATTGATTCCTTGAATTGCTTCGCAAATTCCTTTTCTTCTTTTCGTTTTGGATCGTAGAGCAGTCCGAAATCGTTGTTTCTAGGTTGCCCGTTCAATTCCGGTGTAAATGAATGTAGGGAAAGGTGAATTACCGTATCCTCATGGTGTGTTAAAAGGCTGGCGATGGCCGCTATCAGTTTTTCCCTGTACGGATTATAATAGTGGCTGATGAGCCTTTCCTTTTCGAGAGATGAAAGTGATTGACTCCATTCTGAAAACAAATGTGGGTGATGCTTGGAGCGATTAAATTCTATGAGTAGTCGACTTATCTCATTTTTTATACCGAAATCAGCTAAAGGAATCAAGAAATCAAATAGATCGCTTGTCCCGGGGTCAAATCCCCGATGACTATTCAGTACGGTTTCATTTCCTTGAAATTGTGATTTCCAAACCTCAGGAACCTGATTCCCTCCGTGTTCGCAGGACAAAACAATTTTTATCACTTAAACAATTTGTTTTCATGAAGACACAATGCTAATTGTGCATACACATTTAAAATATTCTTTTCAGTAAAGGAATTACCGATTGCTTTTAAGATTCGTGATGAAAGAGTACCTTCTTCTAGAATAATTTCTATGGCGGGCCTGTGTTCCAAATCGATAAATTCTTTAGATTGCTCATAGAGCATTTTCCATAACTGACCAATAAAGGTGGGCTTATTTAATCCAAAAACGTGCAGGTATAAAGGATGCGCTATCTGCGCTCCTTCTCCATTTCGAATGGCTTCATTGAAAATTTCTAATAAATCGTGTTCTTTAAACGACTTTTGGAATTCCAGATCGATGATAGTTTCGCTTACCCAAAGTTTTAACACACCTACTATTAAAGCAGCAATGGCAAGATCTGCTTGAGGGCATTCTTGAATATCGATCACTCGAATTTCTATGGCGTTTCGATCAAATCTGGCAATAGCGCCTCGGGAATTTAAAAAATGATGATCCAGAATATGTTCCGTATCGTAGGGCTTGATTGCGTTGTTAATCGGATCGAAAATAGTTTTGTAATAGGCCGCTTTGGAAAAAACGGCTTCAGGAATTACCTGACCTGTCATTTCAGGAATTTCTTTCTGATTTGTTTTGTATACTTCGAGTCGGCTGTCCCAGAATCCGGTAAAATTTCCTTCAAAAATAGGCGAGCTGGCACTTAACCCAGGTATGATGGGCAGTAATAAACGCACAGCGGCATGTAATCTTTCAAATTCCTTATCATCGTAGAAGGGTAAATTGATATGCATACTTTGCACATTGGCCCAACCATGACCACTGCAATTGAAGATACGATTGTAAAGTGCATATACCTCACTATAGGTATGTTGCCAAAGTTTCAATTCCTTTTTTGGATCCATTAAAGGATGGGAAGCAGTGGGAAGTAGGGTACAATTGATTTTATCGAGCAGACCATTAATTTCAATAACATTGGAATGAAACTTATTAGATAGTCCTGACAGATTAGCGGCAGGTCCATTGGTCTTCAATTCGATCACATGGGCCACCAATTCATTGCTCCATTCAATTGCTCCATTGTCGATATCCGATACTAGATCCCCGTTTTTAAGAATCATCAATTGGTCCACAACTGGAGCAATATTGAGATGGTTTTTATGAATAACCATATATTCCAATTCAATACCAATTACGTCAAACAAATGAAAGGCCATTATTTATCTTCTAATCGTTTTACCAATGCTTCTATGATCTTACTATAAACTTGATCCCCATAATAGCGATCTTCTACTCCGAAGTCGATATTAGGGTTATCGTTGATCTCGATAACGATAGGATTTCCATTCACCACTTTAATATCAATTCCGAAGAGGCCTAAACCCATGATTTTGGTTGCGTCTAAAGCCATTTGAATGATCCTTTCAGGCACATCCTCTAGGGCCATAGTATCTGCATTTCCATCCTGATCATCTTTTTTGGGAGCGCTCCAATTGTAAATTTGCCAATGTCCTTTTGCCATATAATATTTACAGGCAAAGAAGGGATGATGATCCAATACACCAATGCGCCAGTCGTATTCCGAGGGGCAATACTCCTGAGCAATAATCAGGTCTGATTCTTGCAGCATCGATTTTACCAATTTTAAATATTCTTCCTGATCGTGTGCTTTTTTAACACCAAATGAAAATGTGGAATCGGGCGCTTTTAATACCAATGGGAAATGCAAAATTGCCGGAACTTCAAATACGTTTTCAGCATGTACGATTACAGTTTTTGGAGCAGGTATTCCGGCATTTTCAAGTGCTTCAGCCATAAATACCTTGTTACAGCATTTTACAATGGCATCGGGATAATCTACAATGGCAATATTCTCTTGTTGTGCTTTTCGTGCAAATGCATATGCCTCATTATTCACGTCGGTACTTTGACGAATAAGTAATGCATCAAACGAGGAGATGCGGGAAAAATCCTTAGGATATACTATTTCAACATAGAAATTATTCTTTTCAGCAATTTCCACAAATTTTTTCAGTGCCTTTTTGTTACTGGGTGGGGCGGGATCGTTCGGATCGATTAAAATGGCTAGATCGTAAATAGCCTTGGACGGTTTTGCGGTATCGTATCTTTTTTTAGAAAAAAAGTCTTTCGCGAACTTATGTGCGATCGATTTATGTTCTTCTTGGATATCCAATATCGAAATAGTCTTGATATATTGTATTTTCCATCGATTGGTGAACACAAATTTTACCTTTAGGAATGGGATCTGAAAATGCTTAAAAAAGGAGGCACTAAGTTCTTTATATTTACTCGCAACATTTTGACCGAAATAAACGCTCAATTCAAATTCCCGCGATTTAATGCTTTTTAAATTTTGCTGAATTAGCTCATCAAACTCTTCTGAAATTACACGTACCAATCTTGGAGCCTTGAGGTCTACCAGATTTTTTGTAGTTGGAATAGGAATATGCCCGCGAGCCTCTGCCAACAAAGAAACATAGTACCCTTTTGATTGATAAGAGTAACTGCGACATAAATTAAAAATTCGTGCTTTCTTTATTTTTGAAAAATCCGGATTTGTAATATAATCCCGAGAAGAGATAATTGGGATATTCCCTTCTAAAAACTCCCAGTTTTTGGGAGTATCAACAACAATGTACTTGTTCATCGGCTTGGTTAGAAATCATATCAAATGTAGAAGAAATTAATATGAATATATATGTGCTAATAAAAAAATATGTCAAAGATTAAACTTGAATAACTCCGAGATTAAAGGGCTTTTCAATAGGAGCGTGATTCGCCGCTTCAATTCCCATCGAGATCCAGGTACGTGTTTGTAAAGGATCGATAATAGCATCGGTCCAAATACGAGCCGCTGCATAATAAGGCGATATTTGTTCGTCGTAACGCGCTTTGATGCGATCGTATAGTTCTTGCTCGACTTCAGGGGTGATGGTCTCTCCCTTCTTTTTCAAGGAAGCTGTTTCAATTTGAAGCAGCACTTTTGCAGCACTGTTTCCACTCATTACCGCCAATTCGGCGCTTGGCCAAGCTACAATAAGTCGGGGGTCGTAAGCCTTCCCACACATGGCATAGTTTCCGGCACCGTAAGAATTTCCAATCACAATGGTAAACTTTGGTACTACAGAATTGGCAACGGCATTTACCATTTTTGCCCCATCTTTTATAATACCACCGTGTTCACTCTTACTGCCTACCATAAATCCGGTAACATCTTGAAGGAACACCAAAGGAATTTTTTTCTGATTGCAATTGGCAATAAAACGAGTGGCTTTATCGGCACTGTCGCTGTAAATAACACCTCCAAACTGCATTTCTCCTTTTTTGCTTTTCACCATCTTTCGTTGATTGGCAACAATTCCCACAGCCCATCCATCGATACGGGCATACCCGGTAAGGATGGTTTTCCCGTAGCCTTCTTTATATTCTTCGAATTCGGAATCGTCCACTAAGCGCTTTATCACTTCGAGCATGTCGTATTGTTCTGCTCTCGACTTGGGAATAATACCGAAAATTTCTTCTTGTTTTTCTTTCGGGGGAGTCGATTTTTCTCGGTTGTATCCCGCTTTGTCGTAATCACCTATTTTAGAGACAATGTTTTTAATCTTGTCCAGGGCATCTTTATCGTCTTTGGCTTTATAATCGGTAACGCCGCTAATTTCACAATGTGTGGTCGCACCTCCCAAGGTTTCATTGTCGATGGTTTCCCCGATGGCGGCTTTTACCAAATAACTTCCTGCAAGAAAGATACTTCCAGTTTTATCCACAATAAGAGCCTCATCACTCATGATGGGTAAATACGCTCCTCCGGCCACACAACTTCCCATCACGGCTGCAATTTGGGTAATACCCATGCTGCTCATCACTGCATTGTTTCTAAAGATACGTCCGAAGTGCTCTTTATCGGGAAAGATCTCGTCTTGCATTGGCAGATAAACGCCTGCACTATCTACGAGGTAGATAATGGGTAATCTATTTTCAATTGAAATTTCTTGTGCCCTTAAGTTTTTCTTTCCGGTAATGGGAAACCAAGCACCTGCTTTCACCGTTGCATCGTTGGCAACCACAATACACTGCTTTCCCTTCACGTAACCAATCTTCACCACTACACCGCCGCTGGGACAGCCTCCATGTTCTTTATACATGCCGTCACCGGCGAAAGCACCTATTTCGATGGAAGGTTTTTTCTCGTCCAATAAATACGCGATACGCTCACGAGCTGTCATTTTACCTTTGGCATGATGTTTTTCGATGCCTTTAGTGCCTCCACCTAATTTGATTTGGGTGAGTTTTTTACGTAAATCGGATAAAAGTAATTTGTTATGATCTTCGTTTTTATTGAAGGTAAGGTCCATGCAATCTTGTTTTTTTCAAAAATACGAAATGCCCTGCAATGACACCTAAAATGTGCGATTATTTACCGATATTTGCCCTAAACCGCGTTAGGGATTGAGGCAGGTACCGTGTACCACCGAAAGCCCGGCCCTAATCCCGAGTACTCGGGAGGGGGAACGCCAAAATGATACTATACACATGATGAATAAAAATACCGTATTGGCTTGGGCTACTTTTATAATGATTATTGTTGGGTGCGCTTTAATTGCCATGGGCGCTTTTAGATACGACGATGTTGCCGGATGGGGCTTTGCCTCGGTGGGCATTGGCTTTTTTGCCATTGCCTGGGTGTTTAATGCGCTCAAAGGACGTGTTTAACAAAAGGGATGTGTTGTTTCAAGCATTCTAATTACTAAGAACTTATAATTAAATAGCAAATTTATATGTCGGACGATAAGAAAGTAATCTTCTCCATGTCCGGGGTGTCAAAAACGTATCAAAACGCGCAGACCCCGGTATTAAAAAATATCTACCTCAGTTTTTTCTACGGAGCCAAAATTGGAATTTTAGGACTCAATGGTAGTGGAAAATCTACCTTGCTTAAAATCATCGCCGGCTTGGATAAGAACCACCAAGGGGATGTTGTGTTTGCTCCCGGGTATACGGTGGGTTATTTGGAGCAGGAGCCACTATTGGATGAATCCAAAACAGTGCTTGATATTGTTAAGGAAGGAGTACAAGAGGTGGTCGATATTCTAGATGAATATAACAAGATTAACGATATGTTCGGACTTCCGGAGGTGTATGAGAATCCGGACAAGATGGACGAACTTATGGCAAAACAGGCCAAGCTTCAAGACAAAATTGATGCGACCAATGCCTGGGAACTGGATACCAAATTGGAAATTGCCATGGATGCCCTTCGTACGCCGGATGGCGATACTCCTATAAATGTTTTATCTGGAGGGGAGCGCCGCCGCGTTGCCTTATGCCGACTGTTGTTGAAAGAACCCGATGTCTTGTTGTTGGATGAGCCTACCAACCACCTCGATGCCGAAAGTGTACATTGGTTGGAACATCATTTAGCACAGTACAAAGGAACTGTTATTGCCGTTACGCACGACCGTTATTTCTTGGATAATGTAGCCGGATGGATCTTAGAGTTGGATCGAGGAGAAGGAATTCCTTGGAAAGGGAATTATTCGTCTTGGTTGGAACAAAAATCCAAGCGTCTAGCACAGGAGCAAAAACAGGCAAGCAAGCGTCAGAAGACCTTAGAACGCGAGTTGGAATGGGTTCGCATGGCACCCAAGGGGCGTCAATCGAAGCAGAAGGCCCGTTTGAACAACTATGAAAAATTAATGAGCCAGGACCAAAAGCAATTGGACGAGAACCTGGAAATATACATCCCTAACGGTCCGCGTTTAGGGACCAACGTTATTGAAGCCAAAGGCGTTGCCAAGGCATTCGGTGATAAGCTCCTTTACGACAACCTAAATTTCAAATTGCCTCAGGCAGGGATTGTTGGGATTATTGGTCCGAATGGCGCCGGTAAAACTACCATTTTCAAAATGATCATGGGGGAGATCGAGCCCGATAAAGGAACTTTTGAAGTAGGCGATACAGCTAAGATTGCTTATGTGGACCAGAGTCATTCGAACATAGACCTGGAAAAAACCATTTGGCAGAATTTCAGCGACGGACAAGAATTGATTATGATGGGTGGCCGCCAAGTAAATTCCAGGGCGTATCTAAGTAGGTTTAATTTCTCCGGAAGTGAACAAAATAAGAAAGTATCGATGCTTTCGGGAGGGGAGCGTAACCGACTCCATCTGGCAATGACCCTAAAAGAAGAAGGAAACGTGCTCTTGCTCGATGAGCCAACCAACGATTTGGATGTAAATACGTTGCGTGCCTTGGAGGAGGGATTAGATAACTTTGCGGGATGTGCCGTTGTAATTAGTCACGACCGTTGGTTCTTAGACCGAATCTGTACGCATATTTTGGCTTTTGAAGGAAATAGTGAAGTGTATTTCTTTGAAGGAGGATTTAGCGATTACGAAGAGAATAAAAAGAAACGTTTGGGTGGCGATATCATGCCTAAACGAATTAAATACAAGAAGCTTATTCGCTAATGACTTTATCCAAAATCAAAGTCATTGCCTTTGATGCAGACGATACCTTATGGGAAAACGAGATGTTATTTCGGGATGCGGAAGAACGTTTTTGTGTTTTGATGAAGGATTTTATCGATGCTGAAACCTGTAACCGTAGGTTGTTTGCCATGGAGATGAAAAATCTTTCGCGCTATGGCTATGGGATCAAGCCTTTTATTTTATCCCTTATCGAAGCGGCATTGGAATTCTCGGAGGGTAAAGTATCCAATCACATCATAGAACAGCTTATCGATTTAGGCAAAGAGATGCTCGAAGCCCCTGTGGTGCTGCTCGAGGGAATTGAAGACAGTTTAAAGGAACTTTCAAAAAAATACCGACTCGTGATGGTGACCAAGGGAGATCTTTTGGATCAAGAACGAAAACTCCTGAAGTCGGGACTCGAACCCTTTTTTCATCACATTGAGATCGTTTCCGATAAAACACCACGTCAATATTTAAAGCTAATCAAGCATTTGGACGTTGAACCTTCGCAATTTCTGATGGTGGGGAATAGTTTAAAAAGTGACATACTTCCTGTATTGGAAGTAGGGGCTTATGGAATTCATATTCCGTTTCGCACAACCTGGGAGCATGAAATGGTTCATGAACCGGTAGAACACCCTAAGTTCAAATTATTGCAACATTCAAGTGAAATGCTCAGCTTGCTATAAATTCATTATGTTCATTCAATTCAAATAATTAAAAATGAAACAACTTTTTACGATCCTTTTCTTAGTAGCTGTGCACCATGTGCAGAGTCAGATAAAAACAACCTTTGAACCGCTGGATGTTTTTCAGTTAGAGTATGCCAATCATCCGGCCATTTCTCCTGATGGCACCTATATTGTGTACGAACGTTCAGGATACGATATTATGAGCGATGGAAGCAAGAAGGCATTGTGGTTGTTAGGAACCGATAAAAATAAAACGCATCATAAACTTACTTCGCGTGAGTCGAATGAGAGCAGCGCACAATGGTCGCCAAATGGCGATCGCATTGCCTTCGTGAGCAGTACCGATGAAGGCAGTGAGATTTATGTGTATTGGACTAAGAATGGGGTAACGGCCAAATTAACCCAATTAAGCAGCAGTCCTTCGAACCTAACCTGGTCTCCCGATGGAACCGAACTTGCTTTCACCATGAAGGTAGAAGCCAAGCCTCCAGTTTTAGCCAAGATGCCTGAAAAGCCTAAAGGGGCGAAATGGGCAGATGCTCCTCGAATTACCGATCGTTTGAAGCATGAAGCAGACGGCTCAGGATATATCAAGCCCGGATTTACCCATATTTTTACGATTCCCGCAGAAGGAGGGTCTCCTCGTCAGTTAACTTCCGGCGATTACAACCATAATGGACCTTTATCTTGGTCAACAAGTGGTGCTAAAATCTATTTTTCGGGCAATAGAAACGACGACTGGGAACATGATTTTAGAAACAGCGAGATTTATTCGATCAATAAAGCTACCGGGGAGTTCGAAACATTAACCGATCGTACAGGGCCTGACACCAATCCAAAGGTGTCTCCCGATGGAACACGCATCGCTTATTTAGGTTACAAGGATAAGTTTGAAGCCTATCAGGTAACGCAGCTCCAAGTAATGAATATTGATGGTTCGAATAAGAGCGTAATCTCCGGAGCGATTGACCGCGATATATCTATCGCAGTTTGGGCTTCCGACAGCAAAGGATTTTATATTCAGTATAACGATTGGGGACTTACAAAACTTGGGTACCTGGATTTAAATGGTAAACTCACCGAACTGGTTGATAATATTGGAGGAACTACCTTAGGAAGGCCTTATTCGAGTGGAGATTTCAGTGTTTCTGAAAAGGGAGCGATTGGTTATTCACTGTCAAGACCAGATCGTCCCGCAGATGTTGGATATTGGAATCAGAAAACAAAGAAAGTTCAAATTCTTACTCAATTAAACGAGGACCTTCTATCCACAAAGAAAATGGCTCGGATTGATGAGGTTCGTTATAAATCGTCTTTCGACGGAAGAGATTTGCAGGGATGGTTAATGTATCCTGCAAACTTTGATGAAGGGAAAACCTATCCATTGATTGTTGAAAATCATGGGGGCCCCATCTTGAACTACGGACCGTTTTTCTCTGCCGAAATGCAGTTGTTTGCTGCGGAAGGCTATTTTGTTTTTTATCCTAATCCCAGAGGAAGTACTAGTTATGGTGAAGAATTCGGAAACTTGTTGCTCAACAACTATCCGGGAGAAGATTATAACGACGTAATGGATGGTGTGGATGAAGTACTGAAAACAGGCAAGATTGACGAAGGTCGGTTGTTTGTCACCGGTGGAAGTGCCGGAGGGATTATGACAGCTTGGATTATTGGAAAAAATAACCGCTTTAAGGCAGCCGCCGTAGTGAAACCGGTAATGAATTGGATTAGTAAGACCTTAACGGCCGATAACTATTACAGCTATGCCAACAATCGCTATCCGGGTCAGCCATGGGAGAACTTCGAGAACTACTGGAAATTTTCGCCTATTTCCTTGGTGGGGAATGTTGAAACTCCGACCATGGTAATGGTAGGAATGAACGATTTGCGAACCCCTCCAAGTGAAGCAAAACAATTGTACCACGCATTAAAACTGAGAAAGAAGGAAACAATTTATGTTGAAATTCCTGAGGCCTCACACGGCATTGCCAACCGTCCGAGTAATTTAATTACGAAAGTTGCCCATATCTTGGCGTGGTTTGAAAAATACGATGCTAAATAATGCAAGTATCATAAACGAAAAATGGCAGCTTTACGCTGCCATTTTTTTTTGATTTCACGGGACACATTTTTATAAACCTAGTAATACAAAACCTAAAATGTATTCGTTCGATCAATCAAATTCCATCACCAGCATTCATTATTAATAACTCCCCAATTACTTCTTAAAATGCGCCGGGTTTTGGTCTTTGTTGGAACAAATTTGAGAAAGAAAATACAGCTGCACAAGCCCGTTATATGGGCTTTTATAAATACTTAGGACTAATTTATAAATTCAAAGGCAGAGTAGGGTAAAACTTGAATATGCATCTTACTTACTATCAAGTTACTGAAAGAAACATTCGACAAAAAATGCAAAATCATACTAAATAAGCTTAGGCAGTCTAGGTTGAATGTTCAAATAGGTGGTATTTAGCCTTCACTCAATAAAAAAGCGATCTTTTAACTACTTACACGCTCGGGATTTTGGTTTGAAATAAAGACATTCAGTACCATGGCAATGAGCATTACGGTTAGACAGCCTACAAAATTCAACCATAAATAGGGAAGGTTGATAATTTCGTATTTATCCATAAAGAACAATCCAATTACTAATAATTGGTTGATAATGGCTGCAATGAACACCGCGTTGGAGGATACTTTTTTAACAAAAAAGGCCATTAAAAATACCCCTAAGATGTTGCCATAGAAGATGGATCCGATAATATTCACCAACTGAATTAAATTATCAAATAAGTTGGCCGTACATGCGACGATAATAGCAATAACACCCCACATCAATGTAAACCAACGCGAAGCAGCTACATAGTGTCGGTCTGACTCTCCTGGAGAATTTCTTCGGTATAAGTCCATGGTGGTGGTAGAGCCCAGCGCATTGAGTTCACTTGCAGTGGACGACATGGCAGCACTCAAAATAACCGCCAGCAATAATCCAATTAAGCCTCGTGGCAATTGCGTAAGAATAAAGTGAATAAACACGTAATCCTTGTCGTTGGTTTCTGCGTTTGGATTGGCTTGCTTAATAAGGGTCTTCGCTTGTTCTCTTAAAACCTCTTCGGATTTGTTCAGCGTAGCAATTTCGCTGCTCAGAGTTTTTTTCTGAGCAGGATCCTCAATTTCAGCATATTTTAATTGAAGGTGCGTAATGTTTTCTTGCAAGGCTGCTTTTTCCGATTCTAAAGCTCTGTAGTCATCCGCATATTGTGACGTCATAACATCCTTTACTGCAGAAGGGTTAAAGTTTAGCGGGGAGGTGTTAAATTGATAAAACACAAAAACCATCACCCCTATAAGCAAGATGAAAAACTGCATCGGCACTTTTAAGAAGCCATTCATGATCAAGCCCATCTGACTCATTTTTACAGAACGGCCTGAAAGGTAGCGTTGCACCTGACTTTGGTCGGTACCAAAATAGGAGAGGGCCAGAAAGGTTCCTCCGATGATTCCACTCCAAAACGTATAGCGGTTTTCAAAATCGAAAGAAAAATCTAGGATATCCATCTTTCCATTGGCACCGGCAATTTCCAATGCTTTATTGAAGGAAACATCAAGCGGAAGGTAATTCAGTATAATTAAAAATGCGAGAAACATTCCTCCGAAAATCACGCCCATCTGTTGCTTTTGTGTAATGCTCACCGCCCGAGTTCCACCACTTACGGTATAGATAATGACGATAATTCCTATTAGAATATTTAAATAGAATAGGTTCCAGCCCAGCACAGCCGATAGGATAATGGACGGAGCGAAAATGGTAATCCCTGCCGATAATCCACGCTGAACTAAAAAGAACAGTGCGGTTATGGTTCTGGTTTTCAGGTCAAACCTGCTTTCCAGATATTCATAAGCCGTAAATACTTTGAGTTTATGATAAAGAGGTATAAATACTAAGCTAATCACCACCATAGCAATGGGCAGCCCAAAATAGAATTGCACGAATCCCATTCCGTCATGAAATGCCTGTCCGGGTGTGGATAAAAAAGTAATGGCACTTGCCTGAGTGGCCATCACACTTAAACCAATGGTCCACCAATGCGCCTGACTCCCGCCTTTAATAAAATCGGTTACGTTCTTGCTTCCTCTTGCCTTTAAAGTGCCGTAAATAACTATGAAAGCTAAGGTGCTAATGAGTACAACCCAATCGATTTGTGTCATTTAAGAATAGGTTTTCATTAGTAAATAAAACAACACGACATAAATGGCATTGAGCAGTAATAAAAGCGTGTACTTACGTTTCCATGTGAAACGTACTTGCTTAGGATCGGGTGAGGTTGAATCTGTTTTCATTTTAGTTTCCTAAAGATAGCAAATTAGCAAACAATCGATACGCCCCCGAAACTCCGGCCGGAAGTTCCCTAAAAAAGCTCAGTCCCGTATAGACGTAATGGCCCTTTCCATATTCTGCGACCAGTAAAGAGCCTTTGGTTTCAGCTTCTCCCGGGTCACTCATGCCTAAAATTGGCTCAAAAGCAGGATCCCATTCATCAGGGAAATACAAACCTCGCTCTTGCACCCAACCGTTAAAATCGTCTTTGGTTATTTTGTTTGGCGTATTTAGTACTGCGTGTTTTGGTGCCAAAAGATCTACTTCGGCAAATTCATTTGTCACACGCTCTCTAGAAAGTGAAAGTTTATAAGGAGCTAAATGGTCCGTGACCAAACCCCTGGAAGTGTTGTACTGAACAATTAACGTACCTCCCTGTTTCACATATTCGTCTAAAATAGGCTGCTTAAACTGAAGCTCATCTTGGGTGTTGTATGCTCGAATCCCCATAACGATGGCATCAAATGATTTTAATGCATCAAGTTTAAGTTCAGCAACATTTAATTCGGTAACCTGAAAGCCAATTTGTTTTAAACTCTCGGGGATGGCATCGCCGGCACCATTGATGTATCCAATGTTTTCTCCTTTTTTCTGAATGGGGATGCGAACTACTTTGGACTGAGAGGGTAGAAGTAGTTGTTGTAAAGGAATATGCTCGTAATCCAGCGTGACCAATTCCTTATCTATGAATTGGTCTCCTACGTGAATTAGGGGTTTAATATAGCCTTCGCTTTGATCTTTCGGAGGAACTACTTTAAACATAAAGGTCTGGGTAGCACCTTTATTTTCAAGATTGAATGTTTGTTCCTCAGGAATTACTGTCCATCCTTTTGGATGATCCAAACGAACCGAACCGGATACATTGTTTTTCCCTGCTCTCACAATGACGGGTATATCTTTGGATTCAGCGGTTGAAAAAATAATCACTTTTTCTGCAATAGAGGAAGTGGCTACAGGAAGTAATTCAAAAGGTTGATAAACCTCACCCTTCACAGGGTCGTTGAATTTATAAACGATGGAACGTTCCAATTTAATAGGAACGCCCTCGATGGATAAGTTGAAATACACGGGAAAGTGGTTGGTTTGCTCTGGAAGTCCAATAAGGGATTCATCGGAAACCTTGTACATCCCTAAAGTGCCCTCTTCTTTCAACCAATAAGGCGTTGAATATTCTTTAGCTTGAAACGTATATTCCACGCTTTGTAGCGTATAAGGAGTGTTGTTCTTTAGTGGGGTTGGTACAAATGTGGTTGGAAATTGAATAATGGGGGAGCTCACGCCACCTAATTGAATATCGGCGGAGGATCGGTTGATTGCCTCTATCTTTACCGACACTTCGCCACTTGGCGTAACTGAAGCTTCACTGGCGGTAGCCTCTAGAAACAAACCGGCACAGTCGGCAATAATATCTTCCAATTCTTTTAGCTTTACTTCTTTCCAGTATCCATCCGGTACCTTCTGAAGCAATTGGTAGGCGCTCATTAGATTTGCCAAATGATAGGAGGGGTCTTTAAAGTTAAAATTACTTTGAATCGCATATAAGATGGGACCAATTACGTCACCACCTTCAATTCGTGTCCAAGTTGTGTCAATTCCTTCGAAAAGTGAAGCTCCTTTTCCGGGAAGGGTTCCTTTAATTAATTCGAGGTATTCCGTTTCTGTACCCCTAGAACCGCTACTTCCAAATCCTTGTGATTTGTGCATGCTTCTGCTTAAAGCAGCGATTTCACCATTCGAGAGTCCTAATTCAGGATAATAGCTTCCTGTTTCTACCTCAACCAAATTTGATTTGTCGGCTTTCTCAAAATTTTCCTGACTCCCATAGAACCACCAGGAAGTATTGAAAAACAATCGTTGTGGTTGCCAAGTTCCGCATTGCTCTGCCGTTTTAGGATATTTTGTAGCGTCTCCAACTAAGTCAAAAGCCTCCACACTTAATATGGCTGAAGAAGTATGATGCCCATGGGTGCTGCCCGGTGTTCGATGGTTAAACCGGTTTACAATAACATCGGGTTTAAATTTTCGAATCATACGAACCACATCACCTAAAACTTGTTCTTTGTTCCAAATCTCAAGTGTTTCATCCGGATGCTTGGAGTAGCCAAAATCATTGGCTCGGGTAAAAAACTGTTGTCCTCCATCTTTGCGTCGGGCGGCAAGTAATTCTTGCGTACGAATAACCCCTAATTGTTCTGTTAATTCCGGGCCAATTAAATTTTGTCCGCCATCCCCGCGTGTAACCGATAAATAGGCGGTTCTGGCATTCATTTCATTAGACAAATATGAAATAAGCCGTGTATTCTCATCATCCGGGTGTGCTGCGATGTACAAAGCAGATCCTAAAAAGTTTAATTTTTCAAGTTTGTGAAATATTTCGGAGGTGCTCGGTTTCTGTGGTGTCTGCGCGAAGGAAATTGCACTTATACTTAATAGAAACAGAAGGGTTGTTCGTAATTTATATCGCATGAATTATTTTTTAAAGGTTCTTTGTGATGAATTAATCATGAGGTAAGTCGGTGGTATTTTTATCATCCTCCAAGAGGAATTCGTCTACTTCTTCGGGTTTTATAACACTTACTCCTTTTTGGAGCATCAAGCTATTAGGGTAGGAAATAAGTCGGTCATCTTGTGTCTTTAGAAGCACATGAAACCCTTTGATGTCTTCGATGGTTCCTTGAAAATCGTATTCTTTGTCGTGAATAATAATGTAGTCGCCTATTTTATAAGGAAAGGTGAAAAACATAATAATGCCGCTGGTAATATTACTAAGGATGGACCATTGTGCAAAGAGTCCGATACCGATTACGGCAAAAACGGAAGATAAGACAACACCAACATCTTCAAAGCGAACCCCCCAAATAAGAAATAAACACAAGATAATCGCAAAGACAATAGCGAAGTCGATGTACTTAATAATAAGCCCTGTCCGGTGTTCGACCTTTTCAAGTTTTTTAGCGAAGCGCCTTACGATGGCAGCCAGAATCCAGCGGACCAATAAAAATACTACGAGGATGGAAATGGATAAAATTGCTTCAAATAAATATGCTTTCATCAAGGAATTAATTAAGTAATAAAGAATCTCTTAAAGCCTCATGTTCGGTTCCATTTTGACTCCAATACGCTGTTTTCATTCGTTTCATCTTTTCGGCTTTCGTAATTAAACCGTTTGGGTTTGTTTCTTCCCACTGCTCAATTTCATAAGGGAATTCACTATGAAAATAAATGCGTAATTCGCGCTTTAGGGTTGGGTAGGTAAGGGTGTATTGGGTAAGGGAATCTCCCTTCATCAAATGTGCATTGGCCTCAACCTCCTTTAGTTTTTGATGACCTGTTCTGCTAAATTCAAAACTTGGAATCACCGAAATCGAACCGGTAGGCAGTTCTTCAGGGTTAATGCGAATTAAATTCCAAAGTTCTGTTTCAATCCAGGTCTTGTCTAATTCGAAGCGTTGGTCGGCTTCCCCGTCAAAGTAAGAATGACTCTCGATTTCAAAATTTTTCTTGTTATTGAGTTGCACATATACATGGCCACACCACTCTTGCATCGTATGGGATACTTTCAAGGCGTGCGCTTTATTAGGCAATGGACTGAAAGTGCTCGTCATAACAGAATAGGGGTAGATCCCGGTAATGTATTTTTTAGTCTGATTTAATTTAAGAACGGGAATGGTCGAGGAACTCGCTTGATTAGCTTTTACTTGCGTGTCGGGCTGAAATTCTTCAGTCACAAAAATGGTCATGGCCGTTCCATTGCGAAGTTCGCCATAGCGTTCTTGGGATAATTTGTAGGAAGTGATTTCTGCCTTTCCTGAAAACCAATAGTCTTTAAAGTCGTTTGTTAACGTTCGATGATCTGAATTTTTAAGGGTTGAAGAAGCTGCAGGGATTAAGTTTTCTTCCGATTTTCTACAGGAAGTAAACAGTAGGCAACACACAAAAAGAACTGGAAGTAATTTCCGTTGAAATGACATGAGCAAGGTTTTGAGTAAAATTACCATAAAATCAGCGGCTGGCAAGTTCCATTAACGTTTTGTAAACAAGTCGGGTGGGAAGCCCCATCACGTTGAAAAAACAACCCTCTAACTTTTCAATACCTATGTAACCCAGCCAATCCTGAATTCCGTAACTCCCGGCTTTATCGTAGGGCTTGCAGGTGTCTAGATAATATTCTATCTCGGCTCGATGTAGTTTTTTAAACCAAACCATCGTACTGTCGTTAACCGTAATTTGCTCGTCTTTTAATGTAAAGCAAACCGAGGTAAACACTTGGTGCATCGAACCACTTAAGTTTTCAAGCATCGATATCGCATCTTCACGGTCGATGGGTTTTCCAATCGCTTTACCATCCTTCCAAACGATGGTGTCGCTGGTGATCACAACCTCGTTTGGAGCAATCGTTGTAAATGCAGTTGCTTTTAGTTTAGCCAGGTAGTCTGTGATTTCTGAACCAGCTAAATGATTAGGAAAAACTTCCTCAATTTCACGAACATCGATGGTGAAGTCGACATCAAGGGCCTTAAAAAAGTGATGCCGCCGAGGAGATCCCGAAGCTAAAATGATTTTGTAGTGTTTTAATTTTTCTTTCAGCATATCAATATAAATTCTTCATAAAAGGTATAGAACAGACCCCTAAAAGAAAAATGATTTTCAGTAAAGAGGAAAGGAAGGCGTATTCTTTTTGTTTTTCAGCATTCCAGGCCTTAATACAAAACAGCAATAATGGGCCTCCAAGGGCAAAGAGGAAATACATGAGCACATAGGTTGAGGTGTATAATTCGTAATAAGCATACAAAACCAACATAAAAAAAGCAAATACGCCAAAACCAAAGACAAGCATTGTGGTTCGGTGGTTGCCTAAAAGAATGGGAAGGGTAGTCCTGCCTCCATTTTTGTCTCCATTCACATCCTGAATATCTTTTACCCATTCCCGCATTAGGTTCAAATAAAAAGCTGCCACAGCGTAATACCAGACAACCTTTGCATAATGAATTTGTTGTGAGCGGTTAAGCTCATCCAGCATAGGATAGATATCAAATAAAACTAAGATAAGTAGGCTTAAACCCACTAAAACCGCAATAAGGATATTTCCTAATATCAGCATAGATTTTAAGAAGGAGGCATAGAAATAAAGGAGGGCAGCACATATCACAAACATGCCCGCTAATCCAGGTTTTCCTATGCTATTGGCTACGTAAAACCCCAATAACACCCCAAGGCTTGTAATGATAATATAGCTGTTATAGGCTGCCGTTTCTGAAATACTCTTTCCAATATAAACCTTTTTAGGCTTGTTGATCCGGTCAATCGCAAGGTCGTAGATGTCGTTAATGATGTTACCCCCGGCCGCTATAAAAACGGTTGCTAAAACCACCAAGGCAAATTGAAAATCGTCAAGGGCTAGGGGAATGTTAACCTGTTCAAACAGGGTGTACTTGATTAAAAACTGCGTCAAACCAATAAGCAGTAAATTAACCGGTCGTATGATCTTAAAGAATCCCAAGGTGCTTATCCTTCTTTGGCACTGGCGTCTCCGCCGCTAAACCATTTTCCCTGAACCTTCAGCACTTGCTCAATCACATCGCGTGCACATCCTTTCCCTCCCTTTTTATGAGAAACATATTTTGAAATATGTTTGATTTCCGGAACGGCATCTTGCGGACAACAGGGCAGGCCAATCATTTTCATGGCGGTGTAATCGGGAAGATCGTCACCCATATAGAGTACATGTTCGGGTTGTATGCCGTGGGTATCAAAATAATCTTGCAGCGTTTTTGTTTTGAAGTGAGCTCCTAAGTGAATATCGTTAACTCCCAGTCCCTCAAGACGTTTACGCACTCCTTCATTGGTCCCTCCACTAATGATGCATACATTATAACCACGGTCCATCGCGGTCTTTAGCGCAAAACCATCTTTGATGTTCATATTTCGAAGCATCTCTCCGTCGGTATTAACAATTACTGTTCCGTCGGTGAGCACTCCGTCGACGTCAAAGATGAACGTAGTAATGTGTTGTAAGTATTCTTTATAGCTTTTTTCCAAGATGATTATTTTAAATTAAAATGCTCCTGAATGGATTCGGTAAGCAATTTATAAATTTCTTTCTGTTTTGGGTGGTCCAGTAAGGCTAAATGTGCTTCGATCGTGCTTTGGTCATTTCTTTTGGCGGGCCCTGTTTGCGCTTCTGATGGCATCATGTGCTGCACCTTTTCAGCAGTTTCCAAAATAAGCGGTTTCAATAAGGAAAAAGGCAATTGGTGTTCGTTTAAATATTCCTCCGCCATATGAAACAAATGATTGCTAAAATTATTCACCCAAACGGCTGCCATATGAAGTCTTTTTCGTTCTTCGGAAGTTAGGGTCACTACTTTATCGGACAGGCTGTTGGCTAATTTCTTGAGTACCTCCAAATCGTTTGGATTGGCAGCTTCAAGACAAATAGGGACAGTACTGAAATCGATGCTCGCTTCCGCCGAAAAAGTTTGAAGCGGATAAAACACTCCTTTTCGGTTCTTTCCATCGATGGCATCAATAGAAACGGTTCCCGACGTATGCGCGATAAGCTGGTTTTCAATAGGAATTTGCTGCGAAAGTTCTTTGATTAGATCGTCGTTTACTGCCATGAGGCAGACATCGGAAGGGATAATTTCAGTTAGGGAATTTATAAATTCCGTAGCACCTTTTTTTCCTTTGGGTGCCGACGGACTACAAACTTGAAGCACCTTCACCGATTCAGACTGCTGCAATGCTTTGAACAAATGTTGCCCCACATTGCCATAACCAATTAATACCACTGTAGTCATGATGCTAAATTAAACAATCCCAATTTCATGAAAGTATATTTTCATTGAATATACATCTACTTTTAACAAAGATTCTCTCTTTACTTTCCTTATTTTTGCACTAAAATTAGCAGAATGCAGAAGAAACTTGCCGCAATCCTTTTCTCTACTCGACTTACTGCCATATTGTTTATTGTTTTTGCCACAGCCATGGCAATTGGAACGTTCATGGATCAAGGGTATGAAAGACCACCGTCACCTTATGCCCGGGAACTTATCTTTAACGCTTGGTGGTTTGAGGCCATCATGGGAATGTTTGTGATAAACTTTGTGGGTAATATCTTTCGGTTTCGCTTGCTTCGAAAAGAGAAATGGGCGACACTATTGCTACATATTTCCTTTATCTTAATTATTGCTGGGGCTTTTGTGACTCGGTACATTGGTTTTGAAGGGGTAATGCACATTCGTGAAGGTGCTACCGAAAATACATTTCTTTCAGACGACACTTACCTTACTACCTTCGTGGATGGAGATTACGTGGTGAACGGGGTGCAAATGCGTCGTCATCTCACTCCTGAAAAACTGCGACTATCCGAACGCCTAAACAACGATTTTAAAATAAACTCGGATTATAACAAGCAAGATTTTAGCATTCAGTTTAAAGAATTTATTTCAAACGCCAAGGAAGATCTAATCCCTTCTGAGGATGGCGATTCCTATTTTAAGATTGTAGAAGCGGGAGATGGTAGCCGACATGAACATTGGTTGAAAGTAGGGGAAGTAGCCAATATTCACAATTTATTGTTCGCGGTGAATAACGATACTTCGGGGGCGATTAATATTACCGTTTCTGAAGCCGGGGATTTTACCATCGAGAGTCCGTTTGAAGGATCATTCATGCGAATGGCCGATCAATTTAAAGGGGAAGTCATTGCCGACAGCGTCATGCCCTTACAATTGCGTTCGCTCTACCAGCTCGCAGAAACCGCCTTTGTTTTCCCGGAACCACTTGTAAAAGGGACGTATGGTGTGGTGAAAGCCAAAAGTCCTGAAAAAACAGGAACCGATGCCCTTACCTTAGAGGTATCTTCTAATAATGAAACTAAAACAGTAACCTTGCTGGGAGGCAGAGGATTGAGTCCGCAACCTGAAACGGTTGAAGTTGGCGGATTAAAAGTAAGCATGGCGTATGGCTCAAAGTCGCATGAATTGCCATTCAGTATAACATTGAATGATTTCATCGCCGATAAATACCCCGGTACTGAAAAGGCCTATGCGGCGTTTAAAAGTAAGATTACCGTAAATAATTCGGAGAACGATTTTTTTGACTATGAGATTTTTATGAATCATGTTTTGGATCATGGCGGGTATCGATTCTTTCAAGCCTCCTTCGATCCGGACGAACAAGGAACAGTCCTTTCTGTGAACCACGATTGGTGGGGAACTTGGATAACTTACATTGGTTATTTTCTCCTCTACTTAGGATTGATGGCTATTCTATTCGATCGCAATACACGCTTTGCCGATTTAAAGCGATTGTTGGATAAGGTAAAAAAGAAGAAAACACAGCTTTCTACGATTTTTCTATTGCTCCTTGGAATGACTGGCTTTTCTCAACAAGAGCAGCACCAAATGCAAAAATGGCAGGCAGATTCTATCATTAAAGCGAATGTTGTGAGTGAGGCTCATGCCGACGAATTTGGAAGCTTGGTGATTCAAGACAATGGTCGAATGAAGCCCGTAAATACCTTTGCAAGTGAATTGTTGCGAAAGGTGAGTGGTTCGGATAAGTTTCAAGGTTTGAATGCCGATCAGGTGTTTTTAAGCATGACCGAATTTCCAACGTATTGGTATGGCATTCCGCTTATAAAACTGGATTGGCGCAACGACAGTATCAAGCGAGTTTTGGGTGTTTCAGACGATACACGAAGCATTTCATTAATCGATTTGTTCGATGAACGAGGCAATAATAAAATTGACCCTTATATTCAAGAAGCTTCCGCTAAAGTAAATCCCAATCAGTTTGAAAAGGACTTTATTAAGCTTTATGAAAAATCCTATCTATTGAACACTGCTTTGGGTGGAGGGATCTTAAAGATTTTCCCTATTCCCGGAGATCCTAATAACAAATGGGTTTCCTATCCCGAATTGGATGAGGCTCAATTCAAAGGAATGGATTCTTTGTACACAAAGAACATTCTTCCGCTGTATTTTGATAGCCTAAGAAATGCCCGCGAATCCGGAGATTACAGTAAGGCAGAAGAGTTTCTGGCAAGCATTGAGGGGTTTCAGAAAAAGTACGGAAGCGATGTGATGCTTTCAGAACAAAAAATTAAAACAGAGATTACCTACAATAAAGTTAATCTTTTCAATAGGCTCTATCACTACTTTGTGATGTTTGGGGCATTCATGTTTATCTTCATCATCCTTCAGATTTTTAAGGAGCGTACACTGTATTATTGGATCATTAAGTCATGTAAGGTCGCTATTTGGGGCTTATTTATTCTCATG
The DNA here is from genome assembly GCA_024643425.1 of Flavobacteriaceae bacterium. Classification (GTDB taxonomy): domain Bacteria; phylum Bacteroidota; class Bacteroidia; order Flavobacteriales; family Flavobacteriaceae; genus JAHEMY01. The sequence continues at coordinate 23,000 of JAHEMY010000017.1, forward strand.
ACCCTAGGATTGGTCGCTCGCTGGTACATAAGCGGTCATGCACCTTGGAGTGATGCGTACGAAAGCGTGATATACGTGAGTTGGGCAACGGTATTTTTCGGGCTGGCATTTGGAAGGAAAAGTGACCTTACGGTAGCGGCTACTGCGTTTGTAGCTTCAATGTTACTTTGGGTCGCTCATTTAAGTTGGGTAGATCCGGCTATTGCCAACTTACAACCTGTATTAGATAGTTATTGGCTCATGATTCACGTTGCCGTTATTGTGGCTAGCTATGGTCCGTTTACCTTAGGATTGATATTGGGAACCGTTTCACTGCTCTTGATTCTTTTAACCACAAAAAAGAATCTACACAAAATGGATTTAAATCTCAAGGAACTTACTGTAATAACAGAAATGTCCTTAACAGTTGGTCTAGTAATGCTCACCATTGGAAATTTCTTGGGAGGGCAATGGGCGAATGAAAGTTGGGGGCGTTACTGGGGCTGGGATCCAAAAGAAACATGGGCCCTTATAAGCATTATGATCTATGCCTTTGTAATTCATGCTCGATTAGTGCCTGGGTTAAGAGGAAGGTGGACTTTTAATGTATTTGCAATTTTTGCCTATGCAAGCATCATGATGACCTACTTCGGAGTAAACTTTTATTTAACAGGATTGCATTCTTATGCGAGTGGTGACGTGCCTGTAACTCCGAATTTTGTTTATTATTTGATTGTATTTTTTATCGTTTTAAGTGTGGCCTCTTACTTTAGAAATCAAAAGTTCTACAATAAAAAAGGGTGAGACCAAAATCTCACCCCTTCTTCAAATTAACTAACTGAATTAACTAAATTAATTATAAATATAATCTGGTTGCTGATCAACTAAACGGTAATCTTGTTGAATTTGCTCACCAATTTCCAATTTATGATATAGCTCTTTGGTGAGTTCTTCCACTTCCGAAATGGTAGTCTTAAGTTTTCTTGCAATTTTGGTATTGTTTTTCCCTTCAGAAATATATTGAAGGAGTTTTATCTCTAAACCGTCAAGGTCGTAATGCATGATTAAGTTTTCTAGATATACATCTTCTACCATTTTTTCGGTTTTTCTTCGAGCCGTAATGACTTCCTGACGTTTCAAAAAGATGCGCATTTCAACTTGACGTAGTTCATTTTCTTCTTTAACAGCTTGCATGCGGTACATAATTCCGTACGTAAGAATTATCATTTCGGCAATGGCTGCTGCTTTTATATGTCCACTATCCGTACCTAAAAACTCGATTCCCATAGGTCTTAAAATAAAGAAGTCGATAGAGAACAATAACGGGATAAAGGTGGCTATTACGTAAAATTTAGCATAGTTCTTTCTGCTGAATAAAGATACTCCCGTTAGGAAATAGGTGATAAGTACCGAGAACAATGACAAATTTGCGATGTGTGAAAATACTTGGTTGTCGGTTACCCAATGAAAAGCACTCGCTATTGCTGCAATTGTAAGCATTACCATGGCAGACCATTTAAGTTTAGGTGCAAACTCTTTAAGGGATAGGTACTTTGAAGCAAAAAGTATTTGCAAACCAACGGCTCCCAGCAATAGGAGGGTTTCGATGGAAAAGCTATGGGTGACATCGGTAAAGAATAATCCTACCAATCCATCACTGAAAAAAAGTAGCAAGGATAAGCTTGCCAGACTGAAGGAATAAAATAAAAACGACTTTTCTTCAAATAGGAAAAAGCAAGTAAGATTTAATAATACAAGCATGACAGCGAAGCCATAAAACATACCTTGTCGAAATAATTCGGCCGTATCAATAGTCGCTTCATGGACCATCAACGGACTCACCATAGCCGTTGCACTACCACCGCCGGAATAAAGAACATTATTGTAGGAATTTTCTGATTCATTGAAAAAATGATCAGAAAACGCTAAATAATCGGTAGGGGTAAAAGATTTCTCTTGAGACACATTAAATTGAGTCTTCGAAGACGCATACTTAGCGTCATAAAAATCGTAGGTGTTACTGTTAGATAACTCTTTAATTTCAGGGCTTTTCAGAGCTGTTGAAGTGGTTTTGGCTTCAACGCGAATCGCCTTCTTTTTAGCATGTACTGCCGTACTGAGACACAGTAAAAGCACGAATAAAAATGTCCTCATACATCGTAGGTTTAACAAATTTGGGTAGACCAATATACATAAAAATTACATTTAATCTATAAAATTTGCACTTAATCGATAATTTTAACAAAAAAAATAGCGACTCGTATGAATCGCTATTTCAATATAAGGACTTATTCTTTACAATTTCCCTACCATATCCTCTGGTTTTACCCAAGCATCAAACTCTTCAGCGGTGACATATCCCAGCCGAACTGCTTCTTCTTTCAAGGTAGTTCCATTTTGGTGTGCAGTATTTGCGATTTCGGCAGCCTTGTAATAACCAATCTTTGTATTTAGCGCGGTTACGAGCATTAAAGAATTATTAAGCTGTTTCTCGATAACCGGATAATTCGCTTCAATACCCGAGGCACAGTGCTCGTCAAAACTAACACAAGCATCTCCAATTAATTGTGCGGATTGTAAAATGTTTGCTGCCATCACAGGTTTGAAAACATTCAACTCGTAATGTCCTTGCATACCACCTACACTTATGGCAACGTCGTTACCTATTACTTGTGCGCAAACCATGGTCAAGGCTTCACATTGGGTAGGGTTTACTTTTCCTGGCATAATAGAAGATCCAGGTTCGTTGGCTGGGATCATAATCTCACCAATACCACTTCGCGGACCGCTGGCCAGCATTCTAACGTCGTTTGCAATCTTATTTAATGAAACGGCTAATTGTTTCAAGGCACCGTGTGATTCAACAATGGCGTCATGTGCTGCCAAGGCTTCGAATTTATTTTCTGCAGTGATAAATGGCATTCCTGTAAATTCAGCAATATAACTTGCCACTTTTTCAGAATATCCTTCCGGCGTATTGATACCGGTTCCTACAGCAGTTCCTCCCAGTGCTAATTCAGATAAATGGGGAAGGGTGTTCTTTAAGGCTTTAATCCCATGCGCTAGTTGCGCTGCATAACCGCTAAATTCTTGTCCGAGTGTTAAAGGAGTTGCATCCATCAAATGGGTACGTCCAATTTTTACTACCGACTTAAATTCTTTGGATTTTGCAACCAATGTTTTGTGTAGTTGTTCAACGCCCGGAAGGGTTACCTCCACTATTTTTTTATACGCAGCAATGTGCATACCGGTAGGGAAGGTGTCGTTAGAGGATTGCGATTTGTTCACATCATCGTTGGGTTGCAAGGTTTTTTCACCTTCACCAATAATTTTTCCGGCGAGTTGATGTGCTCTGTTAGCAATCACCTCATTCACATTCATATTGCTTTGAGTTCCACTTCCGGTCTGCCAAATCACCAAAGGAAACTGGTCGTCGTGAGTTCCTGCCAAAATTTCATCACAAACCGAAGCAATCAAGTTTCGTTTTTCTTCTGAAAGAACTCCCAAGGCACAATTGGTATAGGCAGCTGCTTTTTTCAAATAGGCAAAGCCATAAACAATTTCCAAAGGCATGGAAGCCGGAGCTCCTATTTTAAAATTATTTCGAGAACGCTCGGTTTGAGCCCCCCAAAGCTTGTCGGCGGGTACTTGAACCTCACCCATAGTGTCTTTTTCGATGCGATACTTCATAATAGGTATTTTTTGCCTTGCAAAGGTACTTGTTACAAAGGAAAAGAGGAAAGGATTTCAGCGCAAAAACAACGTTTTAGCGATTCATTATTCACTTGTTAATAGGACTGTTGAAAAGCATTCGTAAAACCGTGTATTTTTAAAAATTTCATTTTATATTTGCACAACTAAAACGCAGTATTATGTTCGACTTTGATCAATATTTAGGATTTTTGGCATTCTTGACCATTTTAACCATTGGTTTTTGGTTAATGATTTTTTTGATCTCATTTATCCCATATTGGATTGGAGGCGCTTTGATTGAAAGCATCAAAATGAAGCGTGAAGCTCGTAAGAAAGAAATGGAAGGGTAAGTACCGCCACACAGATATAAATGAAGCCGACCTACGTCGGCTTTTTTTATTGAGTAGTCTTACTGCTCAATTTATTTACTTCCTGAAATAGGATTTAACTTTCGCTTGTTTCTTCATTTTCTGAATCCTCCATAAGCGAAACATAAATTCCAACTCCTAGGGATATGGCTATGAATAGTAAAGAGAACCACTCAGGAATTTCGGTCCAGGCAGAAGTCATAAGCTTAATAGAAACGAAAATTAATATCGAAAAAACACTGTATTTAAGGTATTTGAATCGCTCCAGCATATTGGCCAAGAAGAAATACAATGATCTTAATCCCATAATGGCAAAGATGTTCGAGCTGAACACGATATATGGGTCTGTAGTAACCGCAAAAATAGCTGGAATGCTGTCCAATGCAAAAAGAAGATCGGTAAATTCGATGGTTACCAATGCCCCAAACATAGCGGTAAATACTCTTTTTCCATTCACGTGAGTCATAAATCGATCACCATCAATTTCCCTAGAAAATCGAAACAGTTTTGCTAGCCCCTTTGGTTCTTGAGGTTCTTCCTGCTTCTTCTCTTTTTTCAACATTTTAAAAGCGGTAAACAACAAGAAAAGACCAAAAATGATCGTCATTTGATGGAACTTATTGATCAAAATAATTCCTATTCCAATTAAAAGTCCCCTAAATATAATGGCTCCTAAAATTCCAAGAAAGAGTAATTTGTGCTGATGGTTACTTGGTATCTTGAAGGATGTAAATATTACCGCAATAACGAATAGATTGTCTACACTAAGGCTCAATTCAATGATATAGCCCGTTAAGTAGTCTACCCAGGCTTTTCCAGGAGTATAATTATTTGGGTTTTCTACCCAACCTTCTTTAAAGAACCAATAAAGTACTCCAGAAAAAAGTAAAGCATTGGCAACAAAGAATAAGGTTTCCTTAAAAGCTTTGGCAGAAGTAGGTGATGTCCCACGTTTGTGGAGGACAAAAAAGTCGAGGGCCAATAGTGCCAACACATAGCCAATTAAAATTGCCCAAGGTAAAAATGTGGGATTCATATAACTAAGATAGCGAAATTATCCTTCGAAACCTTCGCCATCATAATCACCATTGCCTCCTCTTCTTTGACGCTCTTTTTTCTGGTTAAATCGATAGGTGAGTGAGAGTGTAAATTGTCGTTCGCGCCATTGAAATTCATTATCACTAATAAAACTAGGCGTGGTAGTCAGGGATCTACGCTTGCGAGAGTTAAACAAGTCACTTACGTTAAATCCAACGGTAGCATTATCGTTCATAAAGTCTTTACTAAAGGCCAAATCAACCGAGAGAATTCCTTCATTTTCCGTTTGCGCATTATTGTCTGGACCTCTATAGAATACATTGGTTTGCCAGTCTATTTTGGTTGGCAAGGTCACTTTCGCGCTTCCACGAGTAAACCAGCTTGTGTTTTTGGCTCCATAATCGACCTCGTTAAACGATCCTTCGCTTTCAAACTGGAAGAAGTTGAAACTTCCGTTAAGTCGAAGCCATCGCGTTGGATTGTATAAAACACCCAATTCCGCTCCGATACGTTGGTTGGTGGAAAGGTTTATAGGGATGGTACGAATAATTGGAATTCCGTTTGGGGTAAGTAGTCCGGTATCTTCTTGAACACGTTCGAACGAATCGGTTTCATATTGATAATATACCGAAGAAGTTAAGGTAATCTTGGACCATCGTCTCAAATACCCTAAATCAAAAGCACTTGCGTAGGCAGGGTTTAGATTGGGATTTCCTTGAAAGATGTTTGCTTCACTCGATCGTGAAGGAAAAGGATTGATGTACCAACTACGCGGACGATTAATACGGCGGTTATATCCTAGGGTAATGTTCTCACTTTCTCCCAGTTCGTAAACGAGATTTACCGTAGGGAAGAGGCCTAAAAAGTTTTTATCGAAATTAATAAATAATTCATCGTTGGTCTGGGAGGTAACATCTGTAGCACTTACTTCTCCCTTTAATTGGGTATTCTCTAAACGCAACCCTAAGAGAAATGAAAATTGACCAAACTTATTTCCATATTGGCTATAAGCAGCCATGACGTTTTCAGTAAAATCGAAAATATTTGAAAGGCTATCGTTTCTTACAAACGCACCACCAGTAACTTGTTGCTCCAACAACAAGTAATCGGTAATGGTGTTTTCAAACGTACCTCTAAAACCTGCTTCGAACTGAGCATTTTCTCCAATAGGGAGCACATAGTCTGCTTGAATTAAATATTCTTTCTGATCTTCTATTTCGGTGATTCGCTCCGAGGGAAGTATATCGGTATCGGGGAAGGAATTAAATTCTTCTATGAGCGATTTTTGAGTTTCACTGCCGGTTTCCCACTGGAAATCGGCTGTAAGTTTATGTCCATTTGTATCAAAATCATTCACATAATTCAGCGAAAGTTGAAAATTCTCGTCATCTTCTCCCTCTGTTTCATTTCTATTTCGCGCAGTAACGAGCGCATCGTCCAATCCAAATTCTTGAGTGAAATTGGTTGTAAAATCGTTATCGTCACTCATGCGATAAAACCCGGAGGCCGTTAGGGAAGACGACTTTGTTAAGAAATACTCAATCCCTAGATTGGTGTTAAATCCTTGACGTACTCTGTTGTACTTTCGATCTTCTATCACCGAAGGATTTTCAACCGACTCTCCAAAATACGTGTTATTGAAATTCGCATTTCCGGGATTCTCGTTGTAGCGAACCCCTGTTGTATTGAAAATATTGAATTTATCAGTTCTTAGATTTATGTTTCCTGTAACATTACTTCCGAACGGATGTGAGAAGTTGGACTGAATGGAGCCATTTAGGCCTAATGTTTTTTCTTTTCTTAAAATTATATTCAAAATACCCGCAGTACCTTCTGCATCATACCTAGCGGAAGGAGAGGTAATTACCTCAACACGCTCAATTGCCTCGGCAGGCAGTTGTCGCAAAGCATCGGTATCGCCAAAACCAGCGATGGCCGAGGGTCTTCCGTTAATTAAAATACGTACATTTTCATTTCCTCTCAAGGCAATAGCGCCGTCTACATCTACCGTTACGGATGGAACGTTGTTTAATGCATCGCTCACCGTTGCACCACTTGTAGTGAGGTCTTTTCCGATATTATACACTTTTTTATCGAGGCGAATTTGAACTTCCGTTGTTTCTGCCCGCACCACAACCTCTTCCAAACTCTCTGTGTTTAAAGCCAACTTTACTATAGGAAGTTGTGTATTTTTAACTAATTGTTGCCCGGTTAGTTTTTTTGTTTTGTATGAAATAAATTCGAACTGTACCGTGTAAAGCCCAGGATTAATCTCAATCGAATAAACTCCTTTTTCATCGGTAATTCCACCGCCGGAAACAGATCCATCGGCTTTGATAAAAGCTACGGTCGCATATTCAAGGGGTGCATTTGTTCCCTCTTCTAAAACTTTCCCGGTAATTGTGATATCTGCTGAGCCTTGATTTCGCTGGCCAAAAGTAACGGTCGAAATCGAAAAAATTAAGGCAAAAAGTAGGTGCTTCATGATGGTTTTTCGCAATTTGACTACGAAATTAACCTTAGGTTTAAGCTTGTGCTCCCAAATTTCTGTTAAACTTTTTATAGAATTTCTTTAACAAATTCTGGAGGTCGCCCAATACGCGCTTTCCCGTTTTTTATAACGATAGGACGTTCAATAAGTTTTGGGTGTTCAATCATTATTTGAATCAATTTCTCGGAGGAAAGCTGCTGACTTCTATATTGCTCTTTCCAGATGGGCTCATTTTTTCGAATTAAATCGAGAGGCTTTATTTTCAGCAGTTTGAGAATGTGATGCAAATCTTTCGAGGAAGGAGGATTTTTAAGGTATTCAATAATTTCAATTTCCTCACCGGCATCTTTTAATATTTCTAGTGTTTCTCTAGATTTTGCACAGCGTGGATTGTGATAAATTTGGGTCATTTCAACAGTAATTTCGGATAAGTCAAGCTAGACTTTTTGATAGACTTTATCGAGAATGGCTTTGGTTTCTTCATATGACTTAAAAACTTCAAAGGTTTTACCCTGGGTACGTTGTGCGCCCATAGCATTTCCATATTGCGCTGCCTGAATAAAGTCGTTGGCATTGTCTAAAAGACTAAATGCGATTCCACCGGCGAAGGAATCGCCACAGCCTGTTGTATCGACTACATGACTCACCGGAACCGAAGGGACCAATTCTTGATGGAGTTCTCCATCGACCAACGTGTACACCATCACTCCTCTTGAATCTAAAGTGACATAAAGGGCACGAAGGCCATGACTAAGACAGTATTTTGCAAATTCGGGTAATTGTTCCGGGTCTATTTCGTCGTTGGTTTTAAGATCGTCCAAAGAGTATTCATTTTTAAACCAACTGCAATTGGCCTCTTCTAAATTCATCTTTAATACATCGATGTAAGGAAGCCAAAGGTCACGATCCACCCAAAACTTTGTTACTCTTTCACCACGGACTGTTAAGGCAGTAGTAGGTCCGTGAGCATCAAATACAATCGATGCATTGCTATTTTCTTTTATATAAATAAGCGTTTCTAAAGGCACTTCAAAATCGGTTACTGGAACACAAACAAATACCTCGCAATCCAAGAGCGGTTTTACATCTTCTGGCATGATGGGTTTCATAAATGCCGTTTGAGTTTCCACACGCTTGTTTTGGTCAAGAAAGCGAAGTTGAATCACATCCCCTTGATCGGCTTTCGATGAGATATGTTCTGTATGGATATTCTTATAGGGTTCGAAAAGCGCTTTTATACCTGCTTCATCTTGTTTTCGGATGTGGGTTACAGGGTAAATATCTCCCTTCTCACCCAATAAGCTGGAGATGGCGATGGCGGTATGAGTAGCACAGCCATACTTTTGAATTATTTCATTATTGTGGGTAATAATATAATCCCTTGGAATAGGCCCTAAAACCGCAATTTTATGTTTTGTCATTTTCAATCGTTAGGTTCTACATAAAGAAGGAATGTACGAAAACCGACGGAAATATTCGTAAAAACAAACCCTAAAATTATCAATCCGATAAATTATTAGAATGATTGTTGAGAAAGTTATAACCGAATACCTAAGGAACGGAGTTCATTTCGAAGTTGTCCGGCATTAGAAAAGTGAATTCCCTTGATGCCAGCTTGTTCACTTCCTACAATGTTTTTTAAACTATCGTCAATAAATACCGCTTCAGAAGCTTTAATATCAAAACGAGAGAGCATTAATTTATAAATTTCTTGATGGGGTTTGCGTATACCTTCATCGCCACTTACCAAAATTCCTTCGAACCATTGAAGCCATTCAAATTTTTGTCGTGCTAAGGGGAAAGTCTCTCCACTCCAATTAGTTAAGGCATAAACGCGGTATTCGGGATGATCAATAGCTGCCTTCAAAACTTCAAGCGTATCATCATGAGCATGTCCAAGCATTTCTTCCCAACGGCCGTAATACATCCTAATTAAAGATTCGTATTCTGGAAATAACGCAATTCTTTCTTCAGTTGCCTTTGCTAGGGGATACCCTGCATCCTGATTCATATTCCATTCCCAAGCGCAAACTTCATTTAAAAACCATTCCATTTTATCGCGATTGCCACGGAATTCTTTTAAATAAACATATTCGGGACTCCAGTCAATCAAGACTCCTCCTAAATCGAAAATAAGGGTGGAAATTTTATTCATAGGAAATGGATTAGTGCCCGCTGATAAAAATTATTATTTGTGAGCAGGCTGCTACTTTTTAAAAATACGTAATTACGTATTGAAACGATTCTCCGGGAACTATTTCACTCACTGAAGTTGGAAAACCTTCGTTGTCGTATGCATAAAGATACGTAATCAAGCTTACTCCATCTTTAATGACCTTTTTAAGGTTATTCTTATTATAAGGAAATGAATAGCCTTCTAATCCTGTGTAGTAGATTCCGTCGAATTCCCAAAAGAATTCCATAAATCGTTCTAAATAAACACTCTTCATTTGTCCGAAATAAGGGTTGGTGTTCATGTCGTAAAGAAAGGTAAATTCATTGAGTAGATTGTCGTCCAAATCAAAGCGCAAGATTCTATCTATGTTCCCATTTGCATCATAGAAGAGGTTTGTATACTGAGTACTTTCTGTAAATTTAATGACACGCCCGGCAGCATTAAGTTCGATTAGAGCAGAAGCGTTTTCGACACCCTCAATAGTTCCGGTAACGGTGACTAGATTTCCATTATATGACAAGGTTACATCCTCTGAATCGTTTAGGTACCTATTTAATCTACCTTGACCATCGTAAGTGAACCCTTGGCTAAAAGTTACATCGTCACTATCGACGTAATTCCATACCGTAGCATTCCCATCTGTGTTATAGCTGGCTTGAATTTCATAACCAAAGCCGGGATAAGTAGCCGTCCAAACACTTAATAAATCTTCGTCGTTGTATTCGTATTGTACATTAGTTCCCGGGGGCCCTATTTCCGCTTTTACCATATGTGTTCCGGCCATAGGATCGTCAGGAATATTACTTCCATTGTTTCCACCATCGTCATTTGAACACGAAAAAAATATTAAAGTGATTAAGAAGATTCCAGGGAGGTTTCTAAGTTTCATCATAGTATGTTTAAATTGTTTCTATTGTGTCAATAACATTAAAGATTTCAATATCTATAAAGCCTATCGTGCGATATTTACATGTAAAATTTATCGTATCACCACCTTTAAAACGTTCATTATTTTCTGAAATTATAAAGAATTCCGTTCTTTTTTTTGACCGGTCATCATCAAGAAAGCCTTTAAAAATCCATCAAGGTCTCCATCCAGCACTGCATCGGTGTTACCGGTTTCATGCTGGGTGCGCACATCTTTTATTAATTTATAAGGATGAAGCACATAATTCCTAATTTGACTTCCCCATTCAATGGCCATTTTTCCGGCTTCGATTTCATCTCTTTGCGCTTGTTGTTTCCGTAATTCGATTTCATACAATTGAGACTTTAGCATTTGCATCGCTTTTTCTCTGTTTTCCAATTGCGAGCGAGTTTCACTGTTATGAATGACAATACCACTGGGGTGGTGTGTTAAGATTGCTTTAGTTTCAACCTTATTTACGTTTTGACCACCG
>JAHEMY010000098.1 GCA_024643425.1 Flavobacteriaceae bacterium
TTGATGGTATAATTTCAAATGCTCAAGAACTCTATGATGGCATGGGTTCCTTAAATGGGAGTCATTTTAGTAATTATCCCCCATTCAATCAACTCTGTTTTGCTATAGCAAGCTTATTCGGCGGCAAGAGCATCCTAGGGGGTGTCATTGGCCTTAGGGTACTCATTATTATGGCCGACCTAGGAATTCTTTATGTAGGAATGAAGCTGTTGGGCTTATTAAAACTTCCTATTCATAATATATTCTGGTATTTCTTAAACCCTTTCATCATTATCGAGCTCACAGGAAATCTTCATTTTGAAGGAGTAATGTTGTTTTTCTTCCTCTTTGGGATGTATTTTTTGCAGCGCGAGAAATTGATTTGGGCTGCACTTCTGTTTGGCATTTCTATTTCGGTGAAATTAATTCCTCTACTATTACTGCCCGTATTGATTCAGTCTCTATGGAAGAACCATCGAACCTATTTGCATAATTTTTTCCGAATCGGATTCTTTTATTTAGGTATTCTAATGTTGGTTTTATTGAGCTTTCTGCCTTTTTTAAACGCTGAAGTTTTATCGAATTATCTTGCTACAACGGCTCTTTGGTTTCAAAATTTCGAATTCAATGCCAGTATTTATTATATCGTACGCTGGATTGGTTTTCAGGTAGTTGGATGGAATGTGATTGAAACAGCGGGTGCTGTGATGCCCTTTGTTGTATTGGTTTTTATCTTGTGCCTTTCATTTTTTAAAAAGAACCAAGACCTAGTATCGTTGTTCACCGCTTTGTTATTCTCGATTTGCTTTTACTTTTTACTCGCCACTACCGTTCATCCATGGTATCTGGCCACACCTTTGCTCTTAAGTATTTTTACTAAGTATCGATTCCCTATTATTTGGAGCTTAATGGTGGTAGTAAGTTACACCGCCTATCATTCGTTTGGGGTTGAAGAAAACCTGGTCTTGGTATTTATTGAATACGTTGTGGTACTTGGTTTCGCAGTCTACGAATTATGGTTTCAAAACCCTAAGATTCAAAAATCGATTCAGGTTTCTCAAAGCACTTAAACTCGATAATATAGCCGTTGGGATCTCTAAGAAAAAAAGACTTATGCTCTCCGTGGTTTCCTTTCAAAAATTGGGTTTCGTCAATATAGAGAAAGTCTTCAGCTTTTAGCTTTTTATACATCGTTTGCCATTCATCATTAGGAAGAATTATTCCAAAGTGAAAAGACGGCAATACTGTTTTCTCAAAGCTATAGCTGGGATAATCAAAATTAAATTTCCCAGATTTAGTGAAGGTAATCTGATGTCCAAATAAATTTATATCGACCCAATTTTGGGCAGAACGCCCTTTTGAAGCGCCAATAATTTTTGTGTAGAATTTATGCGTTGCATCAATATGACGGCAAGGCAGCGAGATATGAAACTGATGATCCATAATATGGGTATAACAATTCGACTTTATTGAAATTAGCAAATTTTCAAATACGTTTACACCACCAACCCAAGAATTATGAACATAAAAAAGTTGGTAACCCAAAAGCTACCAACTTTATTCAGTTAAGTACAATAATTTAACTAGTAATCGTCGTCACCTTCATCATCTGCGATGTCCGGTGTTTCTTCGTTATCTGTATCGTCAAAATCGTCGTCGTCATCGTCATAATTCTCCATGGTATCTGCCAGACGTTTGCTCACCTTGACAAGATAAATAGTATCTTCTGTACGAACTTCAACGGCCTCAATAACTTCATTTTGAGCATTTCTAAACATAATGATGTCTCCGGGATCGTAACCGGTCGGAAATTTCTCAACCAAAAGGTCTAAAATCTCCTTGTTCAATTTTTTATAATCAACAATTACTCTTCTCATAATTACATATCCAATAGGTAAGCGAATATTAAGGGTGCTACAATGGTTGCATCACTTTCGATGATGAATTTCGGGGTATGGATATCCAATTTTCCCCAGGTAATTTTTTCATTAGGAACGGCCCCTGAATAACTTCCGTAACTGGTGGTAGAATCACTTATCTGACAGAAATAGCTCCAGAAAGGTGTATCGGTTCGTTCCATATCTTGATAAAGCATCGGAACCACGCAAATAGGAAAATCTCCCGCGATACCTCCCCCAATCTGGAAGAATCCAATGCCGTTTTTCGAATTATCGGTGTACCAATCGGCCAAGAAGGTCATGTATTCGATTCCACTCTTCATGGTAGAAGCCTTAAGTTCTCCCTTTAATACATAGCTCGCGAAAATGTTTCCCATGGTACTGTCTTCCCAGCCAGGGACTACAATAGGTAAGTTTTTTTCTGCGGCTGCATACATCCAAGAATTTTTCAGGTCGATTTCATAATACTCTTCCAACACGCCACTCAACAACATTTTATACATAAATTCATGTGGAAAATAGCGCTCTCCATTGTCTTCTGCATCTTTCCAGATTTTATGAATATGTTTCTGAAGTCGACGAAATGCTTCTTCTTCCGGAATACAAGTATCTGTAACGCGATTAAGTCCTTTTTCAAGCAAATCCCATTCTTCTTGAGGGGTTAGGTCACGATAATTAGGTACGCGCTCGTAATGGGAATGCGCCACCAAATTCATGATATCCTCTTCCAAGTTTGCTCCGGTACAAGAAATTATATGCACTTTATCTTGTCGAATCATTTCCGCAAAAATCTTCCCTAATTCAGCGGTACTCATTGCTCCTGCGAGAGAAACTAACATTTTAGCCCCTCCGTTTAATTGGTCTTCATACCCTTTTGCTGCATCGACCAAGGCCGCTGCATTAAAGTGTAAGTAATACTTTTGAATAAAATCGGAAATAGGTCCTTTAGTAGTCATTTTCGTTGGTGTTAAATTTTGCCACCCCTTTTTTGGGTTCATGAAAGTTACTTTCGAACTCGTCGCTTTGCACGGTTCCAAGAAATTTATAGCACAACATCTTGTAGTATAGTTTTGCAGCCAAGAAATCGGATGACTTTTCTTCAGGTCTTGGACATAATTCTACAATGTCAAAACCAACTACGTTCTTTTCAGCAAAAACCTGCTTCAAGAAATCTAGTGTTTCATACCATAACAAACCTCCTGGTTCCGGAGTTCCTGTTGAAGGCATGATGGAAGGATCAAAAGCATCTAAATCAATGGTGATAAATACATTCTCGCCCATGGCTTCAATAACATTGTCCATCCAGTACTCATCGTTTACCATATCGTGAGCAAACCAGGTTTTCTCTTCATCCATAACGGTAGTTTCCGCTACATCCATGCTGCGAATCCCTACTTGCAATAAATTAGTCGTCTGACTCGCTTCATAAACAGCACAGGCATGGTTGCATTTGGATCCTTCATACTCTTTACGCAAATCGGCATGAGCATCTAGCTGAAGCACGGTAAGATCGTCGAAACATTCATTAAAGGCACGAATAGTTCCAATGGAAATACTGTGTTCTCCCCCGAAAATGGTTACAAATTTATTGCGAAGAATATACTCCTTCACGGTCTTATGCACCTTATCGACCATCGCCTCGGGTGATGATTTTTCGGTAATTGGCTCGGCTAGATAAACGCCTTGCTTATAGACTTCGGTACCGGTTTCGATATCGTAAAGTTCCATGTTTTCTGAAGCATTTAAGAAAGCTTCAGGTCCTTTGTCGGCTCCTTTTTGCCAGGTGCTTGTTCCATCGTAAGGCACCGGGATTAGTACAATTTTACTGGTCTCTAATGCAGCAAATTGTTGCGGAATTCCCGCATAGGTTTTAGTTGTCATATCCTAAAATTGAAAGCAATTGTTTACTTGTTTGTTGTTCTGTGAATAATTCGGTTTTAATATTCCCTTCCTTGTCACGATCGATAAGAATGTGCTTTGGGGAAGGAATTAAACAGTGTTGTAAGCCCCCAAAACCTCCGATGGTCTCCTGGTAGGCTCCTGTATTGAAAAAGCCAATGTACAAAGGCTTATCTTTTTTGAATTTAGGCAGGTAAATCGCATTAACGTGTTGCTCACTGTTGTAATAATCGTCACTGTCGCAGGTAAGTCCGCCAAGCAAAACACGTTCGTATTCGTCATTCCAGCGGTTCACCGCCAGCATGATAAAACGCTTATTAATGGCCCAAGTATCGGGTAAGGTGGTAATGAAAGACGAATTGATCATGTTCCACTTTTCACGGTCGTTCTGTTGTTTTTGATACAATACCTCATAGATAGCTCCGCCACTTTCACCCACGGTGAAACTTCCAAATTCGGTGAAGATGTGAGGTACAGGAACTCCCTCCGACTCGCAAGACAAGTTAATTTGGTTCACGATTTCATCAATCATATAACTGTAATCGTAGTCGAAGGCCAATGAATTTTTGATTGGGAATCCTCCGCCAATATTCAAACTATCCAAACTCGGACAGATTTTTTTCAATCGGGTGTATACCTTCAAACATTTCTGTAACTCGTTCCAGTAATAGGCATTGTCACGAATTCCGGTATTGATAAAAAAGTGAAGCATTTTTAGTTCCACTTTTTCATTGTTTTTTACCTGATCTTCGTAAAAAGGAATGATGTTCTTATAGCCAATTCCGAGTCGGGAGGTATAAAATTCGAACTTTGGCTCTTCTTCGGAGGCAATGCGAATTCCTATTTTATAATCCGGTTCGATGGCGTCGGACAACAAGTCCAATTCTTCATAATTATCAATAATTGGGATACAATTTTCATGTCCCCCATTGATCAATTTTGCTATGTTATTTATGTATTGATCGCGTTTGAACCCATTACAAATAACGAAGGTCTCGTTGGTGATTTTACCCTCCTTCTTTAGGTTTTGAACGATATCAATATCGAAGGCTGAGGAAGTCTCGATGTGAATATTGTTTTTCAAGGCCTCGTTCAATACATGTTTAAAGTGAGAGCTTTTGGTACAATAACTGTAGTTATATGTTGCCTTATAATCGTGTTTTTTTATGGCGCGATTAAACCAACGTTTGGCACGTTTAATATTATCCGATATCTTCGGAAGGTATGTGAATTTTAAAGGGGCTCCGTATTGTTCAACCAACGCCATCAAATCGATGTCGTGAAAAAACAATTGGTCCTCTTCTAAATAAAATTCGTCTTGGGGAAAATGATAGGTTTGATCGATTAGATCAAAGTATTTGGTGTTCATTTTGTGTTATTTCTTCAATTAAAAATGTGGAAAGATCCTGATTGTTAAATATAAAAAAGATTCGGGACGAAGCTCTTAAAAAAATCATACAATTAGTGGCAACAAAGCCCAAACCTTTTTCCGAAGAAATACGGTGGTCCAATGTGACGTTTTAGCGGTAGCATTATGACGGTTGTGGTTACTTAATTTATAAGCAATTTCCGAATAACACTTCCTAATATTTAAAAATCCGAAGGAAAAAACGTCTTTCAATGTGATAGTTAAAAACGCGGCAAATGTAATTTTTTTTTGCAATCGAAAAACAAAAGAATGTAAATTTTAAAAAAAATTAAAACATCGAGAATAATTCGATTTCATCTTGAGTCAACATGCGCCAGCGCCCACGCGGAAGGTCCTTCTTTGTTAGATGGCCGATGGTTACACAATCCACTCGAACTACTTGATAATTAAGATGCTCAAAAAGATCACGGATGACGCTATTTCCCAAGTTTTTTATCTTAAGACCTACTTCGCGTTTTGGAGCATTGTCAACGTAACTAATTTCTTCAACAGTGATCATTTTACCATTGACAGAAACTCCTTCCACAATTTTCTGAAGGTCTTCCCCTTTTAAGTTTTTGTCTAGTTCGACATGAAACAATCGCGACATTCCTTTTTTATGCAGTTTTTGCATCAGGTCATCATCGTTTGTAAACAATAACAATCCCGTGGCGTTTCTTCCCAAACGTCCAACCGGTTTTATTTTTGCTGAAGTCGCGTTCGAAACGAGATCCATGACGGTAAGCCCCTTGGATTCGCTGGTGGTAGAAGCAACCGATTTTGGTTTATTTAACAAAACATAGGTAGCCGGTTCAGGATTAATTCGACGCCCATCAAATTTTACTTCATCACCCGATTTTACCTGAAAGCCCATTTCATTAACAATCTTGCCATTCACGGTCACCAAACCGGTAGCAATATAAGTGTCCGCCTCGCGACGAGAGCAGATACCGCTGTTTGAAATATATTTGTTTAATCGAATTCCTTCTTTCGGAGCACTTGGCTTTTTGGTCGTCCCCGCTTTATTTTGTCTGCCTGCAGGCGCATTTGGATTTTCCCTTTTAAAAGGAGCGTTTCCTCTTGCGCTACTTCCCTTTCTAACATTTTCTCCTCCACGGCCCGAGGCCTTTCCTTTTCCTGATGTATCTCTTCTACTCATACTATTTCCGTATCACGGATGATTTTAATTCTTTGCAAAGATAACTAATAATAGTATCTCATACCTTCGATTAAAAAGAATTGCTTAAGCTGGGAAGAAACCGATTGAGTAATACATCAACATCCAATAAAACAATGCTGAGAACTCCTATTACAATACCCAAACGAAGAATGGTATGCAATAAAATATAGTGCAATTTATGGGCCGAATACCAAAGAAATACCACAAATATTACCAAGGCAACAATCGTGAAATAAAAGTAATATTTCATGTATCCAATTTCGAAATATTGTAGTAAAAAATAGACGGGGACAAGCGTCAATCCGGCTAAGATGGTGAGCATGATTTTTGAGGCCCGCTCGCCATAAACCACAGGAATGGTTCGGTAATTTTGAGTGAGGTCGCCAAGAATATTTTCGAGATCTTTCACCAATTCACGCATAGAGATTAAGAGAAATAGAAAAGTGGCATGCACAAAGATGACGACATCAAAATTTTGATAGTAGATGAAGACTGCAAAAAAGGGTATTACAGCCAAAACAGCGGCGGTGATATTTCCAATGAATGGATATTTTTTCAGTCGGTGGGAATAGTACCAAAGAAAGAATATGTACAAGGAAAAAAACAAAACTGCCTTAAAGGAAACATAACTCGAAAATACTACCGACAGAAAGTTTAAAACAAAATACGTAGAAAGTTTTGTTCGCTGACTCACCAATCGATCCAGCATGGTTTTTCCCGGACGATTGATAAGATCTTTTTCCCGGTCGTAAAAGTTATTGATAATATAGCCTCCGGCTATGGCGGTAGACGACGCCAAAACAATCATCAACAGATTTAGATCAAAAATTACATGCCGTATCGGTAAATCAGGAGCCAAAATGTAGATGGCTGTAAGGTAAATGGCAAGAACTATGATGAGAATGTTATACCCTCGTACTACAGAAAACAAACTAAAGAGTTTCCAAATGAAATGTTTTTGTTTTCTGCTCAGCATAGAGCGCTATTTTTAGGGAAAGAGCTTAAAAGTTATAGACCACTTCGAGCTTGTGGCCTTTCAAAGCCTCTCGAGCTTGTTCTATATCTTGAGTAAATCCAAGCATGTAGCCTCCGCCCCCAGAACCACAAAGTTTGAGGTAATAGGCATTCGACTCAATGCCTTTTTTCCACAAGGCATGAAATTCCTCCGGAATCATTGGCTTGAAGTGATCCAACACCACTTTCGACAAGTGCTTGATGTTTCCAAATAAAGACTTCACATCTCCTTGTAAAAAATCTTCCACACAGGCGTCGGTATGTTTTACAAACTGCGTTTTTAGCATGTTCCGAAAGCCTTCTTGCTTCATTTTCTCCATAAATATTTGAACCATGGGTGCAGTTTCACCAATGATTCCACTATCCAACAAGAAGACGGCTCCTTTTCCATTTTCCGTTTGAGAAGGAATTCCGGCAGGTTCAATGTTGTCTTTGGAATTTATTAAAATGGGCAAGCTTAGATAACTATTTAGTGGGTCTAATCCGGACGATTTTCCATGAAAAAACGATTCCATTTCAGCAAAAATACCTTTTAATGAAAGTAATTTTTCCCGTGTAAGGTTCTCTAAGATGGTAATCTTGTTATTGGCGTATCGATCGTAAATAGCAGCTACTAATGCACCACTGCTGCCTACACCGTATCCTTGCGGAATGCTCGAATCGAAATAGAGTCCATCAGCTACGTCTTGCTTCATTCGCTCTAAATCGAAGGTCACTAGATTAGGCTGCTTTTCCTGTAATTCGGTTAAATAATCGGCAAATCGACGCAAATTATCATTCGATTTGAAGGTGTGCACGGTATGATGTTCATCAATCTTTAAAGCACCGTTGTAAAAGTTGTACGGAATGGAAAGACCCTTAGAGTCTTTAATAATACCGTATTCGCCAAAAAGAAGAATTTTTGAATAGAAAAGGGGACCGTGCATAAGCCTGTTACTTGTTCACTAAAGGTACAATATTTATATAAATCGAATTATACAACCACAAAGATAATAATATTGGTGCTTGCCGAACATTAAAAAATGTACAAAATATCGCCTGAAATGTTTCATCACTGGTCTGAGGTGCTTACTTTCTTACGCACGATAAATTTAAGAAAGTTTAACCGCCCCATTCCCGACGCAATCATGAATGAATTTCCCGTTGGAGCAAAATGGCCGTAAATCGCTTTCAATAAACTCTTGCACTGCCTTTTTCTCTGCTTCAGGATATAACACATGTACATTTGCGCCGGCATCCAACGTAAAACATAGCTTGCTAGCGGTTGACTTTCGATATTCCCAAATTTTCTGAATAATTTCCAGGGTGTTTGGCTTCATTAAG
>JAHEMY010000200.1 GCA_024643425.1 Flavobacteriaceae bacterium
CAATCGTTGATGATTCGACGCTACAACGGCTTTCCATTGTTAAGCTCATTGAGAATCATCCCTCCCTTAATTTAGTGGCGCAATACAATAATGCGATTGAAGCGAAAATGGGTTTGGCGACCACCGATATCGATTTGATCTTCTTGGATATCGAAATGCCTATATTATCCGGATTTGACCTGTTGGACGATTTAACCAACAAGCCTCAAATTATCTTTGTGACCGGAAAAACCAAGTATGCATTCAAGGCCTTCGATTATGATGCTGTCGATTACCTTAGAAAACCAATTTCTAAAGAACGTTTTCTGAATGCGGTTCACAAAGCCATCATCAACTTCAAAATGAAGAACGAAGAAGGTTTTGATGATGAAGACTTCATTTTTGTAAAAAGTAACCTTAAAAAGCGTAAAGTATTCCTGAACGAGCTTCGTTATATTGAAGCTTTAGGAGATTATGTGAAGCTGGTTACCGAACATGATGCTTTAGTCGTTCTTTCAACCATGAAAGCGTTTGAATCCTTATTACCCAAGGACCGCTTTCTTCGTATTCATAAATCCTATATTGTGAATCTGGATAAGGTGGAACGCTATAACAGCAAGCAAATTGAGCTGGACAAAGAAAAGCTTCCATTGAGCCGAAATAGAAAATCCCACCTGGTTGAAGCGCTGGCTGCTACTATGCGCTAATTAATAACTATCTACATCAATGGTAAGATGCACCCGGGCGAATTCCTTCTGGGCGTTAAAACGTTGTTGCGCTTTTAGAATATAGCTCTTTACTTGCCCTAACGATTGCTCTTTCGAAATTTTCACGAGCACATTGGAAATAAATTCATTCCGAATCCTTGCCACCGGCGGACTCACGGGCCCGAGGACATTCTCTTTCAATCCCATGCGCAATACTTCCGCAAACCATTTTGAAGCGTGATCCATCGTCTGGAAATTGCGGTGCTTGATAACAATTTTGATAATTCGATAATGCGGGGGATACTTAAATTGATACCGCTCTTCTTGCTGCTCTTTAAACATCCTTTCATAATCGTTGGTACTCACCTGTTGCAAAATTTGGTGGTAGGGATTGTACGTTTGGATCAGCACCTTTCCCCTTTTTTGGGTCCGACCTGCCCTTCCGGCTACTTGCTGCAAGAGTTGAAAGCAGCGCTCATGCGCTCTAAAATCAGGGAAATTCAGCAAATTGTCGGCATTCATTACGCCCACCAAACTAACCGCTCTAAAATCGAGCCCTTTTGCAATCATTTGTGTACCCACCAAAATATCGATCTCCCCCTGCTCCATGCGGTCGATAATCTTAGCATAGGCGTGTTTTCCCTTCGTTGTATCTTGATCCATCCGGGCAATGGAAGCATTGGGAAATAATTCCTTGAGCTCTATTTCGAGCTGTTCGGTACCAAAACCTTTACTATCCAACGTTTCACTACCACAGGCAAGACATGAAATGAGCATGGCCATTTGATATCCACAATAATGACAACGCAACTGATTCTTATGTTGGTGATAGGTGAGGCTAACATCACAATTGGGGCATTGTGGGGATACGCCACAGGTGGTACATTCGACTATGGGGGCAAACCCTCTTCGGTTTTGAAAAAGTAAAATCTGTTCGTTGGCTTCTAAGGCCTCTTGCATTTCTTTCAAGAGCAGGTCACTAAAATGACCTTTCATTCGCTTTTTCTTCAAGCATTCCCGAATATCGACCAATTCCATTTCGGGCATCATAACCTTGCCAAATCGTTCTTTTAATAGAACCAATCCGTATTTGCCCTCCTGTGCATTCTGATAAGTTTCTAATGAAGGTGTTGCCGAACCTAACAACACTTTTGCCTGATGAATTTTCGCCAAAACGATGGCCGCATCACGCGCATGATAACGAGGCGCCGGATTGTATTGCTTGAAAGACGGCTCGTGTTCTTCATCTACAATGATGAGTCCGAGATTTTGAAAAGGCAAGAACAAGCTGGATCGAGCACCAATCACTATTTGGGCTTTGCTCTTTTGCTCAAGCACTTGTTGCCACACTTCCACGCGTTCATTATTTGAATACTTCGAATGGTAAACGGCCACTTGTTTTCCAAAATAATACTGCAATCTGGAGATAAGTTGTGTGGTTAAGGCTATTTCAGGAAGCATGTATAGAATTTGCTTTCCGGTTTTCAGATACTCCTCAATGAGCCGCACATAGAGTTCCGTTTTCCCACTGGAGGTCACACCCTGAAGCAAAACAATGTCCTTTGATTTAAAGTGCTCCTTCACCGAATCATAGGCGATTCTTTGAGCCTCGCTCAATTCTTTTGTGTCGGATGGAGCCTCCCCCGTATATTCTACTCGGTCCTTCTGAAGGTAATACTCTTCCAG
>JAHEMY010000099.1 GCA_024643425.1 Flavobacteriaceae bacterium
TTTTATTGAAAGACAAAGGTACGTATTTCCATTCTTAAGTTTTCCAACAACAATTTTCAATTTATTTCTTGTTGCCTTGCTCGTCAAACAAGCGGCGCAAATGCCGCTCTGTAAAATAAAATGTTGAAAGGATTAGTAAGGTATTGGCGATTACGGTGATAAGGAAATTATATTCCGGATAGGTAAAAAATAAAAGAAAAGGAAACACAAAACTATAGATGCAAAATAATATGGAAAGCCTCAAGGAATAGCGATTGGCGTCTTTCCAAGTCGCCTCATTCAACATAGAACGTCGGGTTCTATACCCATAAATCCAGTTTATTTTTTTGGGAGGATATTTCTGGAAAATTACAAAAAGCAACAACATAAAAGCACAATACCCGATTGATAACAACAACTCGTTTTGGTCCGTCATCTCTAATGGCGATCTAGTTCAACACTTTAATTTTGATGTTTCGGTACCATACCTTGTCCCCGTGATCTTGCAAACCAATATGTCCGTTGGAGTATGCTCCAAACCCTTGCCAGCCCTTAAATTTTGAGTTTTCCACCATGGAATTCCACGCATCACCTTCCACAGGAAATTCTACGATCTTTACACCATTTAAAGTAACACTGCCTTGATTGGTTATATGATTTACTTCAAGAATACATTCGTTCCATTCGCCTGCAGGATGTACTACATTTTGAGAAGGAGCAATCATATCGTATAAGGATCCTGCTGAATGTGTCCCGTTGGCGACCTTTGCATCTGGATGTCTTTCGTTGTCGATTACCTGAATTTCAGGCCCGGTTTGATAGGCTTCATGGAATAGGGTGTCTTCATAAACTCCATAGAAAATACCCGAATTACCGCCTTCAGAAATCTTCCATTCCAAAGAAAGGATAAAACTGTTGTATTTTTCTTTGGTAATAATATTATGCCCATGAGTCTCCCCAGGGGTAAAGACCATAGCCCAGTCTTCAATAGACCATTCTTCAGGCATCGTTTCGGAATTGTATCCACGCCAAGCATCAAAGTTGGAGCCATCGAATAATACTTGCCAATCGGGATTTTGGTCTGGTAATTCAGAAGTTGCAACATCGGTCGACATTCCGGTAGTTGTCTCTTTAACATCTTTACAACCGAATATAAGGGTACATAAAAGAAAATTCAATAAAATGCGATTGGCTTTCATGGCAGGTGTTTATTTTTAGTGAAAATGATAGTTTTCTTGCCTATTCTATAACACGAATTTTAATATTCTTGTAATAGACTAAATTATCATGGTCCTGAAAAGCAATGTGCCCCGGTCCGGCAGTGGCGAAATTTTCTAAATCCTTAAACTTGCTTTTTGCAATCATATTCTTCCATTCCGGTGAATTAACATCGTAAGAGACCACTTTGCTGCCATTGAGCCAATGCTCCATTTTTCCTTGATTTTTTACAACACGAACATGATTCCATTCGCCTTGGTTCTTTACTCGAATGGGTTCTGACGCGATTAAATCGTACAGGTCACCGGCACGATGCTTATAAATTAATCCGTCTTTGTGCTTTGCATTGTCAATCACTTGCATTTCAGGACTTGTTTTCCAAACCTCATTGTAAATGGTGTCTTCCTGAACGGTATAAAAAATCCCGTTATTTCCAGCTTCCGAAACTTTCCATTCAAGGGACAATTCAAAATTTTCGTAGGCCTTGTCACTAATAATATCTTCACCGCCATCGGCTACTTTGTTCGTTGGTCCCAGTTCAATTTTACGTCCGGCCACATAGAATTCGAAACGATTTCTACCTTCAAAGACAAACATCCCATCCTTTGCTACCCATTTTCTGCCAATTTGACCAGGCTTATTATACGTATGCCATCCATTGGTAGTTTCTCCATCGAATAGCAATTTCCATCCGTTTTTAATTTCCTCTTCGCTTAGGGTGTTATCGGAGGTTTCATTTTCCTCGAGGGTGGATCCTGTTCCATCCCAATTCGCAATGCTAAACGAGTCTAGATTATTGAAAGCCGATGCCGGAACAACTTCAAAATTTTCTCCGTCTTTCGACCATTCAAGTACTAAATAAGGATTCTTGTACGCAGGATAGTATTCATATTCGAAAATAGCGAACCCCTTGTCCAAATAGGTAGATCCTTCATCGGTTACTTGATCATGAATTTGAACATTTTTAACCAAGTCTTTATTGTCTAGTTTAAAAGTAATTTTTCCTGCACTATGAAGCTTGAAATAGTAGGTTCCGGATTCAGGAAATTCTATACTCCCCATCGCAAACATTCCAAAGTCGTTTTTATCTCCCCAAAACTTCTTCGAGTCGTTGAGGTTTATATCCTTTAGAAGGGTTTTTTCCATGGGTACATTTTTATCAATATCACCGGGGATTTCGGTGTTTTTAACATCAATAAAAACTGCTTCGTAAATGCCTAAATTTTCGTTTTCCATAGCAGAGGAATCAGCTTCTTTATTTTTACATGCCGAAATGGCGATTAGTAGTATCAGTAAACTAAGTGTTTTTTTCATAATTTTTTATTCGTTGTTTAGACCAAGGATCTTTTTAAGTTTTTCTTTATCAATTTCGGCTCCGGCAAAATCGTCGAAGCGTTTCTGAGTGACTTCAATAATGTGGTCACTTATAAATTTGGCTCCTTCGCGGGCTCCTTGTTCAGGACTTTTAATCACACACTCCCATTCCATTACGGCCCAAACATCGCAGCCGTATTCAGACAGTTTGCTGAATACCGTTTTATAATCGATTTGTCCGTCGCCCAACGAACGATAGCGTCCGGCGCGGTCCTTCCAATCACTGTAACCTCCAAAGGCACCTCGCTTTCCATCGGGTAAAAATTCAGAATCCTTTACGTGAAAAGCCTTGATGAATTCGTGGTAATGATCGATGTATTTGATGTAATCCAATTGTTGCAACACAAAATGACTCGGATCGTAGAGGATGTTCACCGCCTTATGATTCCCGGTAGCTTTCAAAAAGCGCTCAAAG
This sequence comes from Flavobacteriaceae bacterium, assembly GCA_024643425.1. Taxonomy (GTDB): domain Bacteria; phylum Bacteroidota; class Bacteroidia; order Flavobacteriales; family Flavobacteriaceae; genus JAHEMY01. Next base: position 2,987 of record JAHEMY010000099.1, read on the forward strand.
GTCACGCCATCGTGTAGGTCTTCTCCGGGGTGAATTTCATAACAAACCGCCACGCCATTTTCTTCAAACTCATTCAACAGCGGAAGCCATCGTTTTGCCAATTCTTCAAAGCCCATCTCTACGAGTCCGTCGGGTCGTTGGGGCCAAGGATGCCAGGTATGCCATAACAAAGCGCCGCTAAAGGTCGCATGTGCTTTTAATCCGAAATGCTTGCTGGCTCGAGCAGCGCTAATCATTTGCTTGCGCGCCCACTCGGTGCGCTTCTTCGGATTGTTCTTGCAATCGTCCGGTGCAAAATTATCGAACATTAAGTCGTAGGCAGGGTGAACGGCCACCAATTGCCCCTGAAGGTGCGTGGATAGCTCGGTAATTTCAAGTCCGTAGCTGTTAATCTTCCCTTTCAGCTCGTCACAATACACTTTACTTTCCCCTGCGAGGGTAAGGTCGATTAATCGGCTTTCCCAGGTGGGTATTTGAATGCCTTTATAGCCAAGATCGGCGGCCCATTTACAAATTCCTTCCAAGGTATTGAAAGGTGCTTTGTTGTCCATAAATTGGGCTAAAAAAACCGCAGGTCCTTTAATTGTTTTCATGCTTTTTTAATTATAATTCTTTCCAAACATTGCCCTCTTTATGAGAGGCCACAGAAGTTTCAATAAAATTCATACCACGTACTCCGTCGCTCATGGATGGGAATTCGGCAGGATCGAAAGCTTGCTTGCGAATCGCCTTGGCGACACCTTTGTAGATATTCCCCATGGCATCAAAAATTCCTTCCGGATGTCCGGGAGGTAGCTTGGTTCCGTCGAGGGATAGTTTGCTGTTGTATTGATTTCCGGGCTTCAGGGTTTTAATGGGTTCGCCTTCTTCAATGTGAATTAAATAATTTGGGTTTTCCTGTTCCCACTTCAAACCTCCTTTTTTACCATAAATGGCCAGGGTGAAGTTATTTTCTTCGGCAGTAGCAATCTGACTCGCACGCAGCACTCCTTTGGCATTTGTTCCAAGGCGTAATAAAACTGTGCCGTCAATGTCCATTTGATTGTCGTCGTACAGATGATTCAAATCGGCAAGTATCGATTTTACTTCCATGCCCGTAACATATTCGAGCATTTGATAAGCATGCACTCCGATATCTCCCATACAGCAACTAATTCCCGATTTACTTGGGTCAAGGCGCCATGTAGCACTTCGCAACGCTTTATCGTGAATTATTGGATTGATCCATCCTTGATAATATTGAGCATCTACTTTTTGAATATCGCCTAGCACACCTTCTTGGATCATCTTTTTCATCTGACGAATCATAGGATATCCGGTATAGGTATGGGTAAGCGCAAAAATGCTTTGTTTCTGTTTATGGATTTGCTCCAACTCCAGCGCTTCGGCATAGGTCATGGTCATTGGTTTTTCACAAATCACATGAAACCCGCTTTCAAGCAGTTTTTTTGCCATGGGGAAATGAAGGAAGTTCGGTGTTAAAATAGAAATCACCTGAATTCTTTCACTTTCCGGAAGTTTTAGTTCTTCTGCGACCAACGTATCGAAATCGGGATAGATTCGATCTGTGGGAATTCCTATTTCTTTCGCAAAGGCTTTATTTACTTCAAAATCCGGATTAAAAACTGCTCCGGTAAGTTGGTAGGCATCAAACATGCTGGCGGCTACTCGGTGCAACACACCAATAAGTGAATCGCCACCGCCACCAAGGACACCCCATCTAATTTTATTACTCATATGCTTATTTATTATTCTTTGTATTCTATTTTTTCGTTTTTAAACAAGAAGGCAAAAATGACCATGACCACCACGGCAAAGATGGCCGGGAAGGTCCAAATGGACTTCCAAACATGGGTACCTTCTGCAACGAGGTTGGCATCGGTAATTTTTCCTGCCACATAAAAACCCACCAGCATCCCCACACCATAGGTCGCTAAGGTGATTAACCCTTGCGCCGCACTTTTTACTTTTTCACCGGCCTTACTGTCGGTGTAAATTTGTCCGGAGACAAAAAAGAAATCGTAGCACATTCCGTGCAATAAGATTCCTGTCACCAGCATAAAGAACAGTTCTCCTGAATTGCCATAAGCAAATAACAAATAGCGCAGTGTCCAGGCCAACATTCCCGCTAAGATTGTTTTTTTGAATCCAAACTTCTTGAAGAAGAAAGGTAACAATAACATAAATAACACCTCAGAAATCTGTCCTCCCGAAGCCCAAGCGGTAGAATTTTCCACGCCAATTTCGGTTAAAAACGGACTTAAATTTTGATAGTAGAACGCAAGAGGGATACAAATCAATACCGAGGAAAGGAAGAAAACAAGGAAGTTTCGATCCTTCAATAAATTCAAGGCATCTAGCCCTAAGATATCCGACAAGGTTACCTTCTCCCCCTTTTCTGCACTTGGTGGTGTTTTTGGTAAAAAGAAACTAAACACCCCTAAGATTGCTGAGGCAATGGCAGTCATTAAAAAAGTGTTGGATAACATGCCTTCCTTAATATTATCCAATGAATCCCATTGGAACGCAAAACTAATAAGCAACCCGGCTACAATCCATCCAATGGTCCCCCAAACTCGTATTAATGGAAAGTCTTTGGAAGGATCTTTCATTTGGTTAAATGAAACTGAATTTACGAGGGCCAAGGTGGGCATATAGGCAATCATGTATCCTAGCACATAAGGATAAAAGGTATTAAAGTCGGTGGACTGCGACATTTGATACATTAAGATCGCGCCTGCAAGATGGAGCACTCCTAAGATACGTTCGGCATTAAAAAATCGATCGGCAATAAGGCCTATGATGAATGGAGCGATAATAGCTCCCCAAGACTGGGTCGAGTACGCCATTCCGGATTCGGCTCCCGAGGCAGACAAGTTGTTTCCTAAAAATGTTCCCATGGTAACGAACCAGCCTCCCCAAATAAAAAATTCGAGGAACATCATAAAGGACAATTGAAAACGAGTGGTTGATTTCATAATTAGTTAGTTTTAGCGTAGGCGTTATAGATTAGTTCACGAGTTAGGTTGATTCCTTCTACTTCACTCAAGGTCTCTCCTTCGTATTCAATTCCGATACGACCTTGGTAGCCGCTATCGCGCACAAGTTGAATCATTTTGTAATAATCGATGGTGGTTTCATTGCCTTCAGAATCAAAATCGTGTGACTTTGCGCTCACTCCTTTGGCTCTTTTCAGCATCATTGCAACTCCTTCATATTTATCCGGATACTCTTTTACACAGGTACCCCAACGCTCTTGGTTTTCTCTTTCGACACACCAATTCCCAAAATCGGGCAAGGTGCCACAGTTATCGAAATTAATTTCGTCCAAAACTTCCATCAATAAGGGTGGGTTTGACGAGAGCCAGCCGTGGTTTTCAGCAATTACATTAATGTTTTTGGTGGCAGCATAGGTGGATAATTTAAGCAAGCCATCTTTTACGGTAACTTTCCAAAGCTCCGGATCGTTGGTGCCAAAAGTGTTCACTCGAATCGAATGTGCTCCTAAAGCAGCTGCAGCGTCGACCCATTTCTTGTGTTTTTCAACGGCGGTATTGCGGAGAGTTTCATTGGTATCGGCAAGATCTCCCTCGCCATCTACCATAATGAGCACACATTCCACCTCATGGGTCTTTAATTCGTTCTTTAAAGAATCAATTACCTTTTCAAACCCTAAAGCCTCTATTTCTTTCGTGTAGAGCTGAGTTACCAATTCAATACCATCGAAACCAAGTTCTTTGGCATCTTTAGGAAAATCAAGCGGTTTGGCATCCGGTGCCTGGTAACGAAGGTGAAGCGACCATTGTGCCAAAGAAAGTTGGTAAGGAGGCGTGTCGTAGGGCGGTGGCATGAGCTCGGATTCTTCAACTGCGACAGGCTCATTGGTCGAATTTTTACAAGAAAGAAGCGCTCCGGAAATAAGGAGCAATAGCAACATTTTTTTCATTCTTTGGGTCGTTAGGTTTTACAAAAAGTAAAATTTCCCCCTAAGTTAATTCTTTTTTGAAAGTTAAAGAGTGCTTTAATTATACGATTACGAATTTGGCAAGCGAAAACGTTTTCGCTTACCAATTTTATTCTTTTGGGAAAGGTTTTTTGTGTAATCGAAATAATTAATGGAAATTAGTAGTTAACTTAATAATTCCCACCTTGAAATTCGACATTTGATTGCTGGGTTATTTTTGACCAAAAATTCATCTTATTAAACCGAAAGTAAAAAATGGCAAACCCAAACGAAATGTATGACGCCATCGTAGTTGGTTCTGGAATTAGTGGCGGTTGGGCCGCTAAGGAACTTTGCGAGAACGGACTCAAAACATTAGTTCTTGAACGAGGACGAATGGTAAAGCATATTGAAGATTATCCTACCGCAAATTTAGATCCATGGGATTTTAAATTTAAGGGACAGTTACCGCTCGAAGAACAAAAGAAACAAATAAAACAATCACGTACCGGATACACGACAAGTGAAGAGTCACGTCACTTTTTTGTGAACGATTTGGTGCATCCTTACAACGAGGTAAAACGCTTCGACTGGATTCGAGGGTATCACGTAGGAGGTCGCTCGATCATGTGGGGCCGCCAGAGCTACCGTTTGAGCGATATTGACTTTGAAGCCAACAAAAAAGAAGGGATTGCCGTAGACTGGCCCATTCGTTATAAGGACATTGCGCCATGGTACGATAAGGTAGAAGAATTTATTGGTGTAAGTGGTGAGGCACTCGGAATTGAAGTGTTGCCGGATGGGGTATTCTCCCCGCCAATGGAATTGAACTGTGCCGAAACTGATTTAAAAGAAAAGATGGCGTCCAATTACGACGATGGTCGTTTGTTAACCATCGGACGAACAGCGCACATTACGGGAACCAAAACACACGATGGCCGTTCCAATTGCCAGTATAGAAACCGTTGTATTAGAGGCTGTCCTTTTGGAGGATATTTCAGTAGTGTTTCTTCTACTCTTCCCGCCGCGGAAAAAACAGGAAACATGACCCTTCGTCCTAATTCGATTGTACATGAATTAATTTACGACGATGCGACGAAACAAGCAACGGGCGTAAAGGTAAAAGATGCTGAAACAGGGGAAGACATGGTATTTAATGCCAAGGTAGTGTTCCTGTGTGCCTCTGCAATTGCAACCGCGAGTATTTTACTTAATTCCAAAAGCGAACGCTTTCCAAATGGTATGGGGAACGATAGCGGAGAATTAGGGCACAATATTATGGACCACCATTTTAAAGCAGGAGCTTGGGCAAATGTAAGTGGGTTTGAAGACCAGTATTACAAAGGACGACGACCTAACGGTATTTACATTCCAAGATTCCGAAATCTAGGAGGTGTTACCGACCAGCCGAACTTTAAAAGAGGGTACGGATATCAAGGAGGTGCAAGCCGAGGACGCTACGACGAATTGGTAGCAGAATTAGGATACGGTAAAGAATATAAAGACACGATGATGGAACCTGGTAACTGGAGAATGTTGCTGTTAGGTTTCGGAGAGTGTTTGCCTTATCATGAGAACAAAATGACCCTCGATTACGATAATTT
>JAHEMY010000100.1 GCA_024643425.1 Flavobacteriaceae bacterium
AGGTATCGATGTTACCCGGACCGATAACCACTACATCAATGCCATACATTAATAATTCGGCTCTCAGCGATTTAGAGAGCCCTTCCAAAGCATGTTTAGATCCTGCATAAGGACCTGCAAATGGGAAACCAATTTTTCCGCTGGTGCTGCTTATCATGAAAATTTTTCCCGGCGTTTGATTATTCTGCTTGGACGCTCCCAGAATTGGAAGGAAGCTCTTGGTCACGGCTAATTGTCCAAATACAAGGACATCGAAGCTCCGTTTTACTTCCTCTATGGGAATATGCATTAAAGGGCCTCCTTGGGTTTCCCCCGCATTATTTATAAGTCCGCTGAGATTGCGGTCTCCTAATATAGAAGCTACACGGGCAGCCTCTTTTTCAATGGACGCTTGATCGGTAAGATCAAAAATTAGAGGCTCAAATTGAGGGCCCAGTGCTTCTTTCAATTTCAGAGCATCTTCTTCCTTTCGGACACTTCCAAATACTTGAAATCCTTGCTTGATAAATTCGACACTGGCTCCATACCCAATGCCGGATGACACTCCTGTGATAACAATACTTTTCATAGTTTTATAATCCATTTAGATGTGTTTGTGTTTTACGAACAAATTGAATTACAAGAGGATTTGGAATAATCCACATAAAAAAATTCATAAGCTTATTTTTAAAAAGCGGTATTGACACCACCTTGCCTTTTACCATGGCTTTATAGGCGATTTGAGCAACTTTCCCTGCGTCATCTGCCATAAAACCATAATTAGGAGGCGCGACACCGGAAAGTGAAGCTCTTTTAGGGGCAAATGAAGTTTTGGTAAGACCAGGACAAACCGTAGTCAAACTTACTCCAGAGCCCTTAAGTTCGTTTGATATGGCACGACCAAAGGAGAGTAAGAATCCTTTTGTCGCATAATAAATAGCCATAAAAGGACCTGGTGTATACGCAGCAATAGAGGCGACATTAATAATTTTCCCTCGACCGGCCCTGACCATATCCTTTAAAATTAACTTACAAAAGCGGGTAGGGGTATATACATGCAGGTTGATCATTTTTTGCTCTAATTCCCAATCTGTTTTTGCAAAGTATCCACCCAAACCAAAGCCCGCATTGTTAATGACCACTTCCGTGTTATATCCTTTTGTTAGTGCATAGAGTTTGTCTGCAGCTTCAATGGTTGAAAGATCCAAAATGATGGTGTGAATTTTAACCTTAGAATGCTTTTCGATCACTGCCTTAGCAGAATAAACTTGACTTTCGTCTATATCGACTAGCACCAAATTGTAGTTGTCTATGGCCAGTAATTTGGCAAACTCAAATCCGAGCCCTGAAGCTCCTCCGGTAATAATGGCTGTTTTCATAAATTAGGTAGTTTTAGATCAAAATCGAATTTTAGTGAATCATTTTTTAATTATACATAAGCGCGGCTTCCCTTTAATTTCTTCATCTGTAGCGATGTGATTTTCTGTTTAATGGAATTCGGTAAAATTCTGTTTAACATAAGAAAAAATTGATTAAGCTTTCCGGGAACTATAATTGTTTTGCCGTTCAGCATGCCTTTTATAGTGTGCTTAGCGGCCACTTCTGCATCCAAAATGGAAAGCTTGGAAAAGAAACCCCCGGTTCTATTCTGATAGGTAATCTGAGTGTTGGTATTTAACCCTCCCGGGCAAACCATGGAGACATTAATGTGGTATTCCTTTAATTCTTTGCCCAAACTTTGAGAAAAGGACATTAAATAGGCTTTTGTCCCCCCGTAAATCTGTTTTTTAGGAAGGTGGAAGAAACTTGCTAAACTACCCACGTTCAAGATACCTGCTTGCTCGTTTTCTTTGAGGAGGGGTAATAATAACTTGATGAGGATGGTGGGCGTCGTTATGTTTAGCTGAATCATTTTTTCACAGTACGACAAGGTCAAATCCTCGAAATAACCCTTGCTAAGCATCCCTGCATTGTTGATCAAATAATGTACGGGAAGTTTCTCGTCGATAATTTGTGACACCATTTTTTTACAGTCATCCAGATTGCAAAGATCAATTTCATAGGGTATCGCGTCCACCGGATAATTGGAATTGATGTAATCGGTTAATTCGATTAAACCTGAATTAGGTAGTGAAACCAAAATTACGTTCATCTTTCTCGAAGCACATTCCAAAGCCAATGCTTTTCCAAATCCTTGACTCGCTCCGGTAATTAATGTATAAGGGTTATTTGTTGTCATAATCGTTTGTTTACATTGATGCTAGTGTTTTTCGAAGTCCTTGCTCAAGGCTAGTAACTTCATAATGGAGTTCTTTAACCGCTTTTCTTGAAGTCGCGATCCTATTGGTGAATAGGGAATCTAAAATGGTTGGGGTTAGCTTATTTGGAATTCTTAATAAATGACTTACAAAACTGTAGACTTCAATTGTTTTTTGAACAACAGTGTAATTAAGCGTGATGATTTTACAAGGGCTTTTGCTCACTTGTTTGATGCTTTTAATCAATTTTTTATAACTGCAGTTTACGCCACCAACAATATATTTTTCTCCACTATTTCCATAGTGAATACAATTTACATGGGCATGAACCACATTGTCGATAAATACATAATTTGCCGTCACTTTTAGTTTGTTGGGAAAAATTAAATTCTTTTTGGTTTTTATCATTTCGATAAACTTGTTCACTCCATTAGAGAAGTTTTTAACCCCCGGACCGTAAATTCTAGAAACGTTCAAAACAAGGGTTTGGAAATTTTCACTGTTTTCTTTGAGGACTAATTCTTCCGCCATTGCTTTTGTGAGTTCATAATCATTCTTATAAGAACAGACCCTTGGCTGCTTTTCATTAATTGGGCCTTTGCCGTTTGAAGGACCATAAACAGAAAGTGAACTTGTGAATACAAATCGTTTTATCTCCAGTTGTTTGGCTGCTTTCAACATGTTCAAGGTGCCAAGCACATTAACATCATGGAAAGGCCCCACCGTTTCACAACGTAAATCTGTGAATGCAGCAAGATGAAAAACAAAATCACAGCCCGTCATTGCTTTTTCAATTGATTTTGGATTAAGTAAATCTCCCTTGAAAACCTTAATGCGGTTTGAATTGAAAGAATCAATGTTTTCTGGATCTCTTGCGAGTAGATGAACATGATACCCTTGTTCGGTGAGTGCAATGGTTAAAGCTCTTCCGAGATAACCGGTTCCGCCTGTGACAAATATTTTCATGGTCTTTGCATTTTAAAATGAGTAAATAAAATAGGCAGCTCATAACTTAATGATAAAGCTGTATGAATTATAAAAGCGAATAAGATGGTATTCGAGTAATGGGTTATTAAGCATAACAGTATGCCAAATGGAATAGCTCCCAGCAGCTCTTTTTTATTGTGAAACATATGGATGCTTGCATAGAAGAATACATTAATGAGAATGCTCTCATTAACACCTGTAAATTCCAAGGTGCCGAAAAACAAGACCCCTCGAAAGAAGAACTCGTACGATAAAAGAAAGCCGATGCGCAGTACCACATAACTGCTTGCCAAGAATGTATTTGTTTGTTGAGGCAGTGTAAAATTTTGGAAATCGTTTTTACTACTTCGGTAAGAAATAGTGATGGCGAGTAGTACGCATACTAAAACAATAACCAAGTTGAACGGAGAAAGTGCATCCCAAGAAACAGAAAATAGCCTCAATAATCCCGAATCTAAAATGATAAATAAGATTCCAAAAAGAAGCATGCCCAGGATGTGCTTTGTGTTAAGTTGTCGTATGGACGCATCGCTTCCAAGGGCCGCTTTAAGGTCCAGGAACCCTTTTTGTTTTGAAAAGAAAGTGATTCCAAGGTAGAGGGTAAAAACTGCGAGTATTAAACTTAAGACTAACATGGCTCGTTGTTTAAAGGGATACGAGGTCTACTCGGTATAAGGTGTGAAAGACTTCGATACGTTCAAGTTTTTGTTGTTTGTAATAGAAAATATTGTAGTTGCCGTCTGGAAAAACAATTTTATAGGCATGATCTTCAAGCGGGATGACGGTCCCCATGGTATTATAATTATCACAATAGACCCGTTTTATGGTTTTAGGCTCCTGAAAATAAAGGGTAACCAAGTTTTGAGTGATTGTGGTGTAAGGAAATTGCTTCGTTTTGTTTTTATCCCTCAGAACGTATGCTTCACCAAGCCACTGTAATTCTTTATTTACTTTAGTTTTATTATTGCAGAAGCGTTTAATTGAGGAATAAGTTAATTTTCCGTCATCGTAAATGGAAACTTCTTTGCCTTCAATAGAAAAGCTCAAAACGAATCGCGTATTAATTTCTGAATTCAATTCGTAAACCACGCGGTTGTCTTTTTGCGTTTGTTCAATTTGAATAAATCCGATTTCATTATTATTTCTGAAAACACTGAACCTCTTTTCGATTTGAGCGCCAAGAATATTGGTGCAGAGGAAAATGAGAATAAAAACAGTTGTTATTTCTGGAAGAGAAACTGGTTTATTGGCTTTTTTCTTGAAAAAGTTTTTTAGCGCGATAAAGAGGAGTACAAAAACCATGTCGTAATTTTTTAGAGTTAGTATTAGAAATAAAACTGTCTTGAATATTTCATTGGAATGAATTGATTTATAGCTTAAAATTATAGTCTCTATTTTATCAAGAGTCCTGAAAAGCATAGATTCTAAAATGCTGGATGTCCAACAATAATTCTGGATATCGCGCTTGCATATATTGAAAATCAAGTAGTTGCGTAGAAAGTAATAAAATAGCCGATTCCGGCTGTTTTTAAAGTTTAAATGGGTTCTCTTGGAAAGGAAAATTTTAAATGAAGGTATTTACATCAGTTTCCTTTTCTTCAATAAGACGAAAATGTCCGAGATTATCGTTGGACGTCCGGATATCTTCTAATATGGTTATTCTGGATACTTAGCTTAGACGAAAGCATTAATTTTCAGTAAATTAGAGGAGTGCATGTCAATTGGAAAACACGGATAGCACGAATCATTAAATGAAAACGCACATGGGATTTCGAATACTACTTTTAATAATGGGTTTAAGTGTCACTTCATGTGGACCTTCCCTCCAAAAATTGCAAGAAGACACTTCTGGTAAACAACGTCAGTTTCGCACGTTGGTCATTACCACGGAAAAAACCGAATGGACCGGAATTCTTTTATCGGCAGATTCTTCCGGAATTACCTTGAAACAGAAACGCGAGCATATTTACATTCCTGTCAAAGACATTTGGGAGCTTCGTTTTCGTCGCAAAGGAAGTGTCTCAAAAGGAATAGGCATTGGTCTTTTAGCCGGTGCGGGAATCGGTCTTGCCGTTGGTGTTGGATCGGAACCCTCGGAACCAGATAATATTGGTGGAGCCCTTGCAGCAGGTCCTTCAAAAAGCATAGCAGCAGGTGCCTCAGCCGTCGGATTTGGAATTTTAGGTGGGTTGTTGGGAGGAATTGCCGGGACCCATAATCCCATAAAGCTATATATACGAGGAAATCCAACAAATTATTTTAATTATTACAACGATTTAAGGCATTTGTCTTTCGAACGAGAACCAGCGCCTTAAAATGGAGGCTGTCTGTGGTGAATGAGAAAATTACACAAATACAAGAAGGAAGATGATTAATTTCAAATTTACTATCTTCATTTATAAGTTTTAACGATTGATCTATGGACATCAATACGATTATTAATTTCTTACTTATTGCGGGAGCGGTCCATGGATTTGTATTCATTCTGGTCTCCTTTTTTTTAAAAAAGCGCTTTAGCATTGTCGTGCTGTACCTCAACCTTGTAGTATTATTTATCTCTTTAAATAATTTACAAGCTTGGTTAATTGCGAAAGGATATATCTCAAACTTCTTCTATATTAAACACCTGCTAATTCCTTGGTATTTCTTTATTCTACCTATGTTTTATGCGTTTATCATTCACTTTTTGGAGGTTGATAAGAAGATCGTAGGGTTTGTGAAGTTTGCGGTGGTCGTCTTTGTGGTAGAACTTGTATTTCGGTCGAGCATCATTGCCTATGTGTATTATTATATCGAGGGGCAGGACATAACACTCATTCAGAAATATACAACGATTGAAGACGTATTTAACCTAGCATTAGGAGTTGTGATTTTTTATAAGTGCATTGAATTAGTATTTAGGCGCGAAAATACCTATAAAGAGATGCTAAGCTACGACGATCTGAACTGGCTCAAATTATTTTTTAAATTAGGGGGTGTGGTCATGTTAATTTGGGTATTTGCTTTGGTTGCCGAAGTTCTTTTTGAAATAAAATGGGGCTATGCAATTTTACGTCTTAGTACGTCTGCTATATTGTATTGGATTGGGTATCAAGGCTTGTATCGATACAATGTGGTTCAGGATCGAATCCAATTGCGAAAGCGAATTGCGAAAAGCAACAAGTTCGTTGGCTTTGTTAAATTAAAAGATACAGGAAACAACAAACACCAAGAGGAATTTGAACAAATACACAAATTTGTCACCCAAAATCTCACTTACTTGGAACCGGATTTAAGTATGAATTCCCTTGCAGAAATACTTGGAATGAGTCCGAGTCATTTGTCAAAGTTAATCAACACCTGCAGCGATTATAACTTCTCCGATTACATCAATTCACTCCGCGTGGAACAATCTAAAAAACTACTGGCTGATCCCAGTTTTAATAATTATACCATTGTCTCTATTGGATTGGAATGTGGATTTAACTCTAGATCCACTTTTTATTCTTCGTTTAAAAAGTTCACGTCCAAAACTCCTTCTCAGTTTTTAAGGGAATTAGAAACTCGATAATCTCAACATAATTTATCCAAGAATTCAGTTATTTAATAAATTGGATTGCTCTTAAATAGATATCTTTATGGTCTGTCAGATAACGTTGTTCGAAGGCAGCTCAGAAAATAGAAACATTCGATAAAACATAAAAAACCAAACAGATGAAATCAAATAACTATGTTACAATGCTCATTTTAGCACTTTTTCTTAGCGTTTTTCAAGGGAATGCTCAGGTGAATCAAGGAGAAAAACCCTCTAAAGAAAAATGGAACTTAGTTGCTGCGCAGGGAAGGGTCATGGAAATTGATAAAACGGAGCGAGAAGTTACCGTAATGGGGCCAAAAGGGAACTTAGTCACAATCACTGTTGGGGATGAGGTAAAACGTTTCGACGAAATTACCGTTGACGATGTTATTTCATTCGAGTATTACACCTATGTATTAGCTGAATTTAGACAACCAACTCCGGAGGAACTGGAAACACCATTGGTGTTAATCGCGGAAGGTGGCAAAGCCCCCGAAGGAATGGACCCGGCTGCCGCCCTAGGCGCTGTTGTAAAAGCGGTTGTAACTGTGGAAGTGATTAATCGCCCGGAGATGATTGTGACCGTTAAAGGTCCGAGAGGTAATTATGTAAGTATTGAAGTGGAGGATGTGAGCATGTTAGAACAATTAAATGCCGGAGAGGTGGTGATTCTTACCTATGCGGAAGCAATGGTCTTATCCCTTGAGAAAGTAAATTAATTGTATTGATAATAATAATTCTTCTAAATAATTAAAAAAGCATTAAGGATAGGATGCTTTTTTTTGCTGCATGTCACCTCGTTTTTATAAACACAAGGAAGTGTAAATAGACTACTTAAAATCGACTGGTCACGTACATATTAAGCCCTCCGAATTCGAAATTCACCTTTCCCTCAGAATCTCCCCAAAGAGGCACATTTCTTAGGCGGTAATTATTTGTTGAATAAGCGAGTCCCAGACCCACATTCTTAAAAATAAAGTAATGCACCGATGCATTCGATTCGATGATATTGATTTTTATATCACTAATCTTTACATAAAAGTATTCCAGTGAATAACGGGCCATTAATCGTGGTGTGAGGTAGGCGCTACCATGTGCGCCAAATAATATAGCGGGTGCAGTGAGGCTAACGTCCTTTCCAAAAACTCGATCGTTGATGCGAGCATCAATCGATGTATTGATAAAAACTCCTCGCAATCCCGCCGATAATCCGGCATTCCAATTGCGTTCATTAAAAAAGTTATATCGGTAGGTCAAGGCTAAATAATCAACATTAAATTTATAATCTGCCCTTGAATTTGCTTGGAATATAGTGTCTCCAAACTTGATGTCTTTTTCGAGCACAAGACTTCGGTCCCTTTTAATTCCGGTATAAGTCACGGCGAGTTGGGAGTTCTCGGTAAGTCGTACCAAACCATCTAATCGAAATACACCCAAATCTTCCGATAAATTTAAATCGTCTTCCAGTCCTATTTCAGTACCAATCCCCAATTTAGTGTCGATACGTAATGTTGTATTCATGTTTGGATAAAACGCACCGGCCCATAAGTAATATCGAGGATTGATGGAGTCGCCTTCGCGACTCGTATAACTTTGCGACCAA
>JAHEMY010000101.1 GCA_024643425.1 Flavobacteriaceae bacterium
GGAAGCGATCACACCATCAGGTCCTGTTGAAGGCAGTGTTCCTGGTTGTGAGGGCGATGTGACTTATACATGGACCTATGTAAACTGTTCTGGAGACTCTGTAGATTATGTACACACAGTAACGATTGAAGTTGAAGACTTCCAGATGCCAGCCGATGAAGGAATTCAGATAGCATGTGAGACATCAGCCATAGAGCCAGTACCACCAGTTGTATTAGATAATTGTGGTAGTGAGATTACACCAACAGGACCAACCCAAGGCGGAACCTTTGATGGTTGTGAAGGAACAATCACTTATACATGGAACTATGCCGACTGTGAAGGCAATAACCACGATTGGGTATATACCTACACAGTGGAAGTTGAAGACTTCACCATGCCACAAGACGAAGGAAGTCAGGTAGCGTGTAAAGATGATGCGCAACCTCCGGTGCCACCAGTAGTAGTAGATAATTGTGGTGCTCCTATCGAGCCAACGGGACCAACGCAAGGCGGAACTTTTGATAGCTGTGAAGGAACGATCACTTATACATGGAACTACGAGGACTGTGAAGGTAATAACCATGATTGGGTATACACCTATACTGTGGAAGTTGAAGACTTCACGATGCCACAAGACGAAGGAAGTCAGGTAGCATGCGAGGCATCTGCAGTAGAACCAGTTCCACCTGTAGTATTAGATAATTGTGGTAAAACCATTACTCCAGCAGGACCAACGCAAGGCGGAACCTTTGATGGCTGTGAAGGAACGATCACTTACACATGGAACTATGCCGACTGTGAAGGCAACAACCACGATTGGGTATACACCTATACTGTTGAAGTAGAAGACTTCGAAATGCCTGCAGATGATGGTTCTACCGTTAATTCTGAAGATGAGGCAGTTGAACCAATTCCTCCAGTAATCGTAGATAACTGTGGAAATGTGATAATCCCAACAGGTCCAACTGTGGGAGGAGATTATGACGGTTGTGGTGGTACCATTACCTACACATGGAATTATGAAGACTGTGAAGGCAATAACCACGATTGGGTATACACTTATACAATTATTTGTAATCCTTCCATTGCAGTTATTAAGGAGTATGAATTCAATGATCCTTGTGCATCACCGGGAGAGGTACTTACCTATAAGTTCAGTGTTATAAATAATGGAAATTCAGTCCTAACAGATATTATGGTTACGGATCCAATGGTAGCAGTAATTGGAGGTCCAATTACACTTGAACCAGGAGAAGAAGATACCACTACCTTCTATGCTGAGTATATAATAACAGAAGAAGATTATAACAATGGAATAATTACCAATCAAGCAACTGTAGAAGGAACTTTACCTTCCGGGGAACTTGTGACCGACCTCTCAGATGACAATTCATATGAAGAAGACGATCCAACCATATTTACTAATTTCTGTTCTCCAGCACCACCTATTGTAAGACTTACTCTAGAAAAAATAGGTGAGTTTGATGACAATAATAATGATGGTAATTCTCAGGTTGGAGAAACTGTTAGCTATTCATTTAAAGTAACTAACGAAGGTACCATACCATTCTATAATCTAACTATAGAGGATCCTCTTCCTGGAATTTCAATATTTGGAGGCCCAATCCCTGTATTATTGCCGGGAGAATCAGATAGTGATACATTCACTGCGACCTATAATATTACGCAGGAAGATATAGATAATGGTTTTGTTGTGAATCAAGCATTGGTATTTGGTTCTAATGAAGATGGAATTGTGATAATTCAAGATTTGTCTGATGATCCAAATGACCCAACCGATATTGAGCTTGAGGGTGATGCCGAACCTGACGATCCAACGGTAGTAATTCTGCCAAGTGTTGAAGGCGTAGACTTTGAAATCTTCAATGGTATTACACCAAATAATGATGGATTGAACGACTTCTTCTGGATACAGGGAATCGACAACTATCCAAATAATAACGTGAAGATATTCAACCGATGGGGAGTACTTGTTTTTGAAACCAATGGATACAATGAGAATGATAATGTATTTAGAGGAGAATCAAATGGACGAGCTACGATTAACAGCGGAGAACAATTACCAACGGGAACTTATTTCTATATTCTAACCATTCAAGGAGAGAATCCAGGAAAACCAAGTTACAACGGTTACCTATACTTAAATAGATAAAAACAAAATCCCGAGAGGGTTTAAAACAACACTCTCGGGTTTATAAAAATAGTAAGATGAGAAAAAGTTACATAGCAATCTTAGTTTTACTTTTACTGGGAACATTCTCGGTTAAGGCTCAGCAAGACCCACAGTACACTCAGTATATGTATAATACCCAGGTTGTGAATCCGGGATATGCAGGTACCAAGGATGTACTTAGTTTTGGACTATTAGGAAGGACACAGTGGGTCAACTTCGAAGGAGCACCAAAGACAGGTACCTTTACAGTAGATAGCCCTATTGGAAGTATGGATAATATGGGACTCGGACTAACGATCGTTCATGATGAGATTGGTCCTGCCACAGAGTCAAACATTACCGTTGACTATGCGTATCGCATTAGTGCGGGCGAGAATGGCAAGGTTTCCTTTGGATTAAAAGCGGGTCTGGATATACTCAATGTAGATTTCACAAAACTTAACATCCCAATTGAAGGACAAGGAGATATCTTTGAGAGTAACGTGGATAACAAATTACAACCGCAAATTGGGGCAGGGGTGTATTATTATACCAATAAGTTTTATGCAGGGTTGTCGGTTCCAAACTTCTTAACGACGAAGCATTTCGATCAGTCTCAAATTGATGATATTGTAGATGACCCATCGAGTGTTTCAGGACAAACTACGGCGGCAGAAAGATTACACTATTTCTTTATTGCTGGATATGTATTTGACTTAAGTGAAAACTTAAAATTTAAGCCTGCCACATTGGTTAAAGCCGTGAATGGATCGCCATTACAGTGGGATTTCTCGGCAAACTTTTTAATCAATAATAAATTCACCTTGGGAGCCTCATACCGATGGAGCGCAGCCTTGAGCGCAATGGCCGGATTCCAAGTAAGTGATGCTATTTTCATTGGGTTTGGATACGATTACCAAACTACCGACATAGAAACCTATAGCGACGGGTCTTACGAGGTAATGATTCGCTTTGATATATTTAATAACCCGGAACGTATTGTTGCGCCACGATTCTTTTAAAAATGAATATCATGAAAATAAAATATACTTTTTTATATGTAGTTTTCTTTACTTGTGTGGGATTGTCACCGAGCTTCGCGCAGGAAGGGAAGGTTAAAAAAGCTAATAAGGACTTTACGAGTTTTGATTACATAGATGCACGAGCTATTTATCTTAATATCATTGAAAAAGGATATAAATCGGCTCAAATCTATGCGAATCTAGGAGACACCTATTATTGGAATAGCGATTATACCAATGCAGCCAAATGGTATGGTAAACTTATGGATGAGTTTAAGGAAGAAGCCGAGGACGTTTATTTTTACAGAGCTGCTCAGTCCTTTAAAAGCACGAGCAACCCAGCTAAAGCTGAGGATTACATGAAAATGTATGTAGAAAAAAGTGGTGATGTGGGAATGATGAATGCAACGGTGACCGATTTAATCGAATTTGACGCAGATTTGTCTAAGGTTGGAATCAATACCTCCTATTCAGATTTTGGGCCAGCATATTACAACCAAAGCGTTGTTTTTGCTTCTTCAAAGCCTGGGGCTGTGGGGGATAAAATTCATAACTGGATGAATCAACCTTTTACAGATTTATATGTGGCCTCCATCGATGAAAAAGGTAACCTAACCAATGCAACCCCATTACCAGGTGATGTAAATACAAAATTTCACGAAACTTCACCAACTTTTACAAAAGATGGGAAGACCATGTATTTCACTCGAAATAATTTTATCGACGGAAAGAAAGGAAAGGATGGCAATAAATCAATTAATTTAAAAATCTACAAAGCTTCATTGGTTGATAATAAATGGACCAATATTGTGGAACTACCATTTAATAGTGATGATTATTCATCAGCACACCCTGCCCTAAGTAAAGATGAAAAGCGTCTTTATTTTTCTTCCGAAATGGATGGGACTGAAGGTTTATCCGATATTTGGTATGTGGACATTTTAGGAGAAAATAATTACGGAGCTCCTGTAAATCTTAAAGCGGTTAATACCAAAGCGAGAGAATCTTTTCCATTCATTAGTGAAAGCAACATGTTGTATTTCGCCAGTGATGGGCGTAGTGGGCTTGGAGGCTTTGATGTGTTTAGAACACAATTAGACGAGAATGGAAATCCTTCCGAAGTTCATAATCTAGGAGAACCAGTTAACAGTCATAAAGATGATTTTGGTTTTATACTAAATGAAGAGAAACATATTGGATATGTTTCATCAAATCGGGGAGGAGATGAAGGAAGTATCGATGATGATATTTATACCGTTGTGCAGCAATGTATTGTTTCAATAGGTGGTAAGGTTTATGATGAAGATACCGACGACCCAATCCCTGGAGCACTAGTTACGCTCAAAGGGGAGGATGGTAACACCATCGAAACTTTTGTTGTTGGAGAAGATGGTTTGTATAGTTTTACCGCAGATTGTGATAAGAAATATATTGTTTTAGCAGTAAAAGAAGATTATGAACCAAATGAGTTGCCGGTGACAACACCAAATTCATCGAGCGTCCTCCGAGTTGATATTCCTTTACAATTAATTGGCTGTGCGCCAAACGACCTGGGATGTATTTTAAAACTTCAACCTATTTATTTCGATTTCGATCGATACAATATCAGACCTGATGCTGCCATAGAACTCTCTAAAATTCAAGCGGCTATGGAGAAATACCCTCAACTTAATATTAATATTCAATCACATACCGATTCAAGAGGAAATGATAGCTATAACATGGCATTATCCGATAAACGTGCGCAGTCTACTATGAAATGGCTTATTGATCAAGGCATAGATGCTGGACGATTAAAGGCCAAAGGATATGGTGAAAGCGAATTGTTAAATAGATGTTCAAACGGCGTTGAATGTACCGAAGAGGAACATCAATTAAACCGAAGATCTATGTTCCTGATGGAATATTAACAGTCATAAACTTAAAAAATTTGAGCGCCTCCCGGATTCCGAGAGGCGCTCTTTGTTATTGTTCGCTTGGCATTTTGTATTTTTGATAAAAATTGCAAAATATGACGGAAGAACAAGTAATTCTTGTCAATGAGAATGATGAGCCCATTGGCTTTATGCCAAAGCAGGAAGCTCACATTAAAGGAGTGCTTCATCGTGCTTTTTCAGTATTTATTTTTAATGATCGAGATGAACTTATGCTTCAGCAACGCGCACTTTCTAAGTACCATTCTCCGGGACTCTGGACGAATACTTGCTGTAGTCATCAAAGAGCAGGAGAGACCAATATAGAAGCCGGAAAACGAAGACTCTTTGAAGAGATGGGGTTCTCAACATCACTGAAAGATACCATCTCATTTATTTATAAAGCCCCCTTCGACAATGGCCTTACCGAACATGAATTTGATCATATCTTGGTAGGGCGATTTAATGAAGACCCAAATATTAATAGGGAAGAAGTGGAAGCATGGAAATGGATGGCACTCGAGGATGTAAAAATGGATATCGCGAATAATCCTCAATCCTATTCGGCTTGGTTTAAGATTATTTTTGAAAAATTTTACGAACACCTAAGTTTATGAGTTTAACTATTTATAGAAAAGCACATTTTAATGCTGCGCATCGACTGTTTCGCAAGGAATGGTCCGATGAAAAGAACCTTGAGGTATTTGGAAAATGTAGCAACCCTAAATACCATGGCCACAATTACGATCTGGAAGTGGGTATTACCGGGGAGCTTGATCCGGAGACCGGGTTTTTAATCAATTTGGATATAGTAAAACAAATTATTGAACAAGATATTGAAGAGGCATTCGACCATAAGAACCTTAATCTTGAGGTCCCTGAATTTGCCAGCCTAAATCCTACCGTAGAAAACATTGCTATTGTTATTTACAATAAACTTCGTTTAAAAATACCCGAACAATACGACATCACGGTAAAACTTTTTGAAACAGCACGGAACTTTGTAGTATACACAGGATGATTGATATTGGAGATCAAATACCAAAGTTCACTTTATTAGATCAATTCGAACAACCCTTTTCCAGTGATTCTTGGATAGGGAAAGCACCTTTAATTGTCTATTTTTACCCTAAGGATTTTACTCCCGGTTGTACGTTACAGGCCTGTAATTTTAGGGATAGTATGGAGGAATTTAAAGAGTTAGGAGTCGAAGTTGTTGGAGTGAGTGCAGATAGCACCAATTCCCATAAGAAATTCGCAAATCGACTTCAATTGAATTTTAGAATTCTATCCGATCCTGGAAATAAGGTCCTTCGGAAATTTGGCGTAAAATCGAGCCTTTTTGGTATCTTACCCGGAAGAGAAACTTTCGTTTTTGACAAACAGGGAATTTTGGTGCATCGTTTTCGTTCGTTGCAAGCAACTTCCCATAAGAAGGAAGTTCTTAATTATTTAAAGAATCGTTGAAAGAAGAAGCGCTATATCCATTAAAATTTTACCCGCAATTCAAAGAAAAAATTTGGGGGGGCGATAAATTAAAACACTTTTTTGGAAAGAATTCAACCGAACAAACCGGTGAGAGCTGGGAATTGTCCGGAGTATCTGAAAATGTCTCTGTAGTTGCCAACGGTGCATTGCAAGGAAGAGACCTATCCTGGCTTATCGAACACTTTGGAAGTGCTTTATTAGGAAATAGGGTGGTGCAAAAATATGGAAACACCTTTCCATTATTATTTAAATTCATTGATGCGAAGCAGGATCTTTCAGTTCAATTACATCCCAGTGATGAAATCGCAAAAGAACGACATAACAGTTTTGGTAAAACTGAAATGTGGTATGTATTACAAGCAGATCCGGGTGCGCGATTAATTTTAGGTTTTAAAAAGGAAACTTCTCGTGAGGAATACTTAGAAGCACTAGAAAAAGACAGCTTACTTAATATTTTGCGTGAGGTTCCCGTAAAAGCAGGGGATGCCTTCTTTATTCCAACAGGAACCGTACATGCTATTGGTGGAGGAATTGTATTGGCAGAGATTCAGCAAACCTCCGATGTTACCTATAGAATTTTTGATTGGAACCGGCCCGATACCGATGGAAAATTAAGAACGCTGCATACAAAGGAAGCCCTTGATTCGATAAGATTCAAGGCTGCAGATCAATCCTTTTTAAGTCCTCCGGAGACTAATGAGGAAGGCAAACTATTATGCAATTCGACCTATTTTTCTACTTCAGTGTATTCAATTTCAACCCAAATAGAAAGAAACTACGATCACTTGGACTCCTTTGTGGTATATATGTGTACCGAAGGTAGTATGACCATCGAAGCCAACAAATATTCTGAAAAACTTTCGAAAGGTGAAACGCTATTAATTCCTGCTTCTTTAGGCAAGGTTTGTCTAAATTCTCAACAAGCTACCTTTTTGGAGGTATTTGTGCCTTGATAAAGAGTAAAATATACTACTTTTGCTGAAAATTTAATATTATGGCCAGTAAGCGCGATTTAAAAAAAGATATCAATTATGTATTAGGCGACATTATCGAAGCCGTTTACATTTGGGAATTGACCAATCCGGATAAAGGAAACAAAGACTCTGAGAAGATTATTGATGAAGCAATTGAGACCTTTGACGAATTAATTCATAAAGTGAACGATCGCAGTGTTGAAGATAAAAAATCTCATTTCAAATCAATTAACACTGAATTGGAAACAAAAGGAAGAAAGCTTATCGATAAGATAAACGCTCTTTAAAAATCTAATCGTTTTTACGATTTTCAATCAAAGACTCCAATGCTTTACCGTATTTGGAGTCTTTTATTTTTGGGCTAAGCATCTGGTAGATGGTATCGTGGTACTTAACGTTCGCATCATTTACTTCCGAAACCATTAAATAAGGAGCAATCTCATAATCGCTGTTGTTCTTGGCAAAATTTACAGTCGCTAAATAACGAGACCTCATTAAGGTTTCTTGTACCTTTAGAATTGAATCTGCATTAGATTGATTACCATCCATCAAAGCATTGAATTGTTGTTCAATAAGGTCTAAATTACGGTCGTTATAGCGTTTCATTAATTTACTATACGTATCCCATTTTTCTTGATTCACAGATCCTTTTATTGAACTTTCGATTTCAAAATTATTGAGCTTTGACGTTATTTGTAAATTTCCTGCTTCAGCAAAGAAGGGAATTCTTTTTTGCGTTTTCAAACTGTCCATGAATTCCATAGTCAGAAAATAGACTTCAGGACTACTCACTT
>JAHEMY010000018.1 GCA_024643425.1 Flavobacteriaceae bacterium
CTAATCTTTCCATAAAAACAGGCCTTTTCAAAATCTATGACTATATTTGGCAAATAAAATTCGGAATGCAGTTCAAACACCCTGAAATTCTATATGCCCTCCTCCTACTGCTCATTCCCATTATTATTCACTTATTTCAATTAAGACGCTTTCAAAAAGTAGACTTTACCAATGTCGCTTTTCTGAAGAAAGCAACCCTTCAAACACGTAAAAGCTCACAAATAAAAAAGTGGCTTACCCTGCTTGCCCGCCTCCTTGCAATTGCTTGTCTGGTAATGGCTTTTGCACAACCTTTTATCGCTTCCAAAACTGCACTGAATACCAATAAGGAAACAGTACTATATATAGATAATTCTTACAGCATGCAGGCAAAAGGCGAACAGGGCCCCATGCTTTCCCGCAGTTTGCAACAACTTTATGATGAACTTGCCGGTGATGCAAGAATTTCCTGGTTTACCAATAACGATTCTAAAAAAGAAGTTACACAAAACGACTTCAAACAAGAAGTGCTTTCCATTCCTTACAGCGACCAGCAATTAGACCCAAAGGCTGTACTATTAAAAGCGCAACAATTTTTCTCGAATAATTTAAATGCAGATCAACGCCTTATCTGGATCTCGGATTTCCAAAACTATGGAACTGTCTTGCCCGATACTACCAATTTTGCTATTGAAGTAGTTCAAACCAAAGCAGTCAATATTAGTAACATCGCAATTGATTCGGCATACATTGTAGAAAAAAACCAGGATGCCCTAGAACTGGCTGTGACCCTTTCAGGAAGTGGTACCTTACCTGAAAATACGGCGGTTTCAATTTACAAGGGGAACAAGCTTATCGCAAAAACGGGCGTAGATTTTATACAAAATAAGAATACCGTGTCCTTCAATTTGGAAGATCCGGATGATTTTCTTGGAGAAGTACGTATCACCGATGCACAGCTTCAATATGATAATGTGCTATATTTTAGCATCAATAAAAACAAGCCTCTCCAAGTACTATCCATCAACGAAGGGGAAAATACCTATTTGCGCAAACTCTTTGATAATGAAAATTATCAATATACTGAGCAAGCCTTCAGCAGCCTGAATTTCAATATCATCCCACAACAACATTTCATTATTTTGAACGAGCTTGAATCAATTTCCCAAGCTTTGAATAATGCTTTAATTTCGTTTCAGAAAAGTGGCGGCGGATTGCTAATCATTCCTTCTTCCAAGGCAGATATCAATTCTTACAACACTTTGTTAAGTCAGCTACAACTAGGTAGTATCAAAGCTCCTGCTACTACGGTGGCTAAAAAAATTACACAGATCAATTTTGATCATCCCCTATTTAAGAATGTCTTTGAGAAAAAAGTGACCAACTTTCAATATCCATCGGTCAATAGTTTTTACGAACTAAATTCCAACAGTATTTCGGTATTGAGCTTTGAAGACAGTAAGCCCTTTATTCTTCAGCAAGGAAAGACCTATGTGGCGACGGCGGCATTCGATCAAGACAATTCAAACTTTAAAAATTCTCCTCTCATTGTACCTACGCTTATCAATATGGTTCAACAGAGTGTTCCTTTGCCAAAGCTTTATTATTCATTAGGTGAAGCGCATACCATTGCGATACCTGCACAACTCGGCCAGGACCAAATTATTACCTTAAAAGATAGTACGGGTACCTTTATTCCGCTTCAACAAACCAAAGCCAATGTCGTTGAAATAACCACGACCCCTGAATTGGACCGTGCTTCAAATTACGAAGCTCAATCCGGCGACGACGTCCTGCAATTAGTAAGCTTTAATTTTCGACGTTCCGAAAGTAATTTGCGTTATCACGATGTAAGTAACTGGAATGGTGTTTCTGTGTACGATTCTGTATCCGATTTATTCGATTCCATTAACGAAGCTAACCAAGTGAACAGTTTATGGAAATGGTTTATTATTTTTGCAGTGTTATTCCTGTTGTTTGAAATGTTTATCCTAAAATTTCTCTGATGAAGATTCTACTTAAATCCGCTACCATTGTCGACCCAAACGGGAAATATCATTTAAAAAAGAGGGACCTTCTTATCGATGGTGGAGTGATTCAGAAAATAGCCGCCTCGATTACCGATGCAAAAGCAAAGGTGATTTCCTTAAAAAATTTACACCTTTCCCCAGGCTGGTTTGATAGCAGTACTTCTTTCGGAGAACCCGGCTTTGAAGAACGAGAAACCCTTGAAAATGGTATTAAGACTGCAGCAGCGAGCGGATTTACAGCGGTTGCCGTGAATGCCAATACCAATCCGGTTACCGATTCAAAATCGGACATTAAATACCTCAAGGCCAAGATTCATCAAAGTCCTGTAGATGTGTATCCACTCGGAGCGCTTACTGTAAAAGGTGAAGGAATTGATTTGGCTGAACTGTACGACATGCACAATGAAGGGGCAATTTCATTCTATGACTACCAGCACCCTATCGCGAATGCCAACCTAATGAAATTGGCGCTGCAATACGTTCAAAATTTTAATGGACTCGTACAATCCTTTCCTCTAGAGGTTTCTGTCGCCAAGAATGGCGTGGTCAATGAAGAGGTCAATGGCACAAGATTAGGGCTCAAAGGAATTCCTGCTTTATCAGAAGAGCTTCAAATTACTCGCGACCTCTATCTACTGGAATATTCAGGTGGAAAATTACATATCCCTACCATTTCTACGGCAAAATCGGTTCAACTCATAAAGGAAGCAAAAAAGAAAGGGCTGCAAGTAACCTGCAGTGTTTCAATCAATCACTTATATCTCACCGACGAAGTTCTGGAAAGCTTCGACACTAATTATAAACTTATACCGCCCTTGCGTACCGATAAAGATCGGAAAGCCTTGTTAAAAGGACTTAAAGAAGGGGTGATCGACGGAGTTACCAGTGATCACAACCCAATTGATGTCGAGCACAAACGCACCGAGTTTGATCATGCACTCTTCGGTAGCATTGGTCTGGAAAGTTGTTTTGGCGCGCTATTACAGCTTACCGATCTAGAAACAACCATCAAAGGCCTCACCGGTTTAAAAACCACCTTTGGTCTTCCCCATGTCTCTATTGAAGAAGGAGCTGTGGCCAATCTAAGTCTTTTTAATCCCGACGATACCTGGCTTTTTGAGGAAAGGCATATACATTCTTCGTCTAAAAATGCTGCCTTACTTGGACAGAAGATGAAAGGAACGGTTTACGGAATCGTCAATAACGATCAAGTGGTTTTAAATGGATGATCTCTCCCCTAAAACTAAGGGCATCATTGCCTATCTCACCTTTGTAGGTTTCCTAATTGCCTATTTCATCAATAAAGAGAATAAAAACGAATACGCTACCTGGCATATAAAAAATATGTTTGGTTTGCTGATTGGGCTTTTCATCTCAACCTTTGTTCAAAATGAGGTCATTGGCTTTTATGTTTATTGGACTGTCGCTTGTATGTGGTTGTATTGCTTAATTATGGCTATTATGGGTAAAAAACAAGGAATCCCTTTTCTTAGTGATAAATTCCAAGACTGGTTTCGATTTCTAAATTAGTTTCGTATTTTTATTAGATACAACAAACTAAATCAATAAATCATGTCATCGAGCTCCACAGACAACGGAAAGACAGTTGCCATACTTTCTTACCTCACGCTCATTGGTTGGATTATCGCCATCGTAATGAACAATAATAACAAAACCGAATTAGGATCCTTTCATTTACGACAGTCGTTAGGATTATTTGTTCTCGCGCTTGGATTAACCATTCTAGCGAGGTTTTTAGGAGTTTCATGGGGAGCCCAAATCATTCAATTAGGGTTGTTTGTGCTTTGGGTCATTGGATTTATTGGCGCCATTCAAGGTGAAAAAAAAGAAGTTCCCTTCTTAGGAGCTCAATTCCAAGATTGGTTTAAAGGAATTGGATAAGCAAAAAAGGATCTGTATTTTTGAGGCGCCTTAAAAAATGAGGTTTCCCATTCTTATGAATAAAGCCACCCTTTCCCTTGAACATAATTACCGTCCATCCCCTCTTACAGAAAATGCTCCTGTTATTATTATGTTACATGGGTATGGCAGTGACGAAAATGATCTCTTTTCATTTGCTTCAGAATTGCCTTCAAAATATGCGATAATAGCCTTAAAAGCTCCCATTGCTTTGCAACCTTACGGAAATGCATGGTATGAAATTCATTTCGATGCGCCAAAAGGAAAATGGAGTAACGATGAACAAGGCATAGCTTCACGCGAGCTAGTTTGTAAAGTAATTGATGAAATTATTGAAAAGTATCCTGTAGATTCTGAACAGGTTACCCTATTAGGATTCAGCCAGGGAACCATCCTGAGTTTTGCAGTGGGTTTAAGTTATCCTGAAAAGATTCAACAAATAGTGGGATTAAGCGGATATATCAATCCAAACATCTTAGTAGAGGGATTTGAGAACAACGATTTTAGCAACTTAAGAGTCTATACCTCTCACGGAAGTGTCGATCAGGTAATTCCTGTTTCCTGGGCGCGAAACACCGAACCGTTTCTCAAAGCATTGAACATTCCATGTACTTATTCCGAATTTCCGGTGGGTCATGGTGTCGCTCCTCAGAATTTCTTTGAATTTAAAAATTGGTTGGAGCAGAAATAAGAATAGTTGCTTTTTACGAATACGAGGGAATACTATTACATTGACTTTCTTTCTAATCCTTTAGTTAGGATATAATACCGAGGATATCACGGTTAGGTCCAATTGCATTTTTTCATCAAAGAAGTATTCGATAATCATTTCCCCCCAATAACTTCCGTCACTAAAATCGGCCAGGATCCAACGGTGGTTCAGAAACTTCAGTTTATTGATACGCATTTCCCCATACATACCCTCCACTGGAATTAAGGGATTTCCTCCTTTAATCAAATTCTTTTCATAAATAGCCTCAGAAACCATGGTCTGCACAGAATCGGCTTCCATACCAAGGTTCTCCAAATAGGTCATCGCATTATCATTACCAAGCAAGGTGAAATAATTTAAATCGGCTATTCGATCTTCTAGCAAGTTATTTAAAGAATCTGCTTCTACTTTCTTCTTTGTGAGAATACTGATGCGGTTTTCCTGTGATTCGAATATTGATTTCTCATTCATGTACTGAAATAAAATCAGTAATACGGCAAAGAAAAACAAGTATATAAAAATTTTTGATTTCATCTTATATTGTGATTTTTAAAGTGTCATAGGCTAAATGTACTCCTTTCGGGAGCTGGGCTTCCACTTCGTCATGAAAACCTAATAAATGACTGATATGTGTGAAATAGGTGGTTTCGGGCTGCAATTCATTAACTAATTCAAGTGCTTCCTCTAGGTTTAGATGAGACTCATGCGGTTTAATTCGTAAAGCATTCAAAACCAATACTTTCAATCCTTTTAGCTTTAATCGCTCTTTAGAAGTAATGGTTTTAACATCGGTCAAATAAGCAAAATCGTCTATTCGAAAGCCCAAGACAGGAAGTCCTGCGTGAGAAACCTCCACCGGAACTACCGTTTTTCCTCCTAATTCAAAGGTTGTTGTTTTATCGATGAAATTAATTTCGATCGCAGGAGCTCCGGGATATTTGTTCACCGTTTCGAATATATAGCCAAAACGTTGTTTTAAGGCTTCAAACACACGCGATTCACCATAAAAGGGCAAATCCCCTTGTCGGAAATTAAAGGGCCGAATATCGTCAATGCCCGCTATGTGATCGTTATGCTCGTGAGTAAGTAAGACCGCGTCGATTTTTTTCACGTTCTCTCGAAGCATTTGCTGACGAAAATCGGGACCGCAATCGATAACATAAGTGTAATCATCCCATTCCAGTAGGATCGATACACGAAGCCTTTTATCTTTTGGATTGGGGCTTAAACACACAGGGTGTTGACTTCCAATAATCGGAATTCCTTGAGAGGTACCAGTACCGAGAAAAGTTACTTTCATAATCTTAGTTATGGCAAAAATCGGATATTTTGTGATTAATCGAATCCTGAAGTAAAAACAATTTGAAATAATTTGCCTCAAATCGATGTTGAATTTGACAAATGCCTAACTCAGCTTCCGATTAAAACAATCGATTTCACCATTTATTTATTACTAAAAAATATAGCATAAACTGATAATGGTCAGACTCTGTTGCAAATTTACTTCTAATTTTACAGTGTAAATGGAATAATATAAAAGGATGTTAATAGGAATTCTTAAGGAAACTCAAAAGGGAGAAACGCGTGTTTCTATGCCCCCTAAAAATGCTAAGCAATTAATTGATTTAGGCTTTAGCATTATGGTCGAAGAAGGTGCTGGTGAAACAGCTTCATTTAAAGATAAAGACTACAGAGAAGTTGGCGCAGTAATCGAAAAAAGAGGTGTTATTTTTAAGGATGCCGATGTGCTCATCAAAATAAATCCTTTTGATAAAGACGATTTAAAACTGGTGCACAAGAATCATATTCTAATTAGTCAATTGTTTCATAAATCCCATCCTGAATTAATGAAAGAGATTGCCGCAACGGGTGCGACTGCTTTTTCCATGGATGCTATTCCTCGTATTTCTCGGGCACAGGATATGGATGTTCTTAGCTCACAGAGTAATTTAGCAGGTTATAAGGCGGTGATTCGAGGTGCATTCGAAATGACCAAAATTCTTCCGTTGATGATGACACCGGCCGGAACGATAACGCCTGCAAGAGTGCTCGTTTATGGAGTGGGTGTTGCAGGACTTCAAGCCATTGCAACCGCCAAACGATTAGGAGCGATTGTAGAAGCTACCGATATTAGGCCCGAAACCAAAGAGCAAACCGAATCCTTAGGGGCTAAATTCATAGAAGTTGAAGACGATGGAAGTACCGAAAAAAGTGTTTATGCTAAGGTCGCTTCAGAGGAATATGCCCGACGACAAAAAGAAGCGGTAAACAAATCTTTATTTCAAGCGGATCTTGTTATTACAACGGCAATGGTTCCCGGTCGAAAGTCACCTGTACTTATTGAAAAAGAGCAGGTTGAACAAATGAAGAACGGTTCTGTGATTATTGATCTGGCAGCAGACCAAGGCGGAAATTGTGCCTACAGTAAAATGGATAAGATTGTAGTGAAAAATGGTGTGAAGATTATTGGTACCACCATTTCTCCGGAAAGTGTTTCAACGAATGCCAGTGAGTTATTTGGTAAGAATATGTACAACTACATCAACCATTTAACCAAAGAAACTCAATTCGAATTTAACTTGGAAGATGAGATTACGAATGCCACACTTATCATACAGAACGGTACCATAAGACAAAACGGAAAATCAGTATAATCATGACAGAACTTATCGAATTTATTACGAACAACCTACAAATGGTGTATATACTCATCCTAATGATTTTTGTTGGGGTTGAAATCATTGGCCATGTTCCAGCAGTCCTCCATACTCCTTTAATGTCCGGAGCGAATGCCATTCATGGGGTTATTATCATAGGAGCCATCCTTGTAATGATGGGTGCTGACCCCGAAAATAAATTAGCCTTAGCACTAGGCTTTGTAGCTGTTATCCTCGGAACCTTGAATGTGGTAGGAGGATTTGTAGTTACAGATCGTATGTTAGAAATGTTTAAAAAGAGAAAATAATGGACTATAGCTTCAGCCTCGAATTAATATATTTAGTTGCCTCGGTCACCTATATTTTAGGTTTAAAAATGTTGGGACACCCGGAAACCGCGCGCAAAGGGAATCTCATTGCAGCGGGTGGTATGACTTTAGCCATTCTTGGTACTCTGATTTTTTATAAAGGAGCCGTTCCTACCTTCGTTTATCTTTTGATAGGACTTGCCATTCTTTTAGGAACGGTTAGTGGTTGGATTATTGCTCGTAAAGTAAAAATGACGAAAATGCCTGAACTCGTATCATTGTTTAATGGAATGGGGGGTGCGAGTGCGGCATTGATCGGTTTAATTGAATTTGCGCATTACACGGGTCATCGATTGTCGATACTTACTATTTTAGGAGGCATCATTATTGGTAGCGTCTCTTTCTCCGGAAGCATGATTGCTTGGGGAAAATTGAATGGAACCTTAGCAAAACCTTTACGTCTTCCGAAATACAACCTAATCAATAATCTTGTGATTTTAGGAATCTTTGCCTTTGCAGCCTATATGGTCTGGTCAGGTACCGACAGTCAATTATTCCTTTATTTACTATTCTTCGCTGCCTTAACCTATGGTGTAATATTCGTTCTTCCCATTGGAGGGGCAGATATGCCTGTAGTAATATCCTTATTGAATTCATTTACAGGCTTGGCCGCTGCCTTAAGCGGATTTCTCTATGGGAATATGGTCTTACTTACAGGAGGTATATTGGTGGGCTCTGCAGGTACCATTCTTACCTTCGCAATGTGTAAAGCCATGAACCGTTCCCTTGTAAATGTTTTATTTGGCGGATTTGGCGATAAATCGAGCGAAAGTCTAGAAGGTTCAAGCCATACGATAGACGGGGAAATTAAAAATACCACCGTAAGCGATGTTGCTATATTGATGAATTATTCGAATCGTGTAATCTTTGTACCGGGCTATGGATTGGCTGTGGCTCAAGCACAACATGCCATTCATGAATTAGAAGAACTCTTAGAAAGTAAAGGTGTTGAGGTGAAGTATGCCATCCACCCTGTGGCTGGACGAATGCCCGGACATATGAATGTTTTGTTGGCAGAAACAAATGTTGATTACGGTAAATTGGCAGAAATGGAAGACGTGAACCCTGAGTTTCAGAATACCGATGTAGTATTCGTAGTTGGGGCCAATGACGTAGTAAATCCAGCTGCTCATAACGATCCATCGAGTCCAATATACGGTATGCCGATACTAGAAGTAGAACATGCCAAAAAAGTAATAGTCAACAAACGAAGCATGAAACCCGGCTACGCGGGTATTGAAAATGAATTATTTTACAATCCGAAAACCTCTATGCTATTTGGAGATGCGAAAAAAGTAATTCAAGAGCTCATCAGTGAAATAAAAAGCATGTAGAACCTTTAGATTCATCAACCCTATAGCTTTAAAAGCTAGTTTTACTTGTTTATTTATTAACTTATTTTTTTAATGATTCCCTAGGCTATTTGTTATCTTTGTGCCTGTTTACGCTTAACAAAGTAACTATGCCAGAAATCATTCCGGGAGATAAGAAATTTGAAACGATACCGTCAATAAAGGACAAAACCCTTCGAATTAATCTTAACGAACACATTTACGGAACCTTTGCTGAAATTGGTGCCGGACAGGAAACCGTGCGTAATTTCTTTCGTGTTGGAGGAGCTTCAGGAACCATCGCAAAGACCATGTCTGCTTACGACAAAGACTTTTCTGATGCAATCTATGGTGAAGAACCAGACGGGCGATATGTAACCGAGTCTCGACTAAAGAAAATGTTGTCCCATGAAGTAAGGTTAATTGAAGAGCGTATTTCTCGAGAAAAGCACCCCAACAAGTTATTCTTCGCCTATGCAAATACGGTTGCTACCATCGATTTTGCGAAGCAATATAAAGGTCATGGATGGGTTGGTATTAAATTCCAAACCAAACCAAATGAAGAATATAGTGAAATCCATATGCACATCCGTTTTAAGGAAACGGAGGCTGTTTTGCAGCAACAAACGTTGGGTATCTTAGGGGTAAACCTTATTTATGGGGCCTATTACAAGCACGACCAACCCAAGAAATTGTTGCGTTATCTTTACGATCATATCGATAAAGACAAACTTGAGATCGATACCATCAACTTTACCGGACCAATTTTCGAAAATGTTGACAATCGTTTAATGAGTTTACAGCTTATTAAAAATGGAATGACAGAAGCTGTTATTTTCGGCCCTGATGGAAATAACATTTTGCCTGCCCGTATCCTCTATAAAAAGAATGTTTTAGCCTTGCGCGGAAGTTTCAGACCGGTAACCAAGGTAAACATGGACATGTACCAACGATCTCATGAAATGTTCCTCAATGAAAATCGAGTGGACCCGAAGAAAGCGCTTGTGATATTCGAAATTACGCTTTCCAATTTACGTGCTGAAGGAGAAATCGATGAGCAAGATTTTATGGACCGTGCGCGATTGCTTTGTTCTTTGGGGCAAACTGTAATGATTTCAAACTTCCAGGAGTATTACAAATTGGTAGAGTATTTCTCCAATTATACGAAAAATCGCATGGGACTAACCATGGGAGTAAATAACTTGGTGGATATTTTTGACGAAAAATACTACCGCCATTTAAGTGGGGGAATCTTAGAAGCTTTTGGAAAACTTTTCTTCAAAGACTTAAAGGTATATCTATATCCAATGCTCGATCCTGAAACAGGGGAATTGATTAATGGAGAAAATGTTAAGGTTCATCCGAGAATGAAGGAATTATACAAATTCTTCAAGTATAATGGTAAGTTGGCAGACATCAAAGATTACGATCCTACCATCTTAGACATCTTCTCAAGAGAGGTGCTCCGAAAAATTGAAACAGGCGAACCCGGCTGGGAAGAATTACTTCCAGAAGGAGTTGCCAACCTCATCAAGGAAAAGGAATTATTTAATTACAAGCCTTCAACAAAAGAAGTAAGTAGTTAAGAAAGTATTTGAGCGGCGTGATCTTTGGTTTTTACCTTATCGATTACACGATCAACCACTCCATTTTCATTAATAATAAAGGTCATTCGATGAATACCATCGTATTCACGTCCCATAAATTTTTTAGGACCCCAAACGCCGAAAGCATTAATAACAGATTTATCTTCATCGGCCAATAGAGGAAATGGAAACTTATATTTATCTCGAAAATTTGTTTGTTTCTTTTGTGAGTCTGCGCTAACGCCTAAAATCTCATAGCCTTGTTTTTGCAATGCAGCATAGTTATCTGTTAAATTACATGCCTCTGCAGTACAACCAGGTGTGCTGGCGGCAGGATAAAAGAAAACTACTAGTTTTTTTCCTTTGTAATCACTTAATGAAATGGAATTTCCATCTTGATCGTGAGACGAAAAATTAGGGGCCTTGTCCCCTGCTTTTAATGTGTTCATAGCTTTATTTGTATTGTTTAATTTTCTTTTTGTAAAGTTAATCAAATGAATTTTTGTGTTAAAGCAAGTTTTGTTATTGTTACGTTAAAGGAGCATTGATAAAGAGTTCTTAAGTAAAATAAAACTGTATTTTTAAGACTTACAAATTCAAAATCAATCATATTCAAACCTTCCAAATCGTATGACTAAAGAAGAGAAAGTTAAATTTACCATTGATACGCTAAACAAACTCTATCCTGAAGTTCCCATTCCATTAGACCATAAAGACCCCTATACCCTACTTATCGCTGTGCTGCTTTCAGCACAAAGTACCGATGTTCGGGTAAATCAAATTACACCCTTGCTTTTTGAAGTGGCCGATAACCCTTACGATATGGTAAAATTATCGGTGGAAGAAATTCGAGAAATAATAAAACCTGTGGGCTTATCACCGATGAAATCCAAAGGAATTCATGGACTGTCTCAAATCTTAATTGACAAATACAACGGTCAAGTTCCAGCCGATTTCGAAGCCCTTGAATCCCTCCCAGCTGTGGGACACAAAACAGCCAGTGTTGTAATGTCCCAAGCCTTTAACGTACCGGCATTTCCAGTCGATACACATATTCACCGGCTCATGTACCGCTGGGGATTCAGTAGTGGCAAGAATGTTATTCAAACCGAGAAGGATGCGAAACGCTTATTCCCAAAAGACCTTTGGAATAAATTACACTTACAAATTATTTGGTATGGAAGGCAATATTCTCCGGCACGAGGATGGGACTTGGATAAAGACATTATCACAAAGACCATTGGTCGGAAAAGTGTAATAAACGAATACTATAAAAATAAAAAGTAGTCTTAATGCAGCAGAGTAGCCTACTTCAGCTCTGCATACACAGGTAAATGGTCGGATATCCATAAACCATTCTTGCGCTTATCGTCTATCTGTTGGTACTCAGAAACTTCAAATCCTCGAGTAAATATATAATCGATACGCCGCTCTGGAATGATCTCTGTATTAAATCGGCTATACGTTCCCGGAGGACCACTGGGAGTTGTTTTACTTACATCATAGGAATCATTCAATTTTGTTTTCAATAAGGCGATGCCTCTGGTATTCGATTCCATATTAAAATCACCCATCACAAGCATGGGTTGCTCGATAGAGAAATTCTGATCAATTAAAGTACAAATGAATTTTGCCGACTGGTAACGCGCTTCATCACCCGCATGATCAAAATGAGCATTAAAGACTGGAAATAATTTTCCTGTATTTTTTTCTTTTAGCACTACATGCGTTAAAATACGAACGATGGCAGCATCCCAGCCTACCGAAGGAACTTCAGGGGTTTCAGAAAGCCAATAGTATTTCTCTTCAACTAGGTCAAAACGGTCTTTTCGAAATAAAATAGCTGTGTACTCCCCCGCTTGTTTCCCATCGTCCCGTCCAACGCCAATATAACTGTATTCAGGCAATGATTTATCTAAATAAGTAATTTGAGCATGCAATCCTTCCTGAGTTCCTAAAATATCGGGTTGGTACGTTTTAATTAGTTCTACAACAGACTC
Source organism: Flavobacteriaceae bacterium (assembly GCA_024643425.1). GTDB lineage: Bacteria > Bacteroidota > Bacteroidia > Flavobacteriales > Flavobacteriaceae > JAHEMY01. The sequence continues at coordinate 12,584 of JAHEMY010000018.1, forward strand.
TTTTCGGTGCTCCCAATAATTTTCACCATCCTCCGGATTTGCATATCGAAGGTTATAGGTCATTACTTTCATTTGTGACCACAGGGGGGACGAAATACATAGCATGAACCCTGCGATGAAAATTTTTAAATATAGCCTGTGCTTATTCTGTCCCATGTTTTCTATACAGGTTATCGCTTGCTTGTAACAATTTCTTTAAAAGGTTGGCATCCAAATTGGGATGTGCCGACAAATAATTCGTCAATATCGAATATGCTTCGGTTGAATTGTATTGTCCGATTGTGCTGTTCAGCCACCCTGTTGGAAAGAAAATATCTCCCGTCTGCTGAATCTCTTCCAATAATTCTAAACTTTGACCCAAGACTTTTATTCCATCTGCTTGATTCAACGGATGATGAATAAAGTAACAAGCCGATTGCACCCAATTCTCTTTTTCACGATTCTTAGCCTCTTTGAACGATTCAAAAAAGGTATTTCGAACCTGTGCATCCGAAGACAAAGCAGGAGTTAAAAATTCAAAGCGTTCAATCTTATCCGGGTTTGTGATTTGAGATTTCGCAGTGATCAATATTTCTTCAGCATTTGGATGACCAAAGAATGCCAAGGTCTGTGCAATGCGTGTATTATCGTCTTCATTCAATAGCAGATTATCAATAACTTCCTCTTTATTCCAGATACGATAAAGGTTTGACAAACCCTGTGAGGAGTTCGCAATAGATCGATATGCATTAAACAGTACTTTCTTGCTGTTCTTGGGCACGTCACTTTTTAAACGGTTGTAAATCATTTCCTCCAATCCAGCTTGCTGCTCTGAACGTTCTTCTTCAGAAAGCTGATACCAGTACAAGCCGGTGAGCTGACCAGAAATCATTGAAAGGATTAATTCGTTGTTTTCCGAAGCAATCCCTAATTTAAGTTGATCCATGACCGCAGAGCGATCGACCGACGCATTTAGAACTTGCTCATAATTATTGATGTACGCTTGGGCTCGTGTAACCTCGTCTTGAATATTTGCGGTTTGAAGCAAGCCTTCGTCGTCAATAGGGAAAATCCCATACCCATACCCATTACTATTATAAAGAACGTATGACGGTTTATCCAATCCAAGCGCCTCTTTTATTTGAACACTTGCTGCATCCGAAGCCACCGAAATTGTTTTTATTGTATCGGTATAGACAAGTGCAATATCAAAAGTTTGTGGCCAGAGCTTGTTAGAACCATCTTCTGCTTGTTGCATAAGATTGAATTCGGCAATCTTGTCGTCGTCGTCATAGGAAATTGCTCCCATAAAAATAGGGCGACCTGTAGAATTCACCCACACCTCACTCCACGACTTTAAATCCAGAGGAGTTTTTTCGTCAAGGATATCCACAAGACCATTCCAATCGGCATTACCATTGGCGTACTTTTTAATATAGTCCCGTATACCCTCTTTAAATCTTGCTTCGCCTAAAACCAACTCCAACTGACGCATCATGATGGGTGCTTTGTTGTAAATGATACTTCCGTAAAGAGAACCGGCATTTTTAAGATTGTCCAAGTCTTGTCGAATTGGGTTAGTTCCTTGGGTACGGTCTACATCGAAGGCGCTAGGATAGTGAGAGATTAAAAACAAGAGCTCATGGTTGATATCTGTAAATACCGGATTTACAATTTTATCGGCCATGAAATTGGCAAAAACCTCTTTCATCCAAACATCGTTGAACCAGTCCATTGTAACCAGATTCCCAAACCACATATGAGAAGTTTCATGAGCAATAAGCTTGGCGCGTGATAGTTCTTGATTTCTAGTAGCGGTAGCATCCAAGAATAAAGTCGATTCCCGATATTGAATAGCCCCGGTATGCTCCATTCCTCCGTATTGAAATCCCGGAATTGTAGCAAAATCGAATTTCTTGTAAGGATAGGGATATTGCGTGTAATCTTCTAAAAAGTTCAATGACGATTGATGAAGGTCAAAAATCATTGGAACACTGGCTTCGATCTTTTCAGGATTGGTCTCTCGATATAATAAATTCATTGGGCGGGCAGTTCCTTCAGAGGCTACCTCTGTAAATTTTCCGGCTACGAATGAAAACAAATAGGTACTCATAAGGTCTGAAAGTCCAAACTCGTAGGTGGTGGTAGTATCATTTGATGTTTTACGCTCCATGGGAGCTCCGCAAAGCACTTTCCATTCTGAAGGAGCCGTGATGGTTAGTTGGTAATTTGCCTTAATATTAGGTTGGTCGAAGCATGGAAATAAAGTTCGAGCTCGGTCCGGCACCAATAATGTGTACAAATAATCTGCATTTCGATTAAGCGATAAATCACCGGCAGTAAAGTCGATGCGGAGCTTATTAGCCCCAAGCGATAAGGCTTCGGCCGGAATAACTAGGTGTTCCTTTTCGAAAACAATAGGGGTTTCAGAATCATTCACCCATAATTGATGTAAGGCTAAAGAATCCTCTTTAAAATCGAGGTAAAGCGGTTGGGAAAGGTCGTTGATTGTAAGATTAAGCTCCAAATTGGCTGGTATCACAGCTTCTTTGGTGTCAGGAATATCGAAGGATAGTTTATAAACAACATCAGAGACTTGCTTGGCTCGAAACTCAGCCATGGAGATGGGAACCCCCACATCGTTCAGTGAAATCGATTCCGATTGTTTACATGCTGTTATTATTAATAAAACGACAAGAACTAAACAGGCACTTTTATTCATGGGAATTGCGAATGAATTATTGAGCCTGCAAGATAATTATATAAGTTTTTACTGAAAATTGAATTTTAATAATTCATTAGAAATAAAAGTAAAACGAACTAAAATCAAATTAATCGCTTCAGATTATCACCTCACTTATTTGAACCACAGGTTCAATATTCGTGAAATTGGGTAAATCCCCCAAAATTTCAGCCGCATTAGGACCGAAATTATTCTGAAATGAATCCATTGACTCAAAATATAAATTCCCCATCGCTACATAGGTTGCCTCTGAACCCGGAGCACCGCCACCAAGTCCTTTTTCAACCGTCGCTGCCTTTACGGAATCCCCTAATAATTTTCCTACCAATGCAACATGCTGATTGCAATAATAGTTCATGTCAAAATTTTTGCCTTCTCCTCCGGGGTACAAGACGCTTACCTTAATCATACCTTTTTCCATATCTATTATGTTAGATTTAATTACGCATTCGAATTATCGAATTCCCCTAATTAATGGGATTCCCTAAGGTACTAAATTATTTTTTTTCGAAATTCTCTAATAATATCTCTCCATTCTCGATCCATCTCCCGTAAAGAACTAGTTATTGGGTGGCGTCTTTTCAATAATATAGTTTGTTATAACATTATATAAGTGTCTGCTCGTATTGCTGCCTTCGTAGATGCCATGTGAACGATTTGGATATGCCATCATATCAAATTGCTTGTTTTCTTTGATCAACTCGTTTATTAATAGCTCTGCACTTTGGTAATGCACATTATCATCTGCGGTACCGTGGATTATCATTAAGTTTCCTTTTAAGTTCTTGGCATATGTTATGGGAGATCCATTGACAAAATCCTCCATATTCTCTTGTGGCAATCCCATATAACGCTCTTGATAAATGTTATCATAGATCAATTGGTTCGATACCGCGGCAACAGCCACCCCGGTTTGATAAATTTCGGGATATTTAAACATCAAATTTAATGTCATGGTGCCTCCTCCACTCCATCCCCAAACTGCGGTCCGGTTTTCATCTAAATAATCAAGTTTCAAAATTTCCTTGGCTGCAAAGGCTTGATCATTTGCATTAATGAGACCAATCTTTCTATAAATACTTTTCCGCCATGCACTTCCATTTAAACAAGGGGTTCCACGGTTGTCCATATCGATAATTATATAGCCTTTTTGAGCCATTAAGATATTGATAAACCCAATTTGATTATCCAGTGCCACTTGTCCCCAAGGTTCTCCATACACGTGAAACAATACAGGATACTTCTTTTTCGAATCAAAATCCGGAGGCAAAACCATTCTCGCGTCAATCGTGATTCCCTCCTCGGTGGTCACTTTAGTGAACTTAACTTCAGGAAGTTTGAGGGTATTTAATTTGCTATTGTAAGAGGCGTTATCCACTAGGGTTTTGATCACTTTATGATCGGGCAGGTTAATGAATCGCACCGTTCTTACTTGCGTTGCACTTTGATGGGTATGAATGGCATACTTCGCATTTGGGGCTATGTTATAGCTGTTCAAGCCAGAAAACTCGGCAGGTGTGATGCGCTTATCTTTTCCATTTCCTTTTAAATCGGTCCAATACAAATAGCGTTGTGTGGTATTATCAGGAGACGCGATATAATACACATGATTCTTGGTGGTCGCTTGCAGCGAGGCTATATCATACTCGAAAGGTGTGACCAATGTTTTTTTACCATTCCCAATATTCACCTTATAAATATGACGCCATGCGTCGGTTTCCGTCATTCGAAGAAAAGCTTCCCCTCCATCCACCAGCGTCAAATCATTACTGCCCCAATTATTAGAAGAAACGTCCGGATAATCAATATCCACCCAGGTATCTTCCGATTCGGTATATATTTTTTCAAGCTTCTGACTTGTTGGCTTATATGACCATACGGTAAGTTTGTTTTGATGCCTATTCATTTGTTGGATAAGGAGTAAATCATGATTCACCCATTGCATCCCCGGGATGTAATTCTCCCGTTCTCCCCCTTCAAGTGCCACCCAGTTTATTTGATTGGTTGTTAAATTCACCATACCAATTTTTGCTGCGGAAGGAGGGTCGCCCACCTTTGGGTACTGAATGGGTATAGGTTTCGAATAAATAGAATCTGTATTGTTGATCATGTAGAAGGTGCCGGTATCGGAGGCATCTAAGTGCCAAAAAGCTAAATGGGTGCCAGCATCATTGAAGCTGAATCCATCTCTTTTTCCGAATTCTTCTTCGTACACCCAATCGAAAGTTCCATTAATGATGTCTCCATCGCCATCCTTGGTGAGTTGGACGATTTTATGCGTTTCTAAATTTTCTCTATAAATATTGAATTTATGAACATAAAAAGCCTCTTGATTGTTGCTTGATAGCTTAGCGAACATGAGCGAGGATGGCTCAAAAGAAGCGCCTAATTTCACCAAAGATTCATTTTTTAGGTCATAGATCCAATAATCGCCTTTTGTGTTCGATCTCCACACCCTACTCGAATTGGTGAAGAATAATACCTTACTGCCGTCATTTGAAATGGTAAAACTTTCGATGGCTAAAGACCCTTCGGGTATTTGTAACTTTTCTGCCGAAACAAATATGCTTCGCCTTTGCGTAGCGCTGGAATAATGAGCCAATTCATCTGCCCCTTCTAAGGTTTTCGACTTTTCAATAATGATATATCCCTCTCCGTCTTCATCCCACTGAATCGGACGTTCATATTCTTGTCTAAATTCCCCGGAGAATATGCGGTCAATTGTCAAAACACCTTCCTCTGCCGCAACCTGGGCATATGATTGAAAACCGATAAGCAGGAATCCAATGAATAAGACTTCACTAATTTTTAGTTTCATAATTTATTTCTATTCGTTAATCTCTTGATCGATAAGTTGAATAATCTTTTCACTTTTCTGCTTTAGTCTATGAAAATTTGTTGCTTCCCATTGCCTAAGATCATGGGTATACCCTAGCCATGATTTATAATATTGATTTTCTCTGAGTGCAGCATAATTGACCGGAATAATTCCATTATCGCCATTACCCAAATCAAAATTCTTGAAAAGTTCGAATTGCCTTTCTTTGGCAAGTTCAAAATCTCGAGAACTATTATTCTGTAAGTTAATTTGATAGCCAACCCATTTATCATAATAGTCGCTAAGCAATAAACGTAAACTATCATTTTCTACAAGATCAGGGCCTTTTATTTTTAAAGTTTCATAAGGTCCTGAGGTATGCACGAATCTTGTGGTATTCAATGCTCTTGAAAAATGTATGCTTAACGAATCGTGATATGGCAGACCTTCGGCAATAGCCCTTCCAAGAATTGTACAGGAATTAGCCGCCAGCTCATGCTCGCGGATGTTTGCTTGTATATCAATCCCATCACTTTCAAGTGCTGATTTCATTTCCGTTAAAATCTTTATTTCTTCCGTCTTTAGTTTTCGGTGTTCGTTCCAATTGTTAAGCTGTAAAGCGATTAGGATTCCAATCACCACCAATACGATCTCCCCAAAGGCATATTTCAAATAACGGCCGGTTTTGTTCTGCTCCATTAAGTTTAATCTTATCTGCCTAAAGAATTTAATCACTTGTCTCCCAATTATTTTGTGGTATGTTGGCTAATACATCATCGATTTCTAACTCCTTGTCCAATAATTTAAGTAATCGTTCACTCGCCTTCCTGAGGTTATCCAAACGCGATATGGCTTCATTGTTCTCGCCACCTGCTTGCATGATTAATTTCAACACGGCAGGATCTTTCATCGCAGAGGCTTTTACACGAACATCCATAATAGGCGCTTTATCAAGAACTTGAATTACGCTTACTTCACACATGATGAATAAATTATTTAACCTTGCTTCCTTTCTTTCATCTGTATATTTTACAATAAAATTATCTGCTCTCGGTAATCGAAAGTCGTACATGTCTGTGAGCAACTGTCGAATTGAGTCATTTGAGATTCGGTCGATTCCGGTCGACTTTATAGCCTCATATGCCCCTTTGTGGTAGTTGAATTGAAAGCCATAATTCATCATCATGGCATATTTCCTCAATGAATCCAAATCCGGATTATCCGTTCCGTAATAACCCATGAGACCTTTTGATCCTTTCATTGCTCGATCGGCTCGCTTTGCAATCATACTAAAGTAAATAGTATCTTGAATAAGTTCATTTCGAATCTCGTTAAGCATTTTAACTTCAAAGGCCCGTGCTTTTTTCAACTCATTATAATTATTAATCTGCAATGCAAGGAGGATTCCGATTACTACTAGGATAATCTCCCCAAAGGCATATTTCAAATAACGGCCGGTTTTGTTCTGCTCCATGAGCTGGTATCTTATTTGGCGAAAGAATTTAATCATAAAGTATCTAATCGGTTATTAAATATAACCAATGTTTTGCGATATAAAGCTCACACAATTCTGTAAGTTATTTGAAGGTATAAATTATTACCAATAGCCGCAATCCGAGCTCATTAATTATAACTCGTAAGAAGAGTACAATGACTAAATAAATCCTTGTCAAATAATCGGAACATTATAGATTGCCGTTAGACAAACTACTTAGATCATTCCTTAATAAACTTCGTGATTAAAAAAGTATCTTCACATTGTATCGAACAAAGATAAAGTCCAGAAACAAGATCCGCTACATCCAATAATATTCGATTTTTCCCTTGAATCACCTCAAAATTGCCAATTGTTTTAAGCCTTTTCCCTTGTAAATTGAAAATTACGATTTCTCCTTCAGAAGAAATATTCGATTCAAATTCTAACGTGGTTGTGGCAGAAACAGGATTTGGAGACATGAGAAGTTTACTCGTGTCTACATCAAAAGAATCTATTCCTAGGGGTTTTCCAAAATAATGATAGACCGTCATATCGCTGGAACTTATGGCATACAAACTGCCATTACTTGCTAACATGGTTGCCAATCCCCAACCACCATAGATATTTGGTGTATCCATCCAAATCTGGGTTCCTGAACCATTATAAGCAACAATAGGCATTTGTAAAAAAGAAGGGTTGTTGGGGTCTGGTGATGGTCCGCCTTTGCCTGTAACGATTACCTCACCATCCGGTTTTGATGTAATATGATAAGGTTCTTCATCATTAAAAGCGGATGCATCATAAATTGCGTGCCAGAGCAAATTGCCATTGCTATCTGTTTGAAATGTTTTCCAATCGAAATAGGGAGAACTAAGCGATGAAATTCCATAACCAATAGCACTTAAACGACCATTAGAATAAACCATTTTACTAGCCAATTCCATCCCCTCGAAATCAAAATGATGAACCCATAAAAGCGAGCCAAATGAATCAAATTTTGTGATGGTCATGTCGTAGCCGCTGGTGGGTGAAACGGCATTGTTTAAACTACTTAAAACATACACATTCAAATTTTCATCGATTTCAACGTCCGACGCAATAATCCCTTCAACCGCTGCGGTCCACAATAAATTTCCACTCGTATCAAAAACAAAAACGGGACCAACATTGGTGGTAGGGCTGCCAGTAACCATCACGATTTGTGTTCCCATAATTTTTATTGAGCTAAAATTTCTAGGTAAATTTTCCAAACTGGAACTCGTGAAGATCAAATTGCCATTCGTATCCAATTTGTAGAGTATAGCTCCTTCCGGGGAATTCACGGTCGAGCCAATATAAAGATTTCCGGAATCGTCCATGACACTTCGCATATTGAAACGGTTCAGAGAAGTTATGGTAATGGAGATTGGCAAGATCGTGCGCCAAAGCAACATGCCGGACGGATTGTATTTCAACACCACAATATCTGTTGGATAATCCCATCCAGTGGATGCGCTGTAGGAATAAATATTTCCGACAACAAAAATATTGCCATTGGCATCCGAATCGATCCAATTGGATTTTTCATGAATCCCCGATATCCCCGATACATCCTCAACTTCCCATTGAAGGTTTCCGGAAATATCATACTTCCGAACAAATAACCTGTCATTTTGCAAAAAGCCCGTAACGATAAGATTGTCATTAGGATCAATCGTACTCATTACTGATGTTTTGGAATAATTACCTGCACCTTGCATCCAATCGAATGTATATTGTGCGTGAGTCACACCCAGGGCCATTATAAGTAGGCTCCATGGAAAAATCAATCTTTTCATAATTGGCTAAGAGTTTGAAAACCAGAAATCAAAGTGATTAAATGTACTCGAATTTTCTCATGATTTTTATCATACATTGAAATTAAATTTCAGTGACAGATAACACGATGGTCGCCTTTGATGTAATTGCTTAAATAAAGTAAAAGGGCGATGTATCCATGACTTAAAATGCTTGTGGAAGTGTAAAATTTTGTGTTGAAATATGACGCTGGAGAGACTGTTTCATTGCCAAAAAAAATCCTAAAAATTTGTGGCTTTTGATAATGAAGGGATTTTATCGTTCTAATTCTTCTCCGACCAAAACTGTAAGTTCGCTATTGATGGTTTCAAAAGCCTTAATTGTTAACAAACTACCTTGGTTGTTGTCGCGAAATGTAATTATTTCACTTAATAAATCGGTTTTGAAATTTGGGTCTTTAACATCCTTGACCCGAATTGCTTTGTCCTTATCCAAAAGATTAAGATGGGTTCGCAACCCTTCTCTATTTTCAAAAATCCATAGAAAAAAAGTCTCTATATCTTTAATGGCACTACTTGCCTTATTTTGTTCGAATTCGTAATACCTAGAAATTTTATTGGTCAAAGTTTCATTTTTAAATCGAACATCGGCATACTTGCTGCGCTCGTAGCCATTTCGAATGGGATAATATCGTTCGAAGGTGATAATTTTTATAAGATCATCGGAAAGGATCTCTTCATTAATTTCCGGTTCGTTAATATAATCCAACAACCTCAAAATAGAAGATGCTGCCTGCTGCCTTTTTTGAACGATATCGTGAATAATTTCTCCATCCTCTTTGAGATTAGCGTAAATTTCTTTCAGAATTGCTTTTTCTGTTCGACGTTCTTGTTTTTGATTGTTCCAATTGCTTACCTGTAAGGCGATCAAGATTCCTATCACCACGAGAACTATTTCTCCTATGGCATATTTCAGGTAACGCCCAGTTTTGTTCTGTTCCATGAGTTTTTTTCGTGTTCCGCGAAAGAGCTTGATCATTTTTCTATAAATGCTTGGTCTTCTATTAAATCATTCTTTAAATCATCTTCTTTGATAAATGTCAATTCAATTAAACCATTGGAAAATTGGATTACATGCTGCCCGTGATTATTGGTATAAATACGATTGAGTCCTCGTTCACCAACTGCATAATAATACTCACCTCCATCCCAATAATAAACTATATTATCTCGTCCTTCTACACTTAATTCCAATTGGTTATTCACAAATTCTAAGCTCATTTTTGGCTGATTTTCCGATTCGTGAGGGCCTAAATAAGTTCCCAAATAAGAAGCGATTTTTTCCTTTGGTGGCGCTGTAACTAACAGCTCATTCTCAGTTTCCGATTCTTTTCCCAACAAGGAGTCGATTTTTTTATAGAGAACAATACTCGTCGCCCTGTACTCGTTTGCAGCTCTTGTTATATTTCCTAGATTGTTCATGTATTTTGCGATGCTATTTTTTAAATACGGATTTGACAAAATCTTGTCGACATACTCTTCCGAATAATTTCCCAACATTCTTTTATAAGCATCGGGTTCTGTTTCAAGTGTTTTTTTCATGTCGCCAAAAACGGTCGATTTAATCTCTTCGTTATAGTCGTCTATTTCATTTTGTTGTTCCCTAAACAGATCATTAAAATAAGGCAATAACTCTTTGTATTTGTCAGGTAAGTTTTCGATGTTGTTCATTAATTGTTCGTGCCCTGTTTTCTTATTACTAAAGGAAACATAATTGCTTTTGAAAAAAATGCTATAGGGATTATCAAGGAACTCTTCCTTTGTCAACCTGTCGTTCAGTACATTTCGCGACAAAGAATCTTTGGTAATGTATTCATTAAAAATTCGCTTGGCATCTTTAATGTCGGTAAGCAGTTCGTTTTGGATTTGAATGAAAATGGATTGAATTTTCTTTTCATTCTGAACCTCATTATATCGGCTATTGATTCCCACGGCTATTAAGATCCCAATTACCACCAGGACAATTTCTCCCACCGCATATTTAATGTACTTCCCGGTTTTGTTTTGTTCCATAAGGTTAAGTCTTATTTGCCGAAAGAATTTAATCATCGTTATTTATCTATTTTGCCACTTTTTTAAATTCTGATTGATCCTTAAGGTAAACGACTTTGATTCCGGTAACCTTATTATCATCATCCTTAATTAGTTCAGCTTCATAATTATTTCCATAGAGTACTGTATCGTTTTTAAAGAATAGATCATATTCAATGTGAAAAGTAAGATCGACAAAAAACAATCGATCTTCTTTAAATTCTATTTTGTAGGGATAATCGAAATCCTGTGTAACCCCTGTTTGATCGGTAACTTTAATTAATCTATAATCCCCTTCCACTTCTTCAATAAGTTGAGGCGTTAATGTGATTAAATGATGTGGAAAATAGTCCGGAAATTCTTTAGGGTACCCGCTTAATTTCGCAATTTTGTGGTAAGCTCTAATCGAATTATTCCCAAAAGTATCAAGGTGATTCCTTAGATTATTTGCAGCATAAGTAAACACGGAAAGTGCGTTTTTATAAAAAGGGTCATTTAAGTAATACGCAATTAATGAATCACTCATTTTATTTTGGTCTATTTCATAAAACCAAGGTTGATTGGCAGAAAGATCATCCATTAATCGGTCTGTCACTTTGTCGATACGTTCATCGAATTTGTCTATTTCATATTTGTTGTAAATATAGATTTCATTCAAAGGTTCAATCACTTCCCTAAATTTTTCAGGAATATCATCCAAGTTCGCCATAAGACTATGATATCCATTGCTATGAATCTTTAGATGGTAGGCATTCATTCCCACAAAAATTAAGAGAAAGCCTTTATTGGCCTCATAATCCTCACGCTTGAGTTTATTATTAATTGCCAGTTGAATAATCGAATCACTTTCTGCATAAAACTTGAAGAGTTCCTTCGATTTTAAGATATCGGCTTCTAAGTCTTTCTGAACTTCTTTTAAAATAGCTTTTATCTTGCCTTCTGTTTTTCGCTGTTCGTTCCAGATATTTATTTGAAGGGCAATCAAAATCCCTATCACTACTAATACAATCTCCCCAATAGCGTACTTCAGGTATTTTCCCGTCTTGTTCTGTTCCAAGAAACTTTGTCTAATATGACGAAAGAATTTAATCATGAATACTTTTTAAGAATCCCTTTTACATAAGAGTAAATACCATTTAGCATCATTCCATTTTTACTAACTGCCATTTCTCATGTTAATATAGCTAATTTTAGGATATCACAGACTCTTTAGCATTCCTTCTATTTTAGTGTTTAATCGTTCAATGGCTTGACTATATCGCACATCCCATTCGGTGAGTTTATCCGAAGCCCCGAGGGCAATTTCATACTCCAGTCCCGGTAAAATCCATGATGCATAGCCGCTGAATGGATCGGAAGCTGCATAAAGGGATTTGTACCATGACCCAAAATACATTCCTTTTTCTTCTAAAAAGCTCTTTTCTAAGGCCAACAACTGTTTGTTCAACAATTGAATGGTCTTTGAATTTAGCCGATTGCTCGAAAGCACCAATTTTAATTTTTCTGCAAATTGTGTTGAGGAAGCTTCAAGCTTTTCAATGCTTCCCTTGGCCTTTACAAATCCATTAAAAAGCGTGTCGTATTTGGCAATTTTTTCTTCTGCATTTTTAAAGTGTTGCTTCAGGTCCGTGGCGTATCGCGGAACATCGTACGGTATAATTTCAGCATTCGCCAAACGCAAGCTCATAATGCCTACTACTCGCTGCACCATGGGTCCCATTTTAAATTCCGGATCGACAAAATTTTCGTAATAATAAAAGTCATCGTAATTAGAATGGTATAAGGTGGGCCCACTGGTACCGCCACTTAAGGAAGGAACCCCGGTATGCATATAAAAAGCGATATGGTCCGATCCCCCACCTAAATTCCCAATTTCAGGCTCACTTTTTTCTCCGGACCACTTTGTAAATAACGTTTGGTTCTCATAAGGATCTTGAACCTGCTTGGAAGCTTCTAAAATTAATCGTTTTAATGTTGGGGCCGCTGAAGCACCAAACTTTTTTCCCGAGACCCCTGCATCAAAATTTAAGTAGGCAACTGCTTTTGCCTCTAGTTGCGTTTTCATTTGTTCCACCCATTCAGAAGAACCGATTACCCCGTGCTCCTCGGCATCCCAATGCCCTATTAAGATGGAACGTTTGGGACGTTTACCCTCTTTTGCCAGTTTTCCTAAACTCTCACTTAAACTCAACAACATGGCGGTACCACTATTTGGATCGGTGGCACCAAATCCCCAAGCGTCGTAATGACACCCCAGTATAATCCATTCATCGGGGTATTCACTTCCTTTCAAGGTTCCAATTACATTGTTAATTCGAACATAATCGCGCGGCTGATCGACTTTTAGATGCACCGTTAGTTCTTTTCCTCCTTCAACACGATACGTAAAGGGCAACCCGCCTTGCCATTCTACAGGAACCGCAGCGCCTTTCATTCTTCCTAAAATTTCTTGAGCCGAAGCATAGCCAATGGGGGTTACAGGAATTGTGTGTAATCCCGCATCTTTGGGGTTCATGCGTTTTACTTTTGTTTTTCCATCCAGCGGAAGTGCAGGTTCAAAAGGTGTCAAAGGATCCCCCATATAGTCAATGGACAACACAGAGCCTCTTTGAATGGTGGTTTCATCATAATAGGCACCCTCCGGAAAGGTGAGTCCGCGTGTAAACCCGCTGTCTTTTGGATCGGTATAAATTATGAGTCCTGCTGCACCACTGGCTTCAGCAAACTTTGCTTTATAGCCTCTAAAATTTCCTCCATAGCGTGCAAGGATGATTTTTCCTTTGGTCTCAACCCCTAATGCTTCTAATTTTTTAAAATCCTCCTTGGTTCCATAATTTGCATAGACAACCTCGGCTGTAACATCACCGCTCCCGGAATACGCATTCCAGCCTTTCCATAAGGTTGAATCGGAAGAGAAAGGATCCTCTTCCATAATGTTTTCTTGCTGTGACAAAGGTTGGCGCACCGGAGTTACTATTTCTAGCATAGATGTGCCCGGTTGATTTGACATATATATATCATAAGGATAGAGATCTACCTCAAGCCCCGCATTGCGCATTACGCTGGCCATATAATCGCGAACGTCTTCATTTGCTTTATTTCCCGAAACATGAGGTTTTACCGTGAGTGCCTTAAGATGTTTCTTAAAAGCAGTTTCATCGATATTTTTGAGGAATTGCTGTTCGGTTTGTAATTCGGTTTTTTCAGAATCTGTTGTAAAACCATCTATTTCTTGCGCAAAAGCATGATTGGATAAACAAAAAAAGAGGCTGACAAAAAGGAATCTTTTCATAGTGAATAATAAATATTGACAAATCGATTAATAACCCTTCATTTCTCCAATGAAGGTTGAGTCTACAATGTAATACTATTCCTATGAAAATAAATAGTGAAAAATAAATTTTGGTACGCCATGCGAGAATGCAAAGGCCGGGAAGAAAAACGTGAAATAAAAAAACCCCAGAAACAATCGAATTCCGGGGTTTTTCCAAAGTTTAGTTTAGAAGCGCTTCAAACTTCATCTTATTATAATCTATAACACTTAAAGCCTTCGAGTAATCCAGAAGAAACTTGATCGTCTCTTCTTTCGGAACTAAGTTTTGATTCACGCGTTCCGCACGTGAAGTTTCAGAGTACAAGTTTGCCATAGAGCGTTGTTTTGAGGTTAATGTTCAAAAATAACGCAGGCTTTTTTACTTTATTGTACTAGTTGGTCAATATAATGTTATGTTTTTCAATTACTTTGCGCAAATTGATCAGCGCGTAGCGCATACGACCCAACGCGGTGTTAATACTGACGCCGGTTTGCTCGGAAATTTCTTTAAAACTCATTTCCTTATACATACGCATAATTAACACTTCTTTTTGATCGTCCGGTAACTCTTCTATGAGCCTGCGGACATCACTTTCGACCTGATCTTTGATAATTGCTTTTTCCGCATTCAGTGCGCCATCACTCAACACCGAGAAAATATTGAAATCGTCATTATTTTCAAACTTCGGCATCCGATTATTCTTTCTAAAATGATCAATAACCAAATTATGAGCGATGCGCATAACCCAAGGAAGAAACTTTCCTTCTTCGTTGTATGCTCCACGCTTAAGGGTTTTGATAACTTTAATAAAGGTGTCTTGAAAAATATCCTCAGCTACGTCTCTGTCGTAAACTTTAGAATATATAAATCGGAAAATTCGGTCTTTGTGGCGGGTGATTAATTCACACAGTGCAGCTTCGTTACCTTTCATGTAGGCGCTCACTAAAAGCGCATCACAACTTGTGCTTTGTTTCATATCCATACTTTTAATAAATAAACAACTATTGGTTTCTGGTTGTTTAGTGAATCTGTTTATTTAAAGTAATGGTATGCTATAGGCAACTTTTTTATGTTGATGAGGGTAAATATAACAACAATATTTTCTCAATTGCAAAAAAATGTGGCTTTTTTCCGAAAAGATGATGTGAACCACCTCCCTTTTGTTGTGAGTAACAACTCCAAAATTCGCTAGAATTCACATTTCAAACTACTTAGCTAAAAAACTGAGTTTGGAGCAATTTTGATGAAAGTCAATTTGAATAAAATCAAGTCTACATTTATTATCTCCTACTGAAATAGTATCTTTGCAAAATTGAATTAAAACGAAGACTCAACTTGCCCGAAATCGCCTTAGATACAAAGAAAAACATCATTATTCAGGGAGCAAAGCTCCACAATCTGAAAAATATTTCCGTGGCCATCCCACGAAATAAGTTGGTGGTGATTACAGGTTTATCGGGAAGTGGAAAATCATCCCTTGCCTTCGACACCCTTTATGCGGAAGGACAACGTCGTTATGTTGAAAGCCTTTCATCCTATGCTCGTCAGTTTTTAGGTCGATTAGACAAACCTAAAGTAGATTCGATTAAGGGAATTGCACCGGCCATTGCCATTGAACAGAAGGTAAATGCAACCAATCCTAGGTCGACAGTTGGGACTTCAACAGAAATTTACGATTACCTCAAATTACTTTACACCCGAATTGGAATTACCTACTCTCCGGTTTCCGGTGCTGTGGTAAAAAAAGATACGGTCACCGATGTGATCCAATTTGTGAAAACCTTTCCTGAAGGTGAAAAACTATTGCTCTTGGCGCCCATTCATTTAGAAGAAGGTCGGAGCATGGAAAATAAGCTTCAGACCCTTGCGCAACAAGGTTATGCTAGAGTAAAAATGGCAGGGCAAGTGCTGCGTCTCGACGAATTAAAAGGATCCTCTTTTCCAAAAGATATCCAATTGGTGATCGATCGAGTAATCACTCAAGACAATGAAGATTTCTGGAACCGCTTGGCCGATGCGGTAGGTATGGCATTCTTTGAAGGCAAAGGGGAATTATTTTTGGAAAATCTTTCTACAGAAAAAATCAAAGAGTTCAACAACCGCTTTGAAGTGGACGGTATAACGTTTCTCGAACCTAATGTACATCTGTTCAGCTTCAACAATCCTTATGGGGCTTGCCCTACTTGTGAGGGTTACGGCGATGTGATTGGAATCGACGAAGACCTTGTTATCCCAAATACAGGGCTGTCTATTTATGAAAATGCGGTCTTCCCTTGGCGCGGTGAAAGCATGGGGTACTATCGCGATCAATTGGTGAACAATGCCTATAAATTTGACTTCCCCATTCACAAGCCTTGGTTTCAACTTACGGATGAACAAAAACAATTGGTTTGGGAAGGCAATAAGCACTTTGAGGGTCTCAACGAGTTCTTTGCTCAATTAGAAGCTAAAAGTTATAAAATTCAAAATCGCGTAATGCTATCGCGTTATCGCGGTAAAACAAAGTGTAGCACTTGCAACGGGAAGCGCTTACGGCCTGAGGCTAGTTTTGTTCGTATTGGTGGGAAATCGATTCAAGAATTGGTAGAGCTCCCACTGCACAAAGTAGCAGCTTTTTTTAAAGAGCTGGAATTGAACGAGTACCAGCAGCAGGTGGCAAAACGCTTGTTACTTGAAATTAACAACCGACTTCGTTTTTTAATGGATGTTGGATTAAGCTACTTAACCCTTAACAGAAAGAGCAACACCCTTTCGGGAGGTGAATCCCAGCGAATTAATTTAGCTACTTCGTTAGGAAGTAGTTTGGTAGGTTCCATGTACATCCTCGATGAACCTAGTATTGGACTGCATCCCAAGGATACCGAACGACTTATTAGTGTCCTTAAATCGCTAAGAGATTTAGGGAATACCGTCATTGTTGTGGAGCACGACGAAGAAATTATGAAAGCGGCCGATGCTATTATTGATATCGGACCGGAAGCAGGAACCTTCGGAGGTGAAATCGTGGCTGAGGGAAGCTTCGATGAAATCCTTAAGAGTGATTCCCTCACAGCTCAATACTTGGATGGACGGAAAAAAATTGAAGTCCCGGCAAAACGACGTTCATCAAAAGGTTCCATAAATATTATTGGGGCACGACATAATAATTTAAAAAACATCGACGCTACCTTTCCATTAGGGGTATTTACGGCGGTGACCGGAGTTTCCGGTAGCGGAAAGAGCACCTTGGTTAAAAAAATCCTCTACCCTGCCCTCATGCGCCATATTGGAGGCTATGGTGAAAAGCCAGGTCAATTTACCGAACTAAAAGGTGATCTGGATAAAATTAAAAGTGTCGAATTTATCGATCAAAACCCTATCGGACGCTCGAGCCGTTCGAATCCGGTAACCTACATTAAGGCTTACGACGACATTCGCAATTTATATGCGAACCAAAAGTTAAGTGATATTAGAGGATATCAAGCCAAACACTTCAGTTTCAATGTGGACGGCGGACGATGCGAAACTTGTAAAGGCGATGGCGAAGTGACCATAGAGATGCAATTTATGGCCGACGTGCATTTGGAGTGTGATACCTGTGGTGGAAAACGCTTCAAAAAAGAAGTGCTTGAGGTAAAGTTCCACGATAAAAGTATTCACGACATCTTGACATTAACCGTTGACGATGCCATTGCATTCTTTTCGCTTCATAACCAAACAAAGATTACCAACAAACTTCAGCCATTGCAAGATGTTGGATTAGGCTATGTGCAATTAGGCCAGAGCTCTTCTACCCTTTCCGGTGGTGAGGCACAACGTATAAAACTGGCGTCTTTTTTGGTGAAAGGAGATACTAAGGACAAGACCTTATTTATTTTTGATGAACCTACTACGGGGCTTCATTTTCATGATATTCAAAAATTATTAGCCTCCTTCTACGCTTTATTGGATAAAGGACATACCGTGATTGTTGTGGAGCACAATATGGATTTGATCAAGTGCGCCGATTTTATTATCGACCTAGGTTTAGAAGGCGGTGAAAATGGCGGATCCATCATCGCTCAAGGAACTCCTGAGGAAGTTTCAACATCGGATACTTCCTTTACAGCCAGTTATTTAATAGAAAAGATTTAGTAAATTAGATTTAGTAAATTAGGATTTCTTTTTACAATAAACCATGGAAATACTATTCACGGCTCTTTTTATAATGTTCACTTCACTAGGATTTTCACAAGATTACATTCCTATGTTGCAAGAAGGCAATTCATGGAATGTTGATATTTATTATGAGCCTTTCAAAGGCGATTCCTTTACTATAACCCGAGAACTTTCTCTTGGGGAAGTAGTGGAAATTGATGGTCTCGAATACTACCAAACTTTGGTGTCTGGAAATGAAAGCTGCTTGCTCCGTGAGGATAATGGCTATGTTTACAAATACAACGATTTTTTGCAAGAAGAATTTCTCTTATTTGACTTTAGCCTAGAAGTAGGTGATGTTTTTAATGTGATGGAGTCGGCGTATTCTGGGTTTCCATCTTTTAGTTCGTGTGCATCTCCCGATCTTCTATCTTGGGTATATGAAACTGAACTACATGTCGAAAGTGTAGATTATGTCGATATTGCGGGGCAAAATCGAAAAGTAATTACTTTTGAAGAATATTTTTCAGGAGGTCAGTATGCTTGGATTGAAGGAATTGGAAATTGGACAGGTTTTGATCTAATGTCTGAAACAATAGATGTCTCTGGCACTACAATCATTGCGTGTTTCACCACCGAAGGTGAAACCTATTTTATGTTTGGAGCGACCTCGTGTGATAATACCACCTTACACACTTCAGATTTTCTTAAGAATGAAATAAAACTCTTCCCTAATCCACTAACAGAAACTTCTGTACTACAATTTCCTCCAGGCTTTGGCATTGATCAAATAAAAATTTATGATGTAACCGGAAAAGTTTTTGCAGATGAGCGCATCGATAAACTAGTTCATCCAATTGCTGCGAAAAAATTTTCTTCAGGTTTGTATTTGTATCAGCTCTATTCTAGCGGTAACTTGATCAAAACAGACAAGTTTGTTGTAAACTAAGCTACTGCTTGATTTTAAGAAAACTTTAATTCTTTCTTTACTTTTTGGCACGCCAATTGCTTTAATTATAACAGTTGCAGTTTTCGTGGTTGGTTACTGTAACTCAAAAAATACAAAGTTTTTTGGTTGGTTAGTTTTTTTGAATTGCCCGTCGCACCTTCTCAAACGGTCGGCGGGTTTTTCTTTTGATAA
>JAHEMY010000102.1 GCA_024643425.1 Flavobacteriaceae bacterium
GAGGGATTATAGTTCCCAACACGAAACCACTCCTGCAAATACAATCCATTCAGGTTTGCAACCTGAAGTCTTTTTTTATTCCCTTAAAACCACAAAGAGGGATTGCAGTTCCCAACACGAAACCACTCCTGCAAATACAATCCATTCAGGTTTGCAACCTGAAGCCTTTTTTTATTCCCTTAAAACCACAACGAGGGATTGCAGTTCCCAACACGAAACCACTCCTGCAAATACAATCCATTCAGGTTTGCAACCTGAAGCCTTTTTTTATTCCCTTAAAACCACAAGCAAGCTTGGGTTTAGGGAATAAAAAAATCCCGTTGAATTTCTTCAACGGGATTGTGCTTGATGTGGGCGCTGAGGGATTCGAACCCCCGACCCCCTCGGTGTAAACGAGGTGCTCTGAACCAACTGAGCTAAGCGCCCTATTTTAAAGAACCTAACCAACCTAAACTCGTTCGGTGTGTTAGCGGGTGCAAATATAAATTAGTTTTTATTACTCACAAACAAAAATCTTCAAAAAAACTACAAAATTTCAGCAACAACAAAGGTACTTCCTCCCACATAGATAAGATCTTCCTTCGAAGAAGCTCTAAATGCTGTTTTATACGCTTTTATAACCGTTGTAAACGCCTCCCCTTTCAATCCATAGGCGGTTGCCTTTTCATACAATTCCTCCACCGGCATTGCTCTCGGAATTTCAGGAGCACAAAAATAATATTCAGCTTCCATAGGCAATAAAGGAAACACTGCCGGAAGATCCTTATCACTTACCACCCCAAAAACAATCCGAAGCCTTTTATAGGGATGCTCCTTTAACTGATTCATGGTGTAGGTCAGCCCCTCCTTATTATGAGCCGTATCACAAATTACCTTTGGATTTTCTTGAAGCAACTGCCATCTTCCCAATAAGCCTGTATTCTGAACTACATGGGCCAATCCTTTTTTAATGGACTCTTGATTGATCTTCCAATGAAGATCCTTAAGTACTTCGAGCGTGCTTAAAACCGTACGCTGATTTTTCTTCTGATAATTTCCAACCAAGTCGCATGGAAATAACTCACTTGTGTTTTGTTCGGCCCAAAAAATAGGTGCGGCTAATTGTGAAGCGATTTCTTTAAATACCGGTGCTGTTTCCTCTTGAAATTCGCCTATCACCACGGGAATTCCCTTTTTAATAACCCCGCCTTTTTCTTTGGCAATAAGGGCTAAGGTATCTCCTAAAAATTGGGTATGATCCAAGCCTATATTCGTGATTACTGAAACTTCAGGGGTAATAATATTGGTACTATCAAGTCTACCCCCCATCCCTACTTCAATCACCGCAATATCGACTTGTTCTTTTCGAAAATAATCGAACGCCAAACCGACGGTCATTTCAAAAAAAGAAAGCTGGTTCGCTTCGAAAAATGCACGATGATTTTTTATAAACGAAGAAACGTATCGTTTAGAAATCATTTCCCCATTGATCTTAACGCGCTCCCGAAAATCTTTTAAATGTGGAGACGTGTACAAGCCCACCTTATATCCGGCTTCTTGGAGCACTGATGCCAGCATATGACTTGTAGAGCCCTTTCCGTTGGTTCCGGCCACATGAATGCTTTTGAAAGAGTTTTCAGGATGACCCAAGTATTCTGCCAACAATAAGGTGTTGTTAAGATCCGCTTTGTACGCCATTTTCCCAACTCGCTGATACATCGGGAGCTGAGAAAAAAGCCATGCTATGGATTCCTGATAGTTGATAGTCTTCGATTTAACGAACCAATAATTTTTTAGTACTTCGAAATTTTCCTGAAGTAACCTTTACAAAGTAAACACCCGAAGCTAATTGGTTTAGATTAATTTTAGCTGAAGGAACTTCAAACGTTTCTGAAAACTGTAGACGTCCATTTACATCGAATACCTCTATAGTTTCAATGGTTCCGCTTTCCATCTGAATGTTTACTTGCCCATCCGCCGGATTGGGAAACATCACAAAAGCATCCTCTTGCATGGGTAATTCATTTCCAAGAATTACCTGCGACAAATCAAACTTATACATGGATCTACCATAAGTAGCTGCATAAAGGAATTGTGAAGCCTCATGTATATGGAGGTCCGTTACCACCACCGCCGGCATATTGGAATCTAAAGGCTCCCAAAGGGCTCCTCCATTTCCCGACGCGAGCACCCCAACATCGGTGGCGATGTATAATTTGCCCGAAGCATCTTCAACGATATCGTTTACCGGAACATCCGGGATCGTAGTGCTAAGATCATTCCAAGTGACGCCATTATCATACGTTACATACACATGACCTTCATTGGTTCCCCAGCGGTAGCCCGAAAAGGTTGCATAAATGGTTCCTGGCTGTGTGACCGAAGTTAATACCTTAGTTACCCAACGGTTGGGCAATGACTCCGAAATTTTTGTCCAATTAGCCCCTCCATCGACAGTTAAATAAACATTTCCATCATCAGATCCAGTAACAATCTTGTCTGCATTAAATGCAGACGCATCAACGGTGGTTAAACTCCCATAGGTTAAATTCCCTCCTCCGGGACCATTGGTCAAATCGGGACTTATGGCATTCCAATTTATCCCGCCATTGATTGACTTATACAGTTGATTAGCACCGTAATACATTATTTGGGAATCGTTTGGATCAAAAGAAACCGGGGTGTTCCAGTTCTTTCTTGAACCGGGAGCATTCACACCGTTCCAATTAATGCCATTATCTATTGATTTCCCTATATTACCATATTGATACATGGCAAAAATGGTATTCGTATCTTCATGATCTACCAAAGGCTGGAAACCATCCCCTCCATAAATAGATTGCCAATCGTTTTCTGAACCGGTTTGCGTGCGATTGGTTCCATTATCCTGGGCCCCCGCATAGATCTTATCTTCATTATTGGGGTCCACGTAACAACGATAGAGCTGTGTGATCGGAAGTGTTTCTTCTTTGGTCCAACTCGATCCACCATTATTCGATGTATAAAGTCCGCCATCATTTCCTAAAAGAACCTCCTCCGAATTAATGGGACTAAACGCGATGACATGCTGATCGACATGAACATTATTGAACGTATCATTCCATGTGGCTCCGCCGTCGGTAGTTTTGTAATTTGTAAATCCTGTGTAGAATACTTTATTTTCATCTGTAGGGTCGATGAAGAGTCCTCCAAACCACCATTCATAAGATGCCCCGTTCACATTTCCTGCATTTAAGGTGGCCCAAGTATCACCCCCATCTACTGTTTTATAGATTCCCGTAATTCCGTTCGGATCCGTAAAGTGGGCATAGAGTACATTTGGATTGGATTGGGAAATATCAATGCTAATACGTCCTTTGTTGGTACTCGTCGTTGGCAGTCCATTGGTTAATTCGGTCCAATTTTCACCTCCGTCGGTAGTTCGGTAGATTCGGGAGGTTTCTCCAAAATAATGATTCCGTTCAGGTCGTCGCACGCGCTCCCAACTAGCAGCATATACTATATTGCCATTACTTGGATGCATTGCCATATCGATAACACCAGTCGAATCGCTCACGAAGAGTTTTTGCTCCCAGGTTGCTCCTCCATCGGAGGTTTTATAAACCCCACGATTATTATCATTTTTGAAAAGTGGACCCATTGCCCCTACGAAAACTGTATTATTGTCGTTTGGATCGATCAATACTTTTCCAATACTTCCAACATCAGGCAATCCTTTTACCTCCCAAGTTGTTCCTCCGTCTTCACTTTTATAGATTCCATCGCCATCATAGGCAAGTGAACCACCTCCGGCATTCGGTTCTCCGGTTCCCACCCACACAATAGCGCTATTGTTCTTTGAAATTTCAATATCGCCAATAGATAACATTTGTTGTTCATCGAAAATTGAATTCCAGGAAGCTCCGGCGTCGGTAGTTTTAAAAATTCCTCCGGATGCCGCTCCCACAAAATAGGTCGAAGGCTGATCGAAAGGAATTTCAATATCGGTTATACGTCCTCCAATGTTCGTTGGACCCACAAATTCCCAACTCCCGCCAGCACTGCGCTGTTGCTGTTTTTTCCATTGAATGGCAGTTTTATAAGCGTCCGTTTTAATCGCACCCGTTGGGTAAGCACGCTGCATGAACATGTAATTGGAAGGGAATTCTTCAGCAGAATTCGAGGCTATTTCTTTTTGGTTATCAACGCAAGAAACTGCCATAAAAAGTAGCAGCAAGGAAGCAAAATAGTTCATTTGAAAATTTTTTCTAAAGATACTTCTTTTAGAAAAACTTATTCGGAAAGTTTAAAATTGTAGATGATCTTTCCTATCTGTTTGGCGGGAGCCTTATCATCCGAATTAAAACGTGTGGCCAAGGCTGCTCTTTTTGCAGGATCCAATAGACATTTCGAATTATTCGTAGTGCCACGAACCCCTGCAGTTGCGCTAATTACTTTACCTGAACGATCCACTTCAATGCTCACGACGACCCTTCCGGCTTCGTTACATTCCTGCGTGAATTTTTCTTTATTCAAGGCTTTTCGACCTCCTAATAAGTAGTTCCCATCACCATCCAGTCCCTTCCCATTTCCGTAATAACTACTTGCATTGGGATCTCCGTTAGGATCTCCTTTATCTCCGGCCTGATCATCATTTCCTTCACTACCGGAAGCCGTGCCATTATTCTTTGGACCGTTGATCAAGCTAGAAAGTGCGTCGGTGGTAGATTTATCGGGTTTTGGATCCGGCTTTTTAGGCTCCACCTTTTTTGGAACCTCTTTAGGGGTTTCCTTTACGATTTCTTTCTTTTCCTCTTTCTTAATTACGGGAGCTTCTTCATTATCTTGTGTTACTACCTCTTCTTTAATCTCGGTTTTCGTTTCCGGAACCGGAGGCGGAGTGGTTTCCTTTGGGGCAGTTTTTACAGGCTCTGTGGGCTGCTCATCACCCTGTCCAAAATCGGTGGTGCCAAAATTCACAGCAATACCATTTTCCGGAGGAGGATCTAAATATTTCATCCCAAAATAGAACAAAAGCAAAAGTAAGATCACGTGAAGAATCACGGTAATCGTCATACTCTTTCGTTTATATTGGGTATCTAATAAACTCATCTAATTGGGGCGTACCGCCAACACCACTTTGAAGTTATTCTTATTTGCAATGTCCATCACAAAAACGGCATCTTCGATTGGGACACCCTCTTCGGCACGCAATATAATGGTAGGTTCTGTCTGACCGGCAAGTACCGATTTAAGTTCTTTCTCTATGCCAAATTCACTAACGCGCTCTTTATTTACGTAATAAGCGCCATCCTTGGTAATACTCACAGACGCCTTTTGTTGATTGGTTGACTTCCCTTTGGCTTTCGGTAAAATTAAGTCTAAGGCATCCGGCGTAATGGCGGGCGATGTAAGCAGAAAGAATACCAGCAGGAGAAACACGATATCGGTCATGGAACTCATACTGAATTCGGCACTTATTTTATTTCGTCCTCTCAAATTCATTAAGCAGGCTCGTTTAGAAGATCAAGGAAATCAACCGCAGTCGCTTCCATCTGATGCACGACCTTATCGGTTCGAACCACCAGGTGATTATATCCTATGTAAGCAATAATACCCACAATCAATCCTGCCACGGTGGTTGTCATGGCGGTATAAATACCTTCAGCGAGGCTTCCCATCTCGGCTTGACCGCTGCTTGTTGCTAATTGATGAAAGGCAAGTACCATTCCAATTACGGTACCCAAGAAACCAATCATGGGAGCCGCACCGGCGATGGTTGCTAATATGCTTACATTCTTTTCAAGTTTGTAAACCTCCAAACGTCCGGCATTTTCAATAGCCGTATTGATATCCTCCAAGGGACTCCCTATTCTGGAGATTCCTTTTTCGGTAAGTCTGGATACCGGAGTATTCTGCTGTGCGCATAAAAGTTTTGCTGCCTGGATATTTCCGCTGGAAACATTATCTCTAATTTGATTCATAAAATTACGGTCCATTTTCGAGGCTGCTTTAATCGCAAATAACCGTTCAAAATAGATGTAAACTGCGGCAAAAAGCAAGACGAAAAGAATCGCAATAATTATTTGACCTCCTAGCCCTCCACTCATGATCAAGTCCATGATGGATAAGGTCTTTTCGGTCACTTCAGGTTCTAAAGATTGCAAAGCATCTTCAGCCCCTTCTTGAATAAGGAAGTTCAGCATAAGTAGAATTGTTTATTGATTAACGGGTTTCGACTTGGGAAATTGTTATACGTGATGAAATAATACTCGTTCAAATAACAAGAATACACCTGCACCGGCTAAGAAACCAACAAAGGCGAGCCATGCTATTTTCTTAAGGTACCATATAAAATCGATACGCTCCATACCCATGGCAGCGACACCTGCGGCCGATCCAATGATTAACATACTTCCACCGGTTCCTGCAGAGTATGCGATGAAATGCCACAATACAGAGTCTGTTGGAGAGTCGTACATTCCAATGGATGCTGCCACTAAAGGCACATTATCGATTACCGCAGAAAATACTCCTAATAAGAGTACCACTACATCTTGGTTAGGAATAGCGGCTTGAAGGACCTCAGCTAAATAACGTAAAGTTCCTACTTGCTCGCCTCCTTCAGAAAGTCCAAAGACCAATGTTTCTAATCCGGCGACTGCCATAAGGATTCCTAAGAAGAAAAGGATGCTTGAAATCTCAATACGCGACAAAGCCTTATGAGCCGAATATAAATGGCGACGCTCCTTGCTAAAATCTTCTTCAGGATGAATATATTCTGAAACGAGCCAGACAATACCAAGAGCAAACATCATCCCCATGTATGGAGGTAAATGTGTTAAGGTTTTAAATACAGGTACAGAAACAATCATTCCCAGCCCTAAAAAAAGCATGGTTCTACTGCTAAGTAACTTTTCACTGACTTTATCTTCGGAAACATCAATTTGCACTTCTCCTTGAAAAGGCTTCATATAAGATGCGATAAAGAAGGGGAGAATAAAGCAAACAATAGACGGTAAGACCACAAATTCAATCAATCCGGGCGCCGAAACTTTATTGGCAATCCACAACATGGTCGTTGTCACGTCACCAATGGGAGACCATGCTCCTCCTGCATTTGCTGCAATTACGACAAGAGAGGCAAACCAAATACGGTCTTCTTTTTTGTGAATGAGCTTACGAAGTAGCGTAACCAATACAATGGTTGCGGTAAGGTTATCAATAATCGCCGACAAGAAGAAAGCAAGGATTCCGATAATCCAGAGTAACTTTTTCTTACTTCTGGTTTTAACGGCCATTTTAAGAACTTCAAAACCACGATGTAAATCGATGATTTCCACAATCGTCATAGCTCCAATAAGGAAAATGAGAATTTCAGCAGTTTTCCCTAAATGATGCAATAAGGTATTTTCAAATCCATGGAGCGCATCCTCTCCACCTGCAGTAAAATCATATACAAAATCGTGCGTATCGATAATATTAAACCAGCCTGCACTAAATCCTACCGCTAACAAAGCCCAAATTAAGGACGCCATGATAAGTGACGGTACGGTTTTATCTAATCGAAGGGGGTGCTCTAAAGTAATCGAGAGATACCCAATCACGAAAACTAATATGATTATTGATTCCATAGAAAGTCTTAAGAATTAGTAATGCCCTAAATTAACTGATTCAATGCAATTTCAAAAGCAGTTTTACTAATATTTGTTTTATCACTATTATTAGCGAAGGTATTTTGAATAGCATTCCTTATAGTCATTGAAGTATCGTTAAAAATCGCTTCGTCTGTCATTTGAACTTTTCGCTCCATAAAATACGCGAATACTCTCGCCATTCCACAATTGCTAATAAAATCCGGAATCAAACTAACACGCTCGTCGGTGTATTCCATGATGGGTCCAAAAAATATTTCTTTATCTGCAAAAGGCACATTGGCTCCACAACTAATAACTTCGAGTCCTGCTTCAATCATGGAAGCAATTTGTTCTTGTGTAATTAATCTAGACGCAGCACAGGGGGCAAATATTTCGGTTTGAACCGTCCAAATTTTTTCATTGATTTCATCAAAAGGAATTAGATTTTTTGTACTCAATGTATTTCCGTGTTTATGAAGAAACAAATCTTTTATTTCTTCAAACGTAAACCCTT